>DASTFJ010000070.1:0-23863 GCA_035708745.1 Thermomicrobiales bacterium | reverse complement strand
ACGCGATTGTTGCCGTTCGCCTGCGACTGCAGGATGCCATCGATGACCGCCACCGCCTTGCGCGCCTCGCGCGGCGGCGATTGAGTGGGGGTTCCGTTTTCCAGGGAGGTCAGCAGATCGGCCACGCCGGCCTGCATCCCGCCCATCGTGCCATTGGGGATGATCGGGCTGGTCACCACGCCGTGCTCGGTCAGCTCTTCCAGCCGCGCTTGCTGATCTCCGACGAAGATGGTGCCCTTCGACCCGATCAGCTCCACTTGCAAAACCGGCGCGGCGGTTTTCATTCCACTCAGGAAGGCGCGCACCCCATTGTCGTACGCCCAATAGGCATTGGCCGCCGGTTCGAGCGACGCGTCACGCCCGCCATCGCCGTGGTAGCGAGTGCCGTAGTCCTTATGCGCATCCTCCAGTTCGCCGACCACCCAGACCGGGTTGCCATCGACGTAGGAGTTCATGATGTCGATGATGTGGCTGCTGTTGCGCCAGAGCATGGCGCGCTCGCCGCCGAATTTGCCGATGACCGCCACCAGCTCACCGATCCGACCGGAGCGCAGCGCTTCGCGAGCGGCGATCCAGGTCTGGCCCCAGCGGCGGGTGTGATTGACATTGACGACGATGCCATGTTCTTCGATGGCCGCGATCATCTCGTCGACCTCATCGGTGTGCGTCGAGATTGGCTTCTCACAGAAAATTGCCTTGACCCCGGCCTTCGCCGCGGCTTTGACGACCGGGCCGTGCAGATTGTCCGGGGTGGCGACCGCCACCACATCGAGCGGCACCTCGGCCAGCATTTGCTCATAGTCGTCATAGGCGACCAGACCTGGCCAGGTGGCGTCCCAGCGCTCGATGAACCGATCCCGGGCCGCGGGTACGATGTCGCAACCGGCCACCACCTGGACGTTCGGCAAGGTCGCCATGCCGCTCAGGTGCGTGCCGGGAACCGCCGTGCCGAGCACGGGATGAGTCGCCTCGCCGGCCGGGTCGGTCGTGATCCAGCTCAATCCAACGATGCCAACGCGATACGGGGTCATGCCTGCTCCTGGGTCGGTAGAACGAACTGGCCCGCCGCCAGCTCTGGAAACTCACGTTGAATCAGATCGCGCAGCTCGCGTACATGCCGCTCGGTGCCGCTGGTGTACGGCTCCTTGATGAAAAGCGGCATTTCCGGAAACACCCCCGCCGCGGTCGCGACCTTGCCGAGCGCGGCCGAAGAATTGATGTCGGAGCACATCGGCAACCATCGCCGGAAGAAGCGCCGGTTGTAGTTTGCATGCGCGGCGGCGGCAGACCAATCACCCCGGTCGCAGGCGTCCATCATGGACAGCGCGAACGACGGCGAAACATTGGCGATGAAGCTGTAATAGCCGGGCGACCCAAAGAGCGCGCCGGTGACGATGTCCGAATCGACCATGAAATGCGCCATCTCCGGCGTCGCCTCGACGATCTCCGACAGCAGCGAGATATTGCCGCCGGTGTGCTTGCTCCCGGCCAGATTCGGCGCAACCGCGTGGGCGCGCTGGAAATCCTGGCCGTTCATCATCCGCCCGCTGCGCATGATGTTGTAGTGAATCAGCAGCAGCTCAGGCAGGGCGTCGCCGATCCCTCCATAGAAACGAACGATCTCTTCATCGTTCAATGGAATCCACGACGGCAGGGTGACCTGAATGATCCCCACGCCGTTTTCCTGCGCAATCCGGCCACGCTCGATGACGCCGTTGGTATGGGACCACCCACAGCCGATCTGCACCGGCAGCCCGGCACTCGCCGCGGCATCGGCAAACGCCGGGGCGAGCTGAACGAGATCCTCGATCTCCATGACGTGCACTTCGCCGTCGGTGCCGGTGGTGTAGGCGCCATGCAGTCCGGCATCCGCATACCGCTGCACCAGCTCACGCACCACGCCACCGTCGATCAGGCCATCCGCTTGCCATGGGGTCGGCATAGCGACCCAGACGCCGTGCAAGTGTTCTCTCATCGGACTCGTTCTCCAGTGGCGCCTTCGATATCGACGCGTTCTCCAGCTCGAGCGCTCAGATAGGCGGCATCGACGACCCGCAACGCATCGCGCGCGTGTTCGCCGGTTGCCAGGGGATCGCGATCGTTGGCGATCGCATCGAGCAGATCGAGCACGATCGACGCTCCGGCCGATCCGTAGCCCGGCAAGCGAACCGTGTCGGTTGTCGTCACGTCGGTTCGGATCGGGTCAGCGACCGAGCCCGGACCGATCCATTCCGTCGTTCCGGCCGCTGAGATCACGACCGAACCGTTCGAGCCCCGCAGCGCCGCATAGCCCTCGCCACCCATCCGCGGCAGCGCATAGGCGAAATGCATCGTTCCAATCGAGCCACCGGCGAGCCGGTACGCAATCGAGATCGTGTCCTCGACATCGATGTCCGCGCTGCTCATCGTGGCGCTCATTGCCTGCAACGAAACGATCGGTTCGCCCGCAAGCCATTGGATGAGATCGATATCGTGAACACCAAGCCAGTGCAAGATGCCACCGCCCATATCGGCGCGATCGAAGATGCGATTGCGCGGATCGCGCACCGGCACCGATGACGTCACGAAGATCGCTTCCGAGGTGAGCAGTCGCCCGAGTCGGCCATGTTCGATCTCCCGCGCAGCTTGTTGCCAGGGACGGCCATAGCGACGCGTGAAGGCAACCGCAAGTTTCGCACCGTTCGCGCGCGCAGCAGCCGCCGACCGCTCCGCCTCGGCTTCGTTCAGTGCCCCAGGTTTGTCGACCAGCACATGACACCCCGCGCGGGCCAGCGCGACGATTGCGTTCGGTGCAAGCCGGTTTGACAACGTCACCACGGCCAGCTGCGGACGAACTTCCTGAATTAGCTGACCGATGTCCGAATAGAACGGCGTTGCCAGAAACGAGTCCGGAAATAGCTGGGGAAGATTCGGATCGACGAACATTGGCCGTTGAGCCTCCGCCCGTGCCGGATCCGGATCGCAGCGCGCCACGATCTCGATCTGCTCGGGAAAAAGACCGAGGGTCTCGACCCAGCCCGTGACATGGTAATGATCGAGACCGACGACGACAGTTCGCAGCGGCGGTGTCATATCGGCGCCGACGCATCCTGGCGACGCAGCACCTTGCCGGGCAGCGCCCCGGTCGGCACATTCTGCTTCACCACCGGCACGCCCCCGACCATCACCAGCTCGATCCCGGCCGGGCTCTCGAGCGGATTCTCCCAGGTCGAGCCATCGGCAATCGACTGTTCATCGAAGAGCACGACATCGGCGGCATAGCCTTCCCGAACGTAACCGCGATCGGGTATCCGGAATCGCGTCGCCGGGAATCCGCTCATCTTGTAGACCGCATCCTCCAGCGTGACCGCGCCAAGCTCGCGCACCCCATACCGAATGGCGCGGGCGAAACAGCCATTCGAGCGCGGGTGGCTGAAGGTTCCGTGATAGATGCCATCGCTGGCGACCATCATGGCCGGATGTTGAAAGGTCTCTTTGGCGATGACATTAGCCACGTCCTGACCGTAATTCCGGTGATAGACCATCAGCGCATACGGATGCTCAGCGAGCAGCATCTTCATCGCCGCTTCGCCCATCGGCAACCCCTGCTCCGCGGCCACTTCGGCCAGCGTCCGGCCGATATGACTGCCGGTCTGATTGGCGGCAATGGTCAGCTTGCCCGGGCGGCCTTCCCCGATGGTCAACGATTCTTGCAGGAAGGCTGTCAACTCCCGCCGGATTTCCGGATCCTCCAAACGCTGCATCACGCCATCGGTGCCCCCGGCCTGCGCCCAGGTCGGCAAGGTCATCGCCAGGTGCGTGCACCCCGCCGGATACATATACGACTCGAAGGTGACATCGATGGTCCCTGCTGCTTCCTCGAGCAAAGGGCGGGTAATGTCATCGACGCTTTCGTGCGAGATATGAATAGGAATCCCGGCCTCGCGCGAGATCTCGAAGGTCTCCCGCCAGGCGGCATCGCGGCCGAGGATGTTGTAGCGAATGTGCGCCGCATAGATCGCGCCCGCGGCAGCCGTAAGCTTCGACAACTCGATCAGTTCCCGCGTATCGGCGAACGCGGTCGGTTGATAATCCAGCCCGGTATTGAACGCCACCGCGCCGGCATCCAGCCACTCCTGCACGAGCTCCTTCATCACATCGAGCTCGGCATCGGTCGCCGGTCGGTCATCCCAGCCCATCGCCGCCAGCCGAATCGGCAGATGCGGCACTTCCGGAACGACATTGGCCGGCGTGTGCCCGGGAAAGATCGCGAGGTAATCCTCGGCGTGCGGCCAGGGACCGCCCAGATCGGCATCGCCTGTCGCGAACCGGGTGTAATCCCACATCTGCCGGAAGCGCTCACCGTCGAGATGCGCCCAGCCGAATCCGTCCGGCGCCAGAACCTGTGTGGTGACGCCTTGACGCACCGAGCCATATCGATTCGGCGTGGCCGGGGACACCAGCGCAACTTCCGAATGAATGTGGACATCGATGAACCCCGGAGCGACGATCAGCCCGCGGGCATCGATTTCCGTCGTGCCGGTGGCATCGCCGAGATCGCCGATTTGCACGATGCGACCATCGTCGATCGCGATATCTCCGCCATATCGGGCCGCTCCCGAGCCATCGACGATCGTGCCATTCCGTATCACCGTGTCGAACGCCACCGGAAGCTGCTCCTTCGTTGTTACAGATGCGGGTCGAGGGCGTCACGCAGACCGTCGCCCAGGAAATTGATACTCAGCACGGTAAAGGCGATCGCCAGGCCGGGACCAATCCAGACCCAAGGCTCGTTGACGAGCACTTGCAGCGATTGGGCGGCGTTCAGCATGTTGCCCCACGACGGTGTCGGCGGCTGAATGCCCAGTCCAAGGAACGAAAGCGCCGCCTCCGACAACATGGCGTTCGCCACCCCAAGCGTGCTGGCGACCACAATCGGCACGAAGCTGTTCGGCATCACATGCCGCGCCACCATGCGTCCGGTTTTGACGCCGGTCGAGGTCGCCGCTTCGATATAGGGCTGATTCATCACGGAAAGCACCTGGCCGCGCACCAGCCGGGCCACGATCATCCATTGCAGCAACCCGAGGATCAGCACGACATTGCGGGCGCTCGGTCCGAGCATTGCCACGAACACGATCAACAGCACGAACAGGGGAAACGCCATGAAGATGTCAGTGATCCGCATGATGATGACATCGGTCCATCCGCGCCGATAGCCGGCCAGCAACCCCAGCACCGTACCGAGCGCGGAGCTGATCGCCACCGCCGACAACGCCACCGCAATCGAGACGCGGCCACCCACGAAGACCCGGGTGAGCGTGTCGCGCCCGAGACTGTCGGTACCGAGTGGATGCTCGAGGCTCGGCCCTTGTTTGGCGTCGACCAGATTCATCGCATATGGGTCGTACGGCGACACAATCGGCGCCAGCAGCGCCGCAAATCCCATGAAGACCAGAAACACCAGGCTGATCAAAGCGGCACGATGGCGAATGAGCCTGGACCAGAACCCGGGTCGAGTCCGAATCTCGTCGAGTGCATGCGGTTCGGAGCTGGCTGTTTCCAGCGCGACGGTGCTCATCCGAGGCGAATCCGGGGATCGACCAGGCTATAGGCGAGATCGGCAATAAAGCTGCTCATAACGACCAGAATGGTTACCGCCATCGTGATCGCGAGAATCAACGGATAGTCCTTGTGATTGGCCGCGTCCAGCGTCAGTAATCCAAGCCCGGGCCATTGAAACACCGTTTCGATCACGATTGCGCCGCTGATCAGATAGGGCAACCGGAAGGCGATCACCGTGATGATGGGAATCAAGGCGTTCTTCAGACCGTGGGAAACGATCACCGTCCAGTCCCTGAGGCCCTTGGCCCGCGCGGTGCGCATATAGTCAGCGCGCATGACCTCCACCAGACTGGCGCGGGTATAGCGGGTCAGCGCAGCCGCGAGCTCGAGTCCGAGCACGGTCGCCGGCAAGATCAGATGGTGAAGACGGTCGAGCGTCGGATGCGCAGCGCCCGGCGATGACGCCCCGAACACCGGGAACCAGTCGAGCCGCACGGCAAAGATGTAGATAACCAGGAGACTCAGAAAAAATCCTGGAATCGATAACCAGAAAAATGCAAAGAATGTCGCGATATAGTCGATGATCGAATACTGCTTGATTGCCGAGATGATGCCTATCGAGATACCCACGATGATGGAAAAGACCATGGCGGCGCCGACCAGCAAGAGCGTCTTTGGTAGTCGCGCCATGATGATGTCGGTAACAGGTTTGCGGGATGTGAGCGAAAATCCCATATCCCCTTGCACCGCCCGCTCCAGCCAGCGCACGTACCGGATCGGGGCGGGGTCGTTCAGTCCGAGCCGCTCCCGCATCGCGGCTTTCGCTTCTGGGGTCGATAACGATTCCGGCGGCATCAACGCATCGACCGCATCGCCCGGGGCCAGCTCCACGAACAAAAAGACGAGCATGCTCACTCCGAGCAGGATCGTCAGTGCATGGAAAAGCCGTCTGATCAGAAAACCGCCCAAGGAAAAAAATCCTGCAATCGGAACGTGTCGGTCGTCGGCAGCGGATCGGCCGGGGGAGGGGAGCCCTCCCCCGGCCGCGATGATTTACTCGACAACCGTCCAGGTCTGGGCGTTGTTCAGCCACATGATGTGGCCGGGACCCCAGACCGAGTTTTCGAGTTTGCCGGAGTTGAGCGCCAACAGATTCTGCCGATCGAACAGCCAGACATTCGGCGCTTCCTCGTTGAGGATCTTGATCGCCTTTTGGTAATGAGCCGCCTGCTCGTCCTGATCGTAGGTCAGCAGGGCGGCGTCCATCTCGGCATTGAACTCGTCGTTGCTCCAGCCGTAGGTGATGTAGCCCGGAGGACCCCAGACCGCGGTCAGATTCGCCGGACTCGGCTGCCCGCCGTAGGATCCGTACATCATGTCCCAGGTGTGATCGAGGATTTCCTGGGTGCGCACCCCAGAGCCATCGTCAAATTTGAGCTCTGTCTTGATGCCGACCGCTTCGAGATACTGCTGCATCGCTTCCATGACCGATGCCGTGATCGGGTCGGCGTAGTAGTACCAGAATCCGAGCGTATGCTCACCAGTCCAGCCGGCCTCTTCCAGCAGCGATTTCGCCTTGTCCGGATCGTAGTCGTACGGATTGGCGTCCGCCGGCTGCGCCCAGGTGATATAGGGAATTTCCGTTGAGACGGCCTTCACCTGGCCCTGGAAGAGCGTTTCGGCGATCGTCTTCTTGTCGATCGCATAGGCCATCGCCTGTCGAATCCGCTTGTCCTGGAGATAATCCTGATACAAGTTGTAGGCGATATAGCCAACACCCGCCGGGAAGGGAATCGACTCCGCCCCCTCGATACCGCCAACGAGCTCGACATCGTTGATCGTCATGGGAGCCACGAGATTGGAACCTTGCTGGAATGCGGCCAGCGAGGTTTCCGCGCTGGAGAAGAAGAGCAGATTCAAATTTTTGATCTGCGGAGCGCCGAAGTGATACCCATCGTGCGCCACCAGCTCGACTCGCTCGCCTTCGACCAGATTCGTGAACTTGAACGGTCCCGCGCCAACGCGCTCGTTGGTCGTCCAGAAGGGAAGCTCGGTGATCGTCGCGCGGTCGGCGGTGCCGAGGACATGCTCCGGCATGATGCTGATGAAGTAGAAGCCCGCGAGCATGCCAGAATCCGGCTGTTCGAGGTCGATCTGGACGGTGTAGTCGTCCGGAGCGGTCACGCCAGACAACGAAGTCGGACCCGCGGCCGGCGTCGCCTGCGCATCGGCGTATCCCTTGACATTGCGAAACGACGAACCCCAGCGCGACGTGGTGGCCGGATCGGTCAGCATGTTGATGGTGAAAACCACATCCTTGGCCGTAACGGGGGTGCCGTCATGCCAGGTGGCATTCTGGACGAGCTTGAAGGTCGCCGTGGTATCCGCGATCTCCCACGACTCCGCCAGATCGCCAACGACACTCTGCAGATCGGGGGAAATCGTGACCAGACGGGCATCGACCATGCGGTTGATCTCGAACTGGCTGCCGCCATTGACGATATAGCTGTAGGCGATCGCTTCGGCATTCGGCTTGCCGCCGCCGCCCTGCGTGGCGCCCGCATCGAAGCTCAGCGTCATCGCATCCTGCGCGCCGGCCGATCCGGCGTTGGCCAGCGCCATACCGAATGGCAAGCCCATTCCAAGCGCCATCGAACCTTTGATGATGTCGCGCCGGGAAAGCTCGCCGGATTTTGCTCCGGAGATAAGCGTGTCGATCCCGAATCGTTCGTTCATGTGAACCTCCTGTACGTCTGACGAAACCTTTGCTTCGTGCCTTTGGAACCGAAGTGCCCGCGCCTCCTTGCGCCAGCGGTCAGGTCAGCTGCGCTCCTTTCCATACACATCTCGCCAGAGCGGCCGAAAACCAAGACGGGACGAGGTCGTTTCGAAATGCGCGATCAATGCCCGGCGCGCGGCCGCTCCGTCGCGCTGAACCGCTGCGGCGGCGATTGCCTCATGCTCCTTGATATCCTGCAATCCGCGTTCGTCGGTATTTGCCCGGATCAGCCCACCGGCGACCGACAGGGAATAGACAGCATCGAGCAGCGCGGCAATGATGGTGTTGTCCGCTCGGCTCATGATCACCCGGTGCATCCCGATGTCGGCATCCCTCACGCTTACTCCGGCCTCATAGCTTTCGCGCATCGAGGCAACATACATCAGGATTTGTTCGCAATCTTCATCCGTGAGCTGCTCGACGGCCCCGCTGATCGACGCAATCTCCAGCAAGCACCGGGCCTCGGCCAGATCCTTGACCGAGAACGAGCGAATGAGAAAATCGGCGGTGAAGTGACCGAGATAGGATTCGACCTCGAACGCCCGCACGAACCGCCCAACCCCTTTACGGGTTTCGAGCAGCCCGACTGCTTCCAGCCCGCGCAAGGCCTCCCGCATCAAGGGACGCCCGACCCCCATCTGCGCCGCCAGCCACGCTTCGGAGGGAAGCCGGTCGCCGGGTTGGAGATCGTTCTCGACGATGTATTCCTGCAAGCGGATATGCACCTCCGGAACGAGCGATACCGTCTCGATCGGGCGGATGGCGGTCGGTGCGCCGGAGCTGGGCTGTGGCGGAGCGGCGGTCTTGCTCACGGTGTTCCAGTCGATAGCAATTTGTAAGATGTCTTACTAGGGATTCTAGCGACCGCCCTCCGATCCTGTCAACGTATCTCGCCCGAAGTGAAATCTTGTGCATTTCTGAGCGGATTCTTGCCGAGATGCGGGCCGCTTTCACCTGTCCGGTTCATCGGCCATGGACCAAAAATTGGAACGAATCGGCTTCCTCTGGCATAATTGATCGGTTGCGCCGGTCGCCGTCGTCCGCGGGGCCGGCTTTTTTGTGCGTTCAGCCGCGCATCCACCCAAACGAGACCGCTATTCCATGCCAACCCAACCGATTTTCACATTTTCGAAGGACGAGCGCCTCATGGGCAACGCCACGCTAGCCAGCAACCTGCGCAATGTCGCCATCATCGCGCACGTCGATCATGGCAAGACCACCCTGGTCGACGGCCTCTTGAAGCAGTCGAATGTCTTTCGCGATCCCGACGCCGCCGGCGAGCTCATCATGGACGCCAACGATCTGGAACGGGAGCGGGGCATCACCATCCTCGCTAAGAACACCGCCATCTTTTATGAAGGCGTCAAGATCAATATCATCGACACCCCCGGCCATGCCGACTTCGGCGGCGAGGTCGAGCGCGTGCTGAATATGGCCGACGGCTGCCTGCTGCTGGTGGATGCCGTCGAAGGTCCGATGCCGCAAACGCGCACCGTCCTCCAGCGCGCGCTGGAGATCGGTCTGCGACCCATTGTCGTGGTCAACAAGATCGACCGGCCGGCCCAGCGTGCTGGCGAAGTGGTCGAGCTGACGCAGGATCTCTTTCTCGATCTCGCCAGCGATGCCGAGCAGCTCGAATTTCCTGTGGTCTACACCATCGCCCGCGAGGGCCGCGCCGGATTTGCGCCCGGCGACATGCAAGACGATCTCCGCCCGTTGCTCGACACCATTCTGAGCGCTATCCCCGCGCCGGCCGTCGATGTCGACGCTCCAGTCCAGCTGCTCATCGCGTCGCTCGACTACGACACCCACCGCGGCCGGGTAGCCATCGGCCGCATTCATCGCGGCACGATCCATGCCGGCGATTCACTCCTGCAAATCGACGCGGACGGCACCCAACAGCGCCAGCGCATCTCGACCCTCGAGACGTTCGCCGGGCTGAAGCGCCGCGAGATCGAGGAAGCCGGCGCTGGTGACATCGTCGCCATCTGTGGGTTCGCCGATGCCAAGATCGGCGCCACGCTGACCGACCCGACCGCGCCCGATGCGCTCGCGCCGATCGCGATCGAAGAACCAACCCTCAAGCTGTCGTTCGGGGTGAACACCTCGCCCTACGCCGGCCGCGAAGCGAAATTCTCGACCTCGCGCCAGCTGCGTGAGCGGCTCTTCCGCGAGCTGGAAACGAACCTCTCGTTGCGGGTCGAGACGACAGAGCAAGCCGATGTCTTTTCGGTCTCCGGGCGCGGAGAGCTGCATCTTTCCATCCTCATCGAAACGATGCGCCGCGAGGGGTATGAATTCCAGGTGTCCCGCCCGGAAGCCATCACCCGCGAGATCGACGGCAAGACCTATGAGCCGATCGAGCATCTGCAGATCGACACCGCCGAGCCGTTCGTCGGCACGGTCACCGAGCTCGTCGGTGGCCGTCGCGCCCAGATGTTGAATATGGTCAATGACGGACGCGGTCACGTTCGCCTCGAATTCGCCATTCCCACCCGTGGTCTGATCGGGTTGCGTAACGCGTTCCTCACGGCCACCAAGGGCAACGGCGTGATGGCCTCCCGGTTGATTGGTTTCGAGCCGTTCTACGGTCCCATCGACTCGCAACGAACCGGAGCGCTGGTTGCCTCGGAAACGGGTATTTCCCTGGCAAATGGCATCGCCAATGCGCAGGAGCGCGGCGTCATCTTCATCGATCCGCAAACCGAGGTCTACGAAGGAATGATCGTCGGCCAGCAGCCCCGGCAAGGCGATCTGGTCGTCAATGTCTGCCGCGCCAAGAAGCTGTCCAACGTCCGCTCCAGCACTTCCGACATCGCGGTCAAGCTGACCCCGCCGGTCATCCTGAGTCTCGAGCAGTCACTCGATTTCCTGGCCGACGACGAGCTGCTGGAAGTTACCCCCAGGTCCTATCGCCTGCGCAAGCGCTTGCTCTCGCAAGACGAACGCGCCAAGGAACGCAAACGCTCCGCAGTCGCCGCCGGACAGACCCATTGATCGAGGCCTGATACGGAATCCGGATGGTCGAGTAGGGGTGCGTTCACTCGTTCGCGTGAGCGCAGCACCCGCTTCCCCGCGCGCGGGGGAGAGCCGGAGAGGGGACTCTACTCGGCGACTGCACACAAGTTTACCCAGATTTGTCCGAATTCCTGGCTCCGAACCTGTCTCTAATGGCAACAGTGACCGTTGCTGCTGTGCTTCGGCGCTGGCGGCGGAACATCGAGCGCCGGGTTCTGTGCAAAGAATCCGGACGGCATCAGCATGAACCGCGTATACGCCATCGGCATGACCGGCCAGTCCTCGGGCCGCGGCATGTGGTGAGAACCAAGGGAATACCACACCACGATATCGGTGTCTTCGATCGAGCGGTCCGCCGCGGTCCACTCTGGCAAGCCGGCGCCGCCGGGATGCTGGTTCGGATAGTCGCCGGCCGCATGCAGTTCACCCTCGGCAAACGGCGTGACCCAGAGGTGCTTGGTCATAAAGGCCGCGCGCCGTGCGATGCTCGACGTTGCCGCCGAAAACGATCCGACATTGCCATGCGGGACCAGCCGGTACCCCACCGGTTCGCCCACCGCATTGAGCGTGTGCGGGTTGATGACCTTCCAGGTCCGCGCCCGCAACGGGTCGATGAGCTGCTGCGCCTCAAGCTCGGTCTTCAACAGCGTTTTGACGCTGTGGTATGCCGAACCGACCGGATTGCCGGGTCCCTCGTCGTCCGGCTCGGCGTGTTCTTCGATGATCGAATTGTCGACCCCGTCGATATCCAGATCGAGCCGGAAATTGAAGAAATGCTGATGGATCGGACCGTACAGCCCATCCTCGTTCAGCAGTTGGCCGTGGGTCGGCGTTTGCCCCGGTTCGACCGCACCGGTCGAGAGAATGCCGGTCAGCTTCACCTCACACTCGATGTTGCCGTCCTGATAGAAATACCAGAAGAAGCCGTAGTCGTAATTGCCAATGGTCGAAAACGACGAGATCACCAACCGGCGCGAGCGGCGGATCTCGGTCTTCCCCGTGCGCCAGTTGTAATGCCGCCACAGGGTGCCGAAATCCTCCTCATGCATGCAGATCGCGTTCTTCAGGGTGTAGGGCTTCCCTGCGGCATCGACCAACGCGGCGTCGAAGTAATAGATCTCGCCCAGGCAGTCGCACCCGAGCGTCAGAGAATTCGCCAGCGCGCCGAGGTTCAGCTCGCCGATATCGAACACATTCTTGCGCGCGTGGATCAGCGCCGGATCGCCATACGGAACGATCATCTCAGAGACCGCGCCGCGGTACATGATCGAGCGCACGCGCTCGCCGTCGTCCCAGCCGACCGTGCGCAGCACCAAACCCTCGCGCGGGGTGAACCCGACTCGCAAGCGCCACTTCTGCCAGGTCACCAGATTGCCATCGACCGTGAAGCTCGGACCGTCCGGCTGGGTGATATCGAGATGCTTCAGATCGGTGCGTAACGGACCGACATCCTGCGGCTCATAGTTGCCGCGCATCTTGGGGATCGGTACGATCGGATCGAAATCGTCGATCCGCAGCACCTCCTGCGTATGCAGGTCGAACAGAATGCAGAGATTCTCGACCGGGTGCGCATAGCCGTTGTCATCGTCGGCGCCATCCTTCACCCAAACCAGCCCGCGCACCCACCGCCGATCGGCGTAGTCCGTTTCGTCCTCATAGGCGCCCGAGGTCCAGGGATCGACCCAGACCAGCTCCATATCGGTCACGCCCCGCCGGGCCATTGCGGCCTTGAAGCCATCGTGCTGCCGCAGCGTAGTTTCGATGCTGAAAATCTCGGGCATCGTGAAAGGGGGTTGCCCGGCGGTCACCACGGTGCGGTCGAGGATCAGACCGCTATCGAGCGAGAGCAGAATCTCGAGACTGCGGCGCTCCTGCCGGTCGATCACAACTGCTTTTGCAATGCGCGGCAGTTGGCCGTTGGATGAGCCCTGTTCGCTGGCGAGCACAGCCGCTTTTGGCGGTTCGGCCAGCTCGATCTGGCTAAAGTAATACCGGTCGGAACCGATCTCATTTGCCGCCAGAATGCGGACCGCCTCACTGATCTCATCCACCGACAGCGGGTCGAGCGCGTGCGTCACGCGACTTGCAACGTCGATCATTCTGCTCTCCTCTGGCACGTCTCGATCTGCTCACGGCGCGGACCCGTCCGCGGTTCTTCGACTGCTCCTGCCGCTGCCGGGAATGATACGCCGGTCACCACTTGGACGATCCAACTTCTGCTGCCGCCGTTCGGCCGCCCAACCGCCAATTCCGCCGGATAGACCGAATCGACCGGAGATGACAGTCACGGCAGGCCAATTGCCCACGGTATCCTAGCCGTCTATCTCTTCGCGCTCCGCACTGGCCCGGGTCGGCCCTGCGGTGCAAACAGAAACCTGGAACGGTCTGTGGGCTCCCGAAGGCGCAATCAGAAGCTGGTCGTCGCGGTCATCTATGTCTGCGGCATGCTGATGAACTCGCTCGATTCGACCATGGTCACGGTGGCCTTTGCCACCCTCAGCCGCGAGTTCGACCGCTCCCCGGAAGCCATGCAGGGCGTGTTGATCGGATATCTGGTCAGCATCGCGATGTTCATCCCAGCCTCGGGCTGGCTCGGCGACCGGTTCGGCACCAAACGCATCTTTCTTCTCGCGCTTCTCCTCTTTGCCTCGGGCTCGCTACTGGCGGGTCTCTCCTCGACCTACGAGCAGCTCGTATTCTTTCGCGTCATCCAGGGCGCCGGTGGCGGACTGCTGACTCCGGTCGGCATGGCCATGCTCTATCGCACCTATCCACCGGAAGAGCGGGTGCGCATCGCCCGCATCCTCATGTTCGCGACCATCATCGGCCCAGCCCTCGGCCCGATGGTCGGTGGCATTCTGATCGAGCAGTTCTCCTGGCATGCAATCTTCTTCGTGAATGTGCCGGTCGGGATCACCGCGCTGATCTTTGGCGGTCTCTTCCTCGAAGAACACCGCGAGGAACAAGCCGGCGGGTTCGATATCGCCGGCTTCCTGCTCGGGGGTCTTGGACTCGCCTCCCTTATGTTCGCACTCAGTCAGGGACCGCAGCTCGGTTGGGAATCGCCTACGGTGCTCGGCGCATTGGTCGTCGGATTCGGGCTGCTGGCATTCTTCGTGATCGTCGAGCTGCGCAAACGGGAGCCGATGGTCCAGCTGCGGCTTTTCAGCAACCGGCTCTTCCGCTCGACCGCGGTCGTTTCGTTTTTCTCGTCGGCGGCGTTTCTCGGTGTGCTCTTCGTGACGCCGATCTTCCTTCAGGAGGGTCGTGGTGTGACGCCATTCGAGTCTGGCACGACCACATTTCCAGAAGCGCTCGGCGTCCTGGCTTCGACCCAGCTCGTCGCTCGTCTCTATCCGCGCGTCGGCCCGCGCCGGCTCATGACGGCCGGGATGGTTGGGGTGGGCGTGATCGCGCTCATCATGTCCCGCCTGACTCTGGAAGGCGGACCTTGGCCGGTGCGAGTGCTCATGTTCTGTCTCGGCATCTCGATGGCCTATATCTTCCTGCCGAACCAGGCCGCCAGTCTCGCCACGATCTCTCGCTCGGAAACCGGGCGAGCGTCGACCCTGTTCTCCGTGCAGCGCCAGATCGGCAGCGCCTTCGGCATTGCCGCACTCGGCAGTGTGATGGCGCTGGTGGGAACCACCATCGGAGGAGCGGTGGACGGGCCTCCCAATGTGGATGCCTATCATGCGGCCTATATGGCCGCGGCCGTCATCGCCTTCGTCGGAGCAGGCTTCGCCTTGCGGGTGCCCGATAGCGAGGCGGCCGCGACGATGGTGCCGCAGACCCGCCGTGCGCGCCGGGAACCGGTCGAATCGGTCGCGGAACAAACCCCAGCCAGCGGTTGACCCGCTAGAGTCCGGGAGGTTCTTCCTTCGGTGTATCGAGCGCCATATCGAAAAACGCGAGATTGTCGGTCGTGATGATATCCACCCCAAGCGCGGCCAGATCGACCAGCTGTTCGATATCGTTCACGGTCCAGGCGTCGATCAGGTAGCCGTGCTCCTTGAGCGACACGATTCGGCCGGCCGTCAACGTCCACCCCGGGATCGAAATCCCATCGATTCCATCGACCCGGCCTTTGTGTTCGAGCAGCGCATCGATATCGGCGCCGCTCGAAAGCGACAACAGACCGAGCGATTCAGGGAGCTCGGTATCCAAATAGGCGAGCGCATCCGCATTCGACGAGACGATCATGATCTGTTGCTCGCTCGGGCGAGCTTCGATGAATCGCACCAGCGCATCGAGCGCCGGCTGGCTGGTCGATTTGAGATCGAGCTTCAAGACCTTGGCGTTCGAGCTGTACTGCCATGCCTCCCGCAAGCTTGGAGCCTGCCAGGCACGCATCGGCATCAACTCGGAAGGAGCGCTGTGCGCCGCGTAGAGCATGCCGTCGACCAGGTGGACGTCGATCTCCATCCCAGCCGCGTCATGCTTCGACGCCCGGCGCGCGGTGGATTCCTGGTCGCCCGCGTTATGCGCGACCAAGAGCACCGGCGGCAACACGATCGGCGTGGAGCCGGAGTAGGGGATATAGAACTGGATTTGCCGCTGACCGAAAACCGCTTGCCGTGCTTCGAGGGTAAAGTCCTTGCCAACCGTCACGCCCATCGCGATCGATACGGCAAGCACGACTTGCAGCAAGCGAAGACAAATGAATTTGAAAGGAATGGTGCGGTCGAACATAGACGTGCCAGATTGGAAAGGTTCACCCGCCCTGGGTGCGTCGCCAGCGCCTTGGCGATTGGGATGTACGACTGGTGACACTTCAATTTTAGTTGTTTCGTGGAGGTTTCAGGGGTATACGTTCGTGACCCCCGGTCGCAACGAAAGGAACCCGGGCGGCCACTTCGCGTAGCACGGAATGGCAGGCGCCTCCCTTGGAGGTTCATAATGGTCGAACATAATGTTTCGATTCGAGGACGCTATTTTTAACCATGACCACCTACCGAGCCGAACGCCAGACAATGCTGATCGACGCCGACGACACCCTCTGGCACAACAACATCTATTTCGAGCGCACCACCGACGCCTTCATCGATTACCTGAAGCATTCGACGCTCAGCCGCGACGAGATTCGCCATGTCGTCATCGAAGTCGAACGGGCAAACCTGAAAACCAATGGGTATGGCGCCGAGAGCTACGCCAGAAATCTGGTCGAGGCCTATCGCCGCTTATCGGAAGGTGAGATCGACCAACGCCAGCTCGACGACGTCTTCAATTTCGGCATGAGCATTCTCGATGCCGACATCGAGCTGCTGCATGGCGTCAGCGAGACCCTGGAAGAGCTCAGCGCCAGGCACGAGCTGGTGCTCTTCACCAAGGGTCATCCCGCCGAGCAGCGTAGCAAGATCGACCGCTCCGGTGTCGCGCGACACTTCGCTCATGTCGACATCGTCCCCGAGAAGGACGTCCATGCGTATATCGATGTAATCGGAATGATCGGCGCGGTGGCCGATCTCACCTGGATGGTCGGCAACTCACCGCGCTCGGATATCAATCCAGCGCTGAACGCCGGTCTGAACGCCGTCTTCATTCCGTACGCGCACACCTGGGAATTGGAGGTCGAGGAAATCACCACGCCAAACGGCCGGAGCTTCCTCCGCCTGGAACGGTTCCCAGACTTGACCCGCTACTTCTAAAGAAGACTGCTCGTGGTGGGCGCCCACCGCTTTCTGATCCGTTTCCGACCGGAGCGCCAATCGATGACAAATGGGCATGTGGACCCGGGAGCTCCGTTCGCGTGTCCTATCATCCTGGCAAACCGCTATCTCACACGCCTGGGTGCCGCGGGGTCATACGAGCCAGAACGTCATCGTCCATCAGGAGCGCTAGGTCTCATGTCGACCATCCCGGCGTCGTTTTCCATGCCGGCCGCACGAGCATTGCTGCTGGCCGCCCAGGGTATCGAGCCCGGACCATCCGCCCCGGCCACGAAATCCTCCATGCTCAAGGCAATTCGGCGGATGGGACAACTCCAGATCGACACGATATCGGTGGTCAATCGCAGTCCGTATTTGGTGCTGCATAGCCGAATCGGAAATTTCCAGACCGCATGGCTCGAACAGTTGCTGGCGGCCGGGAAGATCTTCGAAGCCTGGTCCCACGAGGCTTGCTTTCTCCCCATCGAGGACTACCCCGTAGCCGCCGCGCGCTTCGACGAAGAAAGACCCTGGAAGAAACGCTATCGGGAATTTATCGAGGAGCATCGCGCTACCGCCGATGAGCTCATCGAGCGAATCCGCGCGAGCGGTCCGGTCCGCTCCGCCGATTTCGAGCGGGATACCCCGCGCAGTGGCGGCTGGTGGAGCGAACGTAAACACGAAAAGCTGGTGCTGGAGGGGCTCTTCGCCGAAGGCGCCGTGATGGTCGTGCGACGCGAGAAGTTCCAGCGCGTATACGGCCTGCGCGAAATGGTGCTCCCGAACTGGGAAGCGCATCATGCCGCCAGTCTCGATGACGCCGACGAAGCCATGGTCGCAAAATCGATCGAAGCGCTGGGCATCAGCACGACCAGATGGATCGCGGACTACTATCGGATGCCGGCCATGCGCGCCGGAAACGCGCTGCAACGATTACTCGATCGGGGCGATATTCTCGAGACATCTATCGATGGACTCGGCAAGGCCTATGTCCATCAGTCGAACCGGGCAATGGCCGTCAAAGCGGCGAAAGGCAAGCTCGCGCCTCGCCGCACGGTGCTGCTCTCACCCTTCGATCCGGTCGTCTGGCATCGTCAACGCGCATCCCAGCTCTTCGGGTTCGACTACCGGATCGAGTGCTATACCCCGGCCGAAAAACGCATCTACGGGTATTTCACCTTGCCGATTCTGCACCGGGGCGAGCTGGTCGGCCGCCTCGATCCCAAAGCGCATCGAGCCGCGGGCTATTTCGAGGTCAAATCGCTTCATCTGGAGCCGGGATTCGAGCCATCCGATTGTTTCGTCTCCGAGCTCGCGGAAACACTAACCGGGTTCGCGGCCTGGCACGGAACTCCCGAGGTCCGCATCACCGCCACGAACCCGGCCGATCTCCGGGATCGTCTTATCCGATCGCTTCGGCAATAGCCACCATCGATCCATGCAACTCCGCCGTCTCTCCACTGCGGTCGAGACCACGAAGTGCCACTCCGAGCGTGATAGCGTCACACTGAGGCGCGCATCCAATCCGGGCCTGGGGCGGGCGAGAGCTCCGTCGCCGGCAACGGCTCCAGATAGCTCTCCGCCTGCAAATTGAAGAGCTCCGAGTAGCGTCCACCCAACATCATCAGCTCGGCATGGGTGCCTTGCTCGATCAGCTTGGCGTTTTCCAGCACCAGAATGCGATCGGCGCGCCGCGTGGTCGAGAAGCGATGGGAGATGAAAATCGCCATCCGCCCTTCCGCCAGCTGCTTGATCCGCGCGAAGAGATCGTATTCCGCTTCGGCATCGAGCGCAGAGGTCGGCTCGTCGAGAATCAATATCTGCGCATCGCGCATGAATGCGCGGGAAAGCGCGACCCGCTGCCATTCTCCGCCCGAGAGCTGGTGACCGTCCTCGAACCACTTGCCCAGGACCGTGTCGTATCGGTCCGGCAACGACTCGATCAACCGGGTGGCGCCGCCACGGGTTGCCGCCGACTCGATCGCCTCATGATCGCGCACCCGCGCGACATTGCCCACGCCGATATTCTCTGAAACCGGCAGCTGGTACATGGCGTAGTCCTGGAACATCATGCCGAACTGCTTGCGCAGCTCCGCCGGATCGTAGTCGCGCACATCGACGCCATCCACGAGGATCTGACCCTTTTCCGGATCGTAAAGCCGTCCGAGCAATTTGACGATGGTCGATTTGCCGGCGCCGTTCTTGCCGACCACCGCCACCGTCTCCCCGAGATCGATCTTGAACGAGACATCGTTCAGCGCCGGTTCCGGCCGTCCCGGATAGGTAAAGGTGACGTTGCGGAACTCGATGCCCTTTTCGAACGGAACCCGCACCGGCACCGGGTTGTCCGGAGCCGAGATCTGCGGTTCGCGATCGAGCAGGTCATACAGCGTCGAAAGATAGAGACCGTGTTCGTAGATGCTTTGGAATCCACCCAGCAATCCCTGGAAGGAGTTCTGCACCTGCTGCGCCGCCTGGGTAAAGACGGTCAGCTGGCCCAGCGAGATCACCCCGCGCACCGCCTGCACCGCCACATAGAGGAAGGTCGCCGAGCTGGCCACGATGGTCAGCGCACCCCAACCGAAACCGGCCAGATAACGACGCACCAGCAGACTTCTGGTTTCCTCGTAATACCCCTGCGAGATCTCGTCGTACCTGTCGATGAAATGATCGCCGAGGGTATAGAGCTTGATCTCCTTGTTGAAGGAGTCGGTCGTCAAAACCGTAGTCAGATACGACATCATGCGCCGGGTCGGCGAAAGCCGCCGCATCTGCTGGAAACCCCACCAGCTATAGCGGGAGCCAGAAATGAAAGCCGGAATCGGCGAGATCAGCGCCGCGACCGCAATCCAGGGGGAAAGTCCGACCAGCAACCCGACCATGGTGGCAAAGGTGATGATCGAACGGGCCAGCCCAAAAACGCCAGACACCATCTGTACCGGCCGGTTGGCCGATTCACGCTGCGCCTGTTGCAGCTGGTCGTAATAGGTCGCATTCTCGAAGTCGGCCAGATCGAGCGAATTGGCGTGCCGCATGATGATCTGCTGCACGTGGATCGTCAGCTTTTCCTGCAGCAGCTGCTGGTCGATATTGCTCAGCGTCTGGAAGAGCGATCCGGCCAGAAAGAGCACCAGCTGCGCGATCGCCAAAATAACGATCGGTCGGATATACGGATCGGCGTCTCCGGCGGTTATTCCGTCGGCAACCTCGTCGATCAGCGCACCGGCGAGCCAGACCTGCGCTGCCGGTATGACCGCCAGCAGCAACGTCAATATTGCCAGCGCGAGCGTCTGCCATTTGCTGGTCTGCCAGACAAGTCGAAAAACCCGGACGGTCGATGTCCAGGTTTGCGAAACGCCGCGACGCAGTGAATCCCAGCGCGGTGTCTTTTCCTTCGGTTGATCGCCATCGGACGACGATCGATTCGACTTGGTGGATGGGCGAAGTCGAGGGCCGCCCGGACCCGGTCCATGCATTGATGATGGGTTGAACAACTGCTTGTCGTGCGCCTCCTCTTGTTTTCCGGTCCGCCTCGAACCGGACACACGCAATGAGTGAATATCAAAACGACATAATTATCGACGCTCACGGTGTAACCGCCAACTCCCTCTTCGTGGTCCCCCGAATGGGTAGGGGAGCGCATCCAGGCGCTCCCGGGCTACGCTCGCACTGCGCGATACTGCCTGTGAATCGAAATCATGGCGGCGTCAGAAAGAGGACCGATCCTGGTGAACGCAATCGATGTGCATGGACATTTCGGTCCCTACGACCGCGGGCTCGGTACGCGGGTCGATGGGTTCATGGGCGCGACCGCCGCTGAGGTGGCGCAACGAGGCGCAGATTGCGGGATCGAGCTCACCGTAATGTCGGCAATTCATGGGTTGATTCCATATCGAGGGAACGCCGTCAAGGGCAATGCAGACGCCGAAGCCAGCGCGGCTGACCACCCCGGCATCCGCTTTTGGTCGATCGTCGATCCACGGGCGCCGGCAAGCTATGAGCAAACCGATCGGTTGCTATCGCACCCCCGCTGCATGGGCATCAAGATCCATCCCCACGCCCACCAGTTCGAAATCCGCGAATTCGGCGCAACGATCTTCGCCTTCGCGGCCGAGCGCAATGCCGTGGTTCTGACCCATTCCGGCGATATCGGCAGCTACCCGGAGGATTTCGTCGCGTTTGCGGATCAGCACCCAAATGTCCAGCTCATCCTGGCGCATCTCGGCAACAGCGATGATGGCTCGGTCATGCGGCAGGTACAGGCGATCCAACATGGAAATAACGGCAATCTCTGGGTCGATACGTCCTCGGCTCGCTCGATGTTCAGTGGGCTGATCGAATGGGCGGTCGAACAAATCGGCTACGACCGGATCCTTTTCGGCAGTGACACACCGCTCTATTGGGCCGGAGCGCAAAAGGCTCGTCTCGAAACGGCAGAGATCGGCGACGACGCCAAACGCGCGATCCTGCACGATAACGCCATAGCACTGCTCGGTCTGGCGTGAGTTCGAGCATGAATGCGACCCGACATAACATCCGTGTGGACGTCCACCGTTGAACGAGAAGAGGGATGCGCTGGTCATCACCGCTGGCACATACGTACCCGGGATGTCCCTGGCGGATGTCCACATCCACACCCGCCGGTCGGACGGCTGGTTCACCTCCGAAACGCTCGCCGAAACCGCCCTGCTTGCCGGATTGTCCGCGGTGGTCGTGACCGATCACGACGATGTGCGCGGCGGATTCGAGCTGCGCGACTATGTAGCACGCCACTCGCTGCCGCTGCTGGTCTATCCCGGCAGCGAGATCACCGCCCGATATGACGGTCACGACGTCCACATCCTGGCGCTGGGCATCGAAGACGATATCCCGCCGTGGCAAGGACCGGAATGGACGGTCGAGAAAATCCTGCAGCACAGCGGCATACCGGTGCTGGCGCATCCGTACAAGAAGGGAACCGGCTATCTACGCGCCCGGAGCGAGATCCAGCTGGAGGTGCCGGTTTCGCTCGAGATCTACAACGCCTCGATCGCCGATATCGATCGTTTCGATCCCCGCGCACGCCGGCACAACATCGACCGCAATGGAACGGCCACGACATTCCATCTCGACCATCCGCAAGAGGTGCTCGGTCCGGTCGGCGGCACCGACGCGCATTTCCGCACGGTCGGCCGCGGCGCCACCGCGTACGAAGGGAATCTCCTCGAGGCGATTCGCGCGGGAACCAGCGCGGTAGTGCACACCACCGGCTTCGAACGCGCTCGACCGCGCGACTTCGTGATCTACGCCACCGGCTTGCGCTCCATGAAGCACCGGCGTGCGGCCAAGTGGGGGGCTGGCCAGAGCTAACTCGACCAGCCAACGGTTACCAGGGAAGCCGAATCGACATCCGGACCGCGATGGTTTGTCCGTCCACCAATCCCAACTTGGACAAGATTTTCAGCTTGAGTGGCAGATCGTAGTAGCGGCCGCCGTCACGAGGAAACATCGAGGTGTACCAGGTCACGCGACCGATTGTCGCGTCGACTGGAACGGTGCCCCACGGATTCAAAGATGTTCCAACCAGCGCCAGAATATCGACCGATACGTTCTCGGGCAGCGACACGAAATAAACCGTGTTTGGATTCCGGTAGTGCCAGACCGTTCCTTCGAAGCTGAATTCGACCGTTCCGGGCTCAACAGGCATCGGGGTTCCTATGCGGGGATTCGAAATCGGTATCGAAAGCTTAGCCAACGCGGGCAAGAGGGCAGAACGACCTCAGAGGGCAGCCAGCCGCCGGGTAGCTTTCGTCCCAACTGCTTTGCGGATAAGCAGCGTTGTCCGCAAAAGGGTCATTCTGAGCGGACGACGCCATCAAGCCTTCTCGGCCTCTTGGGCTACTTACGCAGTTGAATCACGCCGATCCTCGAATCCATCAAGCATGCGATGAAGCAAATCAGCGAAAAGAAGCTGCTCAGCTGCAATGATCGGATCGTCGTAGTCGACGGTGCGGTGACTTAGTGGATTCTTGAATGCCCCCATAGCACCTGCGTAAAGCTCCATAATCGCGCGTCGCTCTCCGTTGACCAGCGACGTGTCAGTTAGAGGTCCCGTCTCAGGATTGAAGGCTTGCCGCATTAGGTTATCACCAAGGACACTCGCAGCAAAACCTCCTGCAGCGCGTACCCTGACCTCCAGCTCCCGAAAAGCGTCCAAGACTGCGGAACCATATGCTCCGATCGCAAACTGGATGCGCGCCTTCGCTTCGATTCTAGGATGAAGCGGCCGCGCGATAAGCTTCTCTGCCCGAAGGAGGTTCATCGGGTCCTCCAGCTCGAGGATCTCTCGCCCTTTGCGAGAAATGATTCTGTGTCCCTCAATGGTTTGGCCCCCTGATATCTCCCAACCGGGACCCGCGTTGATCATCAGGCCATTTATGTACAGCCAATCCCACGCCTCGTTTATGGCCTCTAGTACGGCGAGACTCCCGTAATCCAATCCTTTCGAAGGGACCAAGCCGTTTGTGCCAACCAACCGCATCCGAGGAAGAGGTCGCCTGGGCAATTGCGCAATCTCCCGCAAGAGCGAAAGGCCGACCATTTCCACAGGAAGCAAGAGAATTTGATCGGCTGATGGCCACGTCACCGGATGCCTCCCGACTGTCCATTATCTTGAAGCAGTGTCTGCCGTTCTACTGCGAGTTACGTGGACCCGCTCTCCAAGAAATCTTCCTCGTTATTGCGGACTCGGCAATCTGCCATCTCGATCTGGCACTCATCAGTGTGCGTTTGCCCCGCTCTAACCCACCCAGCGACGTTTATTGGCGACATAGTCGACCAGGATGTATTCCCCGAGACGGTCGGGGGTGGCATAGAAAACCCGGCCGCCGTTGAT
>DASTFJ010000069.1:0-14329 GCA_035708745.1 Thermomicrobiales bacterium | reverse complement strand
ACGCGGATGATTCGTCCCCCAGACAAGGGGTCAGAGACGCCTTCCGCCACGATCACTGAGGCGGTTTTTCAGGCGGCGATGGCACTGGCCCCCAACGTGATGACACAGTACGTTGTGCAACGTCATTTGGCAGAAGCGGGTCTCCGACCGCCGTGCCCCACCCGCTTGTCATTCTGAGTACACTGCCCGCGCCTTGTTGTCCGATCACTCAGCTTCGCGGCGGCACCACCCCACCCCTGTCATTCTGAGCCGCCGCGAAGAATCTCTCGTTGCCGTCAACCCAATTCCCCGAGGAATGCATCGGACAAAAAGCACCGGTCGATGTACTGAGCGCTAGCGAAGAATCTCTTGGTGGCCGAGACCAACCTCACCGAGAACAGATCTGCCAAATGACGTTGCACGGACTACACAGGATGACAGTAAGGGGCAACGCGCTCGTCATGACAAAACGCCCGGCGGGCCGAATCTGGCCGCCGGGCGTTTTGTCTCGTAGCGGGGATTAGAAGGCGGGTTCGGTCAGGCCGTTCGGGCCGACGGCGACTTCATCCTCGACTTCGATTGCGAGCCTGTTTAGCTCGGGCGAACCGGCCTTGATGCGATTCAGAATGGCATCCATGAGGTCTGGATTGTTCTTCAGGAATTCCTTGGCGTTCTCGCGGCCCTGGCCGAGGCGGTCGTCATCGACGTAGAACCAGGCGCCCTGTTTGCGGACGATGCCCATGTCGGTGGCGACATCCAGAATGCTGCCTTCCTTGGAGATGCCCTGGTTGTACATGATATCGAACTCGGCCTGGCGGAATGGCGGCGCCACCTTGTTCTTGACCACCTTCACGCGCACCCGCGAACCAACCGAATCGGTGCCGTTCTTGATCGTCTCGATACGGCGGATGTCCAAGCGGATCGAAGAGTAGAACTTGAGCGCATTCCCGCCGGTGGTGGTCTCCGGATTGCCGAACATGACGCCGATCTTCATGCGGAGCTGGTTGATGAAGATGACGCAGGTCTTGGAACGGCTGATTGCGCCGGTCAGCTTGCGCAGCGCCTGACTCATCAGGCGAGCCTGCAACCCGACGTGGGAATCGCCCATATCGCCGTCGATCTCAGCTTTGGGCACCAGCGCCGCGACCGAGTCGATCACGATCACGTCGATCGCATTCGAGCGCACCAGCGCTTCGACGATCTCCAGCGCTTGCTCGCCGGTATCCGGCTGCGAGATGAGCAGCTCCTCGAGATTCACACCCAACCGCTGGGCATAGACCGGATCGAGGGCATGCTCGGCGTCGATATACGCGGCCATGCCGCCGATTCTTTGTGCTTCGGCGATGACATGAAGCGCCAGCGTTGTCTTGCCGGACGATTCCGGTCCGTAGATTTCGGTGATGCGCGCTCGGGGCAGACCACCGATGCCGAGGGCAAGATCGAGCGCGATGCCGCCGGTCGGAATCGACTCCACCTGCATCGCATGGGCCTCTCCCATCTTCATGATGGAGCCCTTGCCGAACTGCCGTTCGATCTGTCCGATTGCCAGGTCCAGCGCGCGTTCGCGGTCGTTGTCTTTAGCCATGTTCTGTCCTTCGTGGGGAGACTCTCGGGTCGGCGGAGTCTCGTCGGAAGAAGTGGAGACTCGGGAATTAGAATTTCTGTTCTAATTCTAGCAAATGATACCGGAATAGCGCGGGATATTCAACGATTCTACAGCGATTGCAGAATGCGCCGCTCGCCGGACCGGAGGAGACCGGCCGACCAATTCGAACGCAATCCGCCACAGCACCGGCCAGCGCCGGGACGCAATGCCCGGCGCTGGCTTCGAAACGAGTGCAACGTGTGGCGAGGCGTTACCGAGCTCGCTGCTTGGATTTCTTGTTCTCGGTGGCCTTGCCAGTGGGATCATCGACATCGACCACTTCGCGGCGAACGTCCCCGGTCACCTTCTGGGTGCGCTGCTGGCGCTCCTTGGTTACCTCGACTTCTCCCGTCTGCACTTTGCGCTTGCTGACGTCGACTTCCTCACGGCTGATGGGAATGTCGATGCTGCCTTCTTCGAACGCAACTCCGTCATCGGTCATGTCGCCGGTTGGCTCCCGCCAGTCGACGCGCACACGCTCTTCGGTGACTGGCACCTCGATCGTTTCCTGATCGGTGACCACGTGCTTATTGATCGTGACTTCGCCCGCGTTGGCCATATGCTTCGACGCTTCCAAGTGCTCTTCGTGCACCGGCACCCTCAGGCTCTCCTGATCCTGGTATCCGGTCGTCTGCGTCGCTGCCATGCGATCGCTGGTTTCCATCGACTCACCGGTAGTCGTCGAGTTCGACGGCACTTGATCCCAGCCCTGGTGGAGTGCCTCGTCCTTCGTCACCGAGAGGTACACGGCGTCATCAGTGGACTCGGTGATCTCGCTGATCGGGATGTAGTAGTCCTTGGGAAAGAAGAATCCCTTTTCGACGACGATATACGAACCGCCATAGGTTTGCATCGTGCCAACCTTTGCTCCGTCGGCGCCGTAGACATTCGCGCCGGGATGCAGAATCTGCTGCTGTTCCATTGCCATTTCTCCTTGGACAGCTCCCCGAAATCTCATATTTGAGCGAGAACTGAACAGTCCCTCGAATGAGGCATTGGGCGCCGCTGGATCTCCAGAGCGCACTCATCAGGGGTAGCACACTGCTTTTCCGATAGTGCAAACGTGAAGGCAAACCTTGGCAAAATTGGGTCAAATGCCGCGAGCTCCCCTTCCTTTGGCTTCGGCGGCCCGCTTGGATGCGTTCTTTCGCAACACGCAAATACGAACGAATTCCAGCGTTTGTTTGGCCCGATACGGCCGGCCAACAGAGAAGAAGAGGGGCAACTCGTTCACTCTCGATTCCGGACGGATCGAGCAGGGTCACCGAAAATCGAGAGTCGAGCATCGATGACCAGGATGTGGCGAAAGGCGAACGATGGCAACGATAGAACCGACCAAGGCCGATTTGCTGCGCGCGCTCGAAACCGAGCAGGATTGGTGGCGCGCGGTTTTCGATCTCGCGTCCTCCGATGGCCGGCTCACCGGAGACGAAGCGTTGAACGGCTCCTGGACGTACAAGGAGCTGCTGGCGCACATCCTTGGCTGGCGCCGGTTGACACTGGCGAGGTTCGAGGCGGCCGCGGCCGCCTCTGGCAAACCACCAGGGATCTGGCCGGATGGGATGAGCGACGCGACCGAAGCGGGGACCGACGAGATCAACGCGTGGTTCCAGGAACAGTCGCACGACCAAAGCCTCGACCAGGTCACCGGCGGCATCACCGCCAATCTGGACGCGCTGCGCGAGGTTGTCCAGCAGATGCCGGACGATGATCTACTCACGCCGGGCAAATTCGTCTGGCTCGATGAGGGCTTCGAGACGCTCCCACTCGGACCGGCACTCATTGGCTATTCGATCACGCATGTCCATCAGGAACATGCGCCTGCACTCCAGGCATGGCTGACCGCGCGCCTCGGCCAGCATGCCGAGCTTCCACCGACCCCCTCGAACTTCGGCTATGACTATTGAGGGAGACGCAACCCAACCCGGAGGTTGGGATCGGGGCCACCCTGGGGTTGCCCCTACCCGTCTCTCGAGGCCATTGGCACAGCACTGGCTATTTCAGCACTAGGGCCAGACTTTCAGCTCCGCGACGCCGCCGACCACCGGTAGTCCATCGTCGTTGACGAAGACGAAGCGGATGTAGCGTACATTCGCGCCCACCGCCAGCTCCTGCCATTCGCCCGCCGGCGCAAGGGTTTCGAGCGGAAGATCGGTCCAGGTCTCGTTGTCGGTCGACACCGAAATATGCAGGGAGCCGGCCAAACCACCGGGATCGCTGAGCCATGAGATCGAGCTGACGTATTCCACCGAATCCAGATCGGCCACGAATGCCGCCAGCGGCATCACCGAGGAGCCATCGGTCGTCCAGACGGTGGACGCGTCGTCATCGACCAGCACCTGCGCTGGACTCGATCCCTCACTGCGCTGCACGCGCGCGATGGGCAGCGATCGAGGGCCGGTTTCGGTCGGAAGCGCTTCGGTGGGTGGAATCTCGACCGGTTCTTCCGCGGCAGGCGAGGCAGGCGGTTGGTTCGAAATCACCGCCGCTTCAGTGGGCTCCACAGTCTCCTCAGGAACCGAAGTTTCCGTGGGCGGCACGGCCGATTCAGTCGGCGCAGAAATTGATGCTGCCGCGGTTTCCGTCGGAGAATCCTCCGTGGCAGCCGGTAACGGGGTCGTCGTCAGCTCCGGTAGGGAGGCCGTCGAAACTCGATCGAGCCAATCCGTGACGGAATACCCGGTCCCATAACCAGGGCAATCGAGTCGGAGCCATTCGTAACCGTTCGCCGATGTGGGTCCGGAAAGGACGGTACAAGCGGTGCCGTTCGAAACAAGAGCGATGACGGAGTATCCCGTTCCCGGTCCATTGCGGAAATTGACGTCGTCCGTGAATCGAACGGTGCTCCCCGCCGGGAATCCGCTCATGGCCGTCGCGGTGCGGGTAGCGGTCGCAACCGGACCGGATGTCACCGCTAGATAGTCGCTGGCGACCCACCCGGTGCCATAGCCGGGGACCGAAATCCGGTACCACTGATACCCGGACCCGCTTTGAGGACCGGCTTGCACGGTGCCAGTCGCATTCGTCGGGAGCAACGCGATGACGTCGAAATTGGTGCTCGCACCGACGCGCATATTGACCGAGGTGGTCGTGCGCACCGTGCTGCCAATGCCGATGCCACTTGGGGCGGTCGCGGTTCGGCTCGGTGTCCGCGTGGCTGTGGCGGTGGAACCCGGCCCGGAAATCACGGTGAAATAGTCGCCCGCCACCCAGCCCGTTCCCGCCGATCCCATATTCAGCCGGTACCACTGATACCCATTGGCGGAGGTCGGTCCGGCGAGCACGGTCCCGACCGCATTCGTCGACAGGACCGACACCACGTCGAAGCCGATGCCTGGTCCCACGCGCATATTGACCCGCGTGGTGGTGCGCACCGTGCTGCCGATGGCGATGCCGCCCGGCACCGTTGCGGTGCGGGTCGGGGTTCGAGTGGGCGTATCGGTCGGAACGCCTGGAGTGATCGGCGTGCGGGTCGCGGTGGGTGTGCGCGTTGGGCTCGGCGTTCTCGTCGCGGTCGGGGTGCGGGTCGGCGTCGCAGTTCCGATGACGGTCACATATCCCGACGCCACCCAACCATTGCCGAAGGGCGTCGAAACCGGAATGAAGTCATACCCATCGGCGGTCACGGAATAGCCGGTCACCGTGACCTGCGTGTCGGTGGGGAGCACTGTGATGACATTCGGTCCGGTCGACGGATCGGAGCGCAGGTTGAGTCGCGTCGTGACGCGCCCGACGACACCGGGTCCGAGACCGGCCGGCGGAGTCGGCGTATCGGTCGTGTCCGGTGTTTTCGAGGCCGTTGGCGTATTCGATGCGGTTGGTGTGTTCGAAGCTGTCGAGGTGCTCGAAGCCGTGGGAGTGCTGCTTGGCGTGGTCGTATGGGTCGGTGTGATCGTATTAGTCGGCGTGTGAGTGGCCGTCGGAGTGTTCGTAACTGTTGGGGTGTTACTCGGTGTAGAGGTGCTGGTCGGTGTGTTCGAAGCCGTCGGCGTCGACGTGGCCGTTGGAGAAACGGAAGGCGTGACAGTCGCCGTGGCCGTCGGCGAGCTCGAAGGCGTCATCGTTGGCGTAGCGGTGCCGATGGCGGTCGTATAGCCCACCGCGATCCAACCGCGGCCGATCGGCGTGGTTACCGGCACAAAGGTGTAGCTTCCGCTGGCGCGCGGATACCCGGTCACGAGCACCTGCGTGTCGGTGTCCAGCACGCCCAGCACGTTCGCTTGCAACGATGGAGCGGCCCGGAGATTGAGCCGTACTCTGACCCGCGCGACGACTCCCGGACCCATGCCATCCGGCGGGGTCGGCGTCACGGTTACCGTGCGGGTCGCCGAATGCGGCGGCGTCGCGGTCGGCGTGATGCCGGGATCGGGTCCCAGCATGAGGACGGGCTCGCCAAACGGGCTACCGCCGACCCCCGCGCCGGCCTGGGAAACGGCGCCGCTGCCGAGGAGCCACGCACGCGCCTCATCCGCTGTGTCGGCGCCCCACGCTGCAAAGAAGAGCGCCAGCGCGCCGGAGACATGCGGAGCCGCCATGCTGGTGCCGCTGCGGTAGACCTGACTTCCGTTCGGGCTATACGACCGAATGCAGACGCCGGGGGCCATGATGTCCACTTCCGGACCTCGATTGCTGCTGGCCCAAAAGGTGTCATCGACGTCGCCTGACGAACAAAGGCGGGCTGCAAGGCCACCTTTCTTCCCGTCGAAGTCCTGGAACGCGGAAACGGCGATCACTTCCGGATAGGCCGCCATGGTGCCGCCTACGGGCGAGCCGTCGTTTCCCGCCGCCACGACCACAGCCGTCCCCTGACCGACCAGGTTACAGACAGCTCGATGCAGGGCAGAGGGGTTGCTATTGCAGGTTCCCGCATTCGCATCATTGGTCGTCAAGCTGAGGTTTGCCACCCGGATATCGCCATGCCACGAAACCGCTTCCAGGGCGCAGATGAGCTGGGATTGCGTGCCGCTGCCGCTCGCATTGAGCATACGGGCCGAGAAGATGCCGACGCCTGGCGCTACACCGACAACACCGTCGTTGTTGTCTTTCGCGCCGAGGATGCCGGCGACATGGGTTCCATGGCCGAAGACGTCCCCATAGTCCTCGATATTGGACGACGTGCAGTTATAGCCATCGACCACATTCAAATCAGACAGTGCGGTTACGCCTGAATCGACGACCGCCACCGTTCCCGGAACAGTGACGCCCGATCCGCCGCCGAATGGGTAAAACGGATTGCGCGGCGCATTGATGCGCTCGACGCCGGTGGGAATGACCTGCGCCGCCGCGCTGACGGGATTGTCGGGATAGATGCCGAGCACCTGCGGGACCTGAGCGAGCCGCCGGGCCGCCGCTTCGGTCAGATTTGCGGCGAACCCGGTGAGGAGTGTGTTGTAGACGAAGGCCGGCTGGACGCCAGATGACGAGGCAAACGCAGACGGGTCGAGACCGTCCTGCAACACGACGATGACGTTGCCGTAGGGAATCTGGGTGGTCTGCGCGGCAGCGGGAGATGGATCGAAGAGTCCTGAGAATCCAGAAAGCAGCAACGTCAGGGCGGCGACGACCGCTAGGAGCCGCTGACCGGCGCCGCGGCGCGTTGAACCGATGGAAGTATTGATCATCCGTCTTTCCTGTATTCCCTCCGCGCGCATGGCACGCGGATACCTCTCCCCATCCCCGGGTGGGTGTGTGAAGCTAGGATACGCGGCTCGTCGAATGGGTGGCTACCCATACGTACGACGCCTCTACACAGAATTGCCGCGATCCCGCTTCACTCCGAGATCGTCGAGACGCTACACGAGGACGTTTTTGAAATGTGGCGCTGAGCCCTGGGCCGTGCGACGCACCAGCGACCGTGTATGCGCCAACGGGTCGTTTTCGAACGTTTCAGGGCCCAGGGCTCACGTCCCGGGACCTTTGCAGCCACATCCCGAGAGCCTTCCGATATCGACGATCCCGCCAAAGACGACGCCGGAGCGTTGCCGCTCCGGCGTCGAATTCAGGCTGTCCTGATGGCGCTGCCTATCCGAAGAGGTCGAGCAGCCGCCGGTGCATTTCTATGGCGATCGCGCTTTGCGGCACGATGCCCGGACTTCCCGCTCCGCCAGGCGCCAGCCCCGGCAACACCAACCCGGCGGTCGTGCCGGCGCCGGTGTTCGGCGGCTGGTTGGTCGGAACGCAGTTGAAGATCCAGACGCTCGAGCGTTTGCCCGCCGTCACCACCACGTCGCCCTGGGCGTTGACCGCATCCGATTCGGCATGGCACCAGTCCGCGCCGACTTCCTGGAGCTTGTAGGTGCCCGGCGCCAGGTTGTTGAACTTGATCAAGCCGTTCACATCGGTCACACCAGCCAGCGTCGGCACGTACTTGCCATCGACCAGCTGCGAGATCGTGAAGCGGACGCCGGTGGTCTGCACCGAGCAGTTGCCGAACCAGTCGAAGTTCGCCGGGCGCTTGACCTGCGGGAGCGCGCAACCGTACTTCTGGACCACGATGGTGCCGGTGGTGTCGGTGACGACATCCGGAACGTTGAAGTACGCGCAGTACATCGTCTGACCCGTCTGCAGCGGGAAGTTGATGATGCTGCCGATTGCGCCGAACTCGGAGCTATCGAGCCGGACACCGCACCAGACGAAGACCGACGTGCCTTCCGGCGTCTTCTCCTGGAGCGAGTAGTTGCCCGGCGTCAGCTGGGTAAAGCGAGTCAGACCGACCTGGCCGGTATCGCCGGTGTAGCGGATCTGCGTTCCATTGACACCCGAGAGCTGCATCTGAACACCATTGGTCAAGTTGCTCGAGGCGCCGCAGGAATTGATGAAGTCCAGATAGAACTGGCCCTTGAAGCCCGGATCGCAGGTGTACTTGCGGACTTCGACCGTCACCGGCGCCGGTTTCGGCGGCTTGACGTAGTTGAGCACCACCACGGTCGTCTGCTGACCGACGAAGACCTTGAGCTCGACCTTGGTGTTGGTTCCCTTCTCGGTCAGGATGTAGACACCCGCTGGCAGCGTGAAGTGCGCTTCGCCATCCGGTCCGGTGCCGAAGGTGATCGGCGTGCCGGTGCCGTCCTTGCGGCTGAGCGTAAAGATCGCGTCGCCCTTGGTGCAGTTGGCCGTCAGAGCCAGCGGCGTCTGCGCCGCATCGGACGAGTCGTAGACCGTGTTCGTCTCACCCTTGCTGGTCTGCGGGCAGTAGAACTTGATCACCTTGATCGAACCCGCGTCCGGCGGCGGCGGCAGCTGCTTGTCGACGATCGTCAGCGGCGTCGTCAGACCCGGATCGACCACCACATTGGTAATCGGCGGCGCGAGCTGGAAGCCATACGGCGCCTTCGTCTCGGTGACGGTGTAGACACCCGGCGTCAGATTGGAGAAGACCACCCGGCCGGAGCCATCGGTGCAGCGGACCGCGGAGTTGCCCGGCGTGATCTTGAAGCAAGCACCCGTGAGCGGATTGCCCCGCTGATCGGTCTTGGTGACCTGGATCAGACCCGGTTGCAGCACGTTCGTCACGCTGACGGTCTTGGTCTGGTTCTTGGTGATCGTCACATAGATCACCGGCGGCGTCTGGTAGTCCGCCGAGGGCTTGCGGGTCTCGACCAGCGCATAGTTGCCCACGCCCACATTCGTGAAGGAGATCGTGCCGTCGCTGGAGCCATCGTCCTCGTCGCAGGCGGGACCGTACTTGGTCACGTTCCCCTGCTTCAGCGCGAAGCAGGCGCCCGCCAGCGCATTGCCCTGCTGATCCTTCTTCTGGATCGTCAGACTGCCCACATCGGTCGGCGGCGGAGTCGGCGAGTTGCGTACTGCGACCTGGACGGTCTGGGACGGCTCGACCGTGATGTCGACATTCGGTCCGACATCGTACCCCTGCGGAGCCTGAGTCTCGATCAGCTCGTAATCATCCGGGGGCACGTTGTTGATCAGAATGATGCCGTTGGCCGGATCGGCGTCGCCCGCCTGGTTGTCGCAGGTCACGAACTCGAGTCCGTTGCCGCGGTCCAAACCGAAGCACGCGCCCGGCAGCTGTTGCGTGCCGTCCTGGTTCTGCTTGGTGATGCGGACCGAACCGGTCTTGAGCGTATTGACCACCGGCAGATCCGGATTCTCACCGCCCAGGACCGTCACAGGCTGATCGGCAATCGGCTGCCAGTCGGGACCGGCGGTCGTCGTCTCGCGCAGGGTATAGCTGCCCGGCGTCACATTGGTGAAGGTGATCGAGCCGTCGTTGGCGCCGTCGTCATCGTCGCAGATCGGTCCATAGACCGTGCTGTTGCCCTGGCGCAGCGCGAAGCAGGTGCCATTCACCGGATCGCCGTTTTGGTCGACCTTGAGGATGGTGAGGGAGCCCGGCGTGTTCGACTTCGGATCCTTGAACGTCGCCACGGTCTTGAGACCACCGACCACCGTGGCGGTCTGATCCGCCGCCGGATCGTATCCAGCCGGCGGCTGCGTCTCATGGATCGTGTAGTCGCCTTCCGCCAGCTCCGTCAGCAGGATCACGCCGACGGTGGTGTTTTGGTCGACGCCGTCGTTATCGCAGACCTCGATGTCGCTGCCCTGGCCGGTGACCTGGAAGCAGGCCCCACCCTGCAGCAGATTGGTGTCTTCAGCGCGCTTGACGATCTGCAGCGATCCCTGGGTCGGCGGATTGACGATGATGATGATGATCACGATGATGATCACATTGGCCTTGACGGTGACCGTGCGCGAGTTGCTGCTGATCGCAGCCGTGGAGACCTCATCGCCCTGCAGCGGCTGGACCTTGAAGTCGATGCCCGCGACCTGGGCGGCATCCTCGCCCGGAATCGAGGACTGACTGACCGTCCAGGTGCCGGTCGGCAGGTCGTCGACCACCAGCACGCCGGGAGCTGGGTTGGTGTCTTCGTCGCCGCCGTCGCAAAGGACGACGGTTTCCCCGCCGGCGACATTGCTGGATGGCGCGACCGTGATGCACGCGCCCTCGACCGGGTTGCCCTGATCGTCGTTCAGCTCGATTTGCAAGCCACCGACTTCCGGCTCGGCCGCGGCCAGTACGAAGGCGACCGTCGAGGTTTGGCCTGCGGTGATTTCGACCGACTGCGGGTCCGCAATCTGGAAGTTCGCCGGCGCGATTGAATTGGCGACCTCGTAGGCGCCGACGCGCACGCCGGAGACCTGAATCTGTCCATGGGCCGGGTTTTCGTCACCCGTGCCGTTGTCGCAGACGCTGGTGCTGCCGTAGGTGAAGCAGGCGCCGCCCAGTGCATTGCCGGCATCGTCGGCCACGGTGATCGCGAGCACACCCACCTCAGGGGTGGTCGGCTGGTTCTCGACCTGCACCTCAGCGGTTTCGCCGACCGCGACCGTCAGGTTCTGGTTAGCAGCCTGGCTGTAGCCATCGGGCGCCTGGGTTTCGGACAGGTTGTAATCGCCCGCCGGCACGTTGTCGATGCCGATCTTGCCGTCGGCCGGATCGGTGTCGGCCGGACCGTTGTCGCAGACCGGACCCACGTCCGTGGCGCCGCTGAGCGCGAAGCAGGCGCCTGCCAGCGCATTGCCATCCGGATCGACCTTGTCGATGAGCACCGAGCCCGCCGGCAACGGAGTCGGCGTCGGCACATCGACCGGCGCATTGCCGACCGCCACTTCGGCGGCCTGGCCGGAGGTCACCTGGATACCAGTCGCGACCGGACCGTCCGTCGCCACATAGCCGTCCGGCGTGGTCGATTCGACCAGATCGTAGGTGCCAGCCGTGATGCCTTGCATGACGATCACGCCATCGGCAGGGTCGCTATCGCCCTCGCCGTTGTCGCAGACCGGGCCGAAGGTCTCGCCCTCCGCGCCTTGCAGGGTGAAGCACGCGCCGCCCAGCGGCTGCTGGGTGTTGTTGTCGGTCTTGGCAATGCGCACGCTGCCGGTGAAAGCGCTGTTCTCGAAGGTGATCTCAGCCGTTTCGCCATTCGCGACGGTGACGGTCTGCGGCGAGAGCACCGGATCGTAGCCCACCGGCGCGGTGACCTCGGTCACCTGCCGGTCACCGGCGGTGGCATCGACCAGGATCACGCCCTCGGCGGGATCGAGGTCGCCGGTCTGGTTGTCACAGACCGGGAGGCCGTCATCGACCGTGAAGCACGCGCCGCCGAGACTGGCGCCGCCGTCCTGATCGACCTTGAGGATGCGGATCTGGCCCTGTGCTACGGCGTCCTGGAAGGTCAGGGTCGCCTGCTGATCGGCCGCGATATCGACGGACTGCGGATCGCCGGAGATAGCGTAGCCCTCGGGCGCTTGCGTTTCGGTGACCTGGTGATTACCGGTTGCGAGGCCGTCGATCACGATCGAGCCGGCGTTCGGGTCCTGGTCGCCATCGCCGTTGTCGCAGATCGGATCGCCGCCGTCGATGCTGAAGCAGGCGCCACCGAGGGTGGTGGTGCCATCGGCCGCGTCGACCTTGACGATCTGCAGTGAGCCGGATTGCTTCGTGTCGCCGACGGTCACGGAGGCGGTCTCATCGACCGTTACAGTGATGTCGATCGGCTGGGCGATGTTATAGCCGTCCGGCGCCTGGGTTTCGGTGACGGTCTGCGGACCCGCCGGCACCCCGGAGATGAGGATGATGCCGTCGGCGTCGTTGCCGTCACCATCCTGGTTATCGCAGACGGTCTGATCGGCCACCTGGAAGCAGGCGCCCGCCAGCGGCGTGCCGACATCGGCCACATCGACCTTGGTGATCTGGACCGAGCCGGTTTCCTGGCCGTTCTGGAAGGTCGCGGTCGCTTGCTGGCCGGCGGTAATCGTGATGCCCACCGGATCGGCGGAGGCCACATAGCCCTCGGGCGCCTGGGTTTCGGTGACGTCGTAGTCGCCCGCCGCCAGGCCGGCGATCTCGATGGTGCCCGGAACCGTGTTCTGGACATCACCTTCGCCGTCGTCGCAGACGTTCTGGTCGCCGACCGAGAAGCAGGCGCCACCGAGGGCGGTGCCCTGCTCGTCGGTCTTGGTGATCACCAGCGAGCCGGTCGCGCTCTCATCCACCAACGATACGCCGGTGCGCTGTCCTTCGGTGATGGTGATGGTCTGATCGGCCACCGCGAGGAAGCCGTCCGGAACGGTGGACTCGGTGAGGGTATAGTCGCCAACCGGGATATCACCCACTTCGATCACGCCGGGGCGGGTATCGAGGTCGTTGGCGTCGTTATCGCAATACGGTCCGAGATTCTGGACGCCGCTCAGCGTCCAGCAGGAGCCGTCGATGCGGTTGCCACCATCGTCGCGCTTGACCACCCGGAAGGAGCCGAGCGGAATCGGGGTCTCGGTCGGCGTTGCGGTTTCGGTCGGGATCGCAGTCTCAGTCGGAGTCGCGGTTTCCGTGGGGAGCGCAGTCTCCGTGGGAGTTGCCGTTTCTGTCGGAGCGGTCGTCTCAGTTGCGGTGGCGGTTTCGGTCGGGATGACTTCTTCCGTCGGAGTCTCGGTGGGAGCCTCTACCGCGCCGCCGGTTTGCAGCACCACGCTGGTGATCTGCCCGTCGGTCACGGTCGCACTTACCGGAGCGGCCGGATCGAAGCCCGCGGGCGGATTCGGCATGGAAACCTGATAGTCGCCAGCCGGCAGATCGTTGATGAGAACGCTGGCTTGCGCGGGATCGGCGTCGTTGACATCGCCATCGCAAACTTCACCCGAGGCCGGTCCTTGATAGTCGATGCAGGCGCCCAACACCGGGAAGCCCTGATCGGTCGCAACGACCTGCAATGAGCCGACACCCTCCGCCGGCGCAACGTTTTCCTCCGTTGGCGTCGGCGATGGCTGCAGGGTCTCTTCAGTCGGAGTTGCCGTCGGTGCGGCGCCTTCCTGGGTCGGGGTTTCGGTCGGAATGTTCGAACCTGCCGAAGCGACCTGGAACTGGACATCGGCGGTCTGATCGGCAGTCACCGTTACCTGCTGGCTGGTGGGGCCGCTGGCGACATAGCCATCGGGCACGGTCAGATTCACCGTGTACGTGCCCGCGGGCACATCCGGCTGGGTCATGATCGCGTCGTCGTCATCGCCATCGCAGTCGGAATCGACGCCAACGATCTCGAAGCACGCGCCCGGAATCGCCAGGCCGTTCTCATCCACCACCGAGGCGGCGATGGTGCCGTTTCCGCCGCCTTGCTGTTGCGAGGGCGTCAGGCGGACAGCGAACTGCTGATCGGCAGTCACGTCGATACCGACGGTGCCGACATTCTGGTAGCCGTCCGGCGCCTGGTTCATGGTGGCGGTGTGCGATCCGGCAGCCACGCCGGTAAAGGTCACGACTCCGTCGCCATCGTCGTCGCACTGGGTCTCGCCGCTATCCAGCTGATAGCAGGCGGCCGGCACCGGGTTGTTGTCTGGGTCGAGCGCGACGAGTCCAATCGAGAAGCCTTGCTGGCCCTCTTCGGTTGGAGTCTCGGTCGGTTCTTCGACCGGACCTTCCGGCGTATCGGTCGCAGCCGGAGCGACCTCGGTTTGCGCGCTGGTGAAGGTGAGCTGCTGATCGCTTTGGATATCGACCTGCTGGGGCGATGCCGCCTCGTAGCCCTGCGGCGCCTGGGTCTGGAAGATGTTGTACGCCCCGGCGGCGACATTGGCGAAGGTCGTTACGCCGTCACCGTCGTCATCACACGCCTGTCCGGCGTCGCCCATGTCGTAACAGGCGCCCGGCAGCGGGGTTCCGTTTTGATCGACTGTCGTGATATTGACGGTGAA
>DASTFJ010000068.1:0-13276 GCA_035708745.1 Thermomicrobiales bacterium | reverse complement strand
AGGTCCCCAAACCCTCCGACGCCGCCAATTGGGGGGCCGCTGCCATTCACCTCCAGCTGCTCGAGCTCTGATGCGGAATCCGGATGGATTAGGAAGGGCTGCGCGCATTCGCTCGCAAGTGAGCAGAACCCACTCCTCCGCGCACGGGGGAGAGCCGGAGAGGGGGACGGCCCCCCAACCATTCATCCGGATTCCGGATCAGGATCCAGGACTCCGGACCCCGGCCCGAACGCCCTCTTCTCCTCGTCATCCCGAGCGAAGTCGAGAGCCTGCCCTGAGCGAAGTCGAATGGGGACCTCCTCGCCGCGGCGAGTCTCACCAGACAACTCCGCTCCGAGGGAATTGCCAGCTCCCAACTCCCGGTCAGCCCGCCGGAACCTTGTCCGCCGCGGCCGCCAGCTCGGGCACATACGCCTCGATGATATAGGGAATCGACAACGGCGACGGCGCCGACACCGCCATCACATTCGTCTCCCCCACGATCGGCGCATACGCGCCGTTCTTGAATGCCGGAATCGCCTGAACGGTCGGCATCTTCGCCGCCGCATCGGCCTCATCCTGCGTCCCGAACCAGAGAATCAGGATATCCGCGTCGATCGACCCGAATTGTTCCGGGCTGATATCCACATAGAACGCGGTCTGGTCGTCTCCCACCGGCAGCCCCTGCACGAACGGGCTCGGCGTCATTCCAAGCCGGGTCAGCAGCTGCACCCGCGCATCGACCGTGGTGTAGACATACATCCCGTTTTGGCTGGGCGATCCATAGGCGAACGTCTTGCCCTGCAGTTGTGGATACTGCGCCCCCGCCGCCTCGACCGTCGCGATCGTCTCGTCCACCAGCGTCTCCGCCGTCGCCGCCTTGCCCAGGATCTGCCCAATGATCCGGGTCGTCTCCTCCCAGGGCGTCCCGAACGGCGCCTTCGGATAGGCGACCGTCGGCGCGATCTTGGACAAGGTGTCGTATTCGTCCTGGGTCAAACCGGAATACACCCCGATGATGGCGTCCGGCGCCAGCTCGATGATCTGCTCGAAGGGGATGCCACTGGCATCGTCGTACAGCACCGGCGGCGTCTTGTCGCCGATCGCCTCCCGCGTCCACGGCAGATACCCCTCGCCATCGCCGCCCCAGCTCACGAACGGCATCCCCACTGGAATCGTGCCCAGCGCGATCGCCGCATCCTGGTTGATCCAGCTCACCGTCACCACTCGCTGCGGCGCGGCCTCGAACGTCGTCTCGCCATATACGTGCGAGATCGTCACCGGAAAGACCCCGTCGGAGACCGGGGACGACGCAGCCCCGGGTGTCCCCTGCGCGGTGACGGGAACCACTCGGGCCAGCGCCACCGCGATCGCCGCGCCGGTGCTTCCACCGATCAGTGTTCTCCGGGAAAATCGATAGTCGTTCATTGCATCCTCGATTCGCACAGCGCCCCAGCGGCGGGTCTACGCAATTCGACCTGCTCCCGCTCGAATTCTGACAATACTACTCGGAATTCGATCGCGATAACGGTGCGTCCCCCAGGCAACCAGCTATCGCGCCGAGGAACACAAGGTGTGCAGGTGAGCATGACCGGCGAAAAAAGTCCGGGGCGCCTGATCAGGCGCCCCGGACGATGCGTGCTGTTGTTCGTGCGAGCCGCCTAGACCTCGGTGGAGGTCTCGTCCGCCGGCTTGCGCCGCAGCACCTTGGCCGCCACCAGCGCGGCCGCGCCACCAGCGATCGCGGTTGTCACCAGGCTCGACGAGCCGGACGACCCGTCGCCGGCGCCAGTGTTTGGCAGCTTGTATCCGCAGAAGTAGTCGACGCACACGAGTTCATCGCAGCACTCGGCCGAGACCTCGCAAATCTCACCCAGACCGATGCATTCGCCGTCCGGGATAGCGCAGAAGTAGTCGACGCAGACCAGCTCATCGCAGCAATCATCCGAGACTTCGCAAATCTCACCAAGTTCGGCGCACTCGCCGTCCGGAGGCGTGCAGAGACTGCCGACGCACAGGAGATCTCCGCAGCAGTTCTCATCGAACTCGCAGATATCGCCGGCCTCCTGGCACTCCTGCTCGACGCAGGTACTGTCCGCTACCTGGCAGGCGAGTCCGTTGCAGCAATCGACCTCGGCGCAACTCTCGCCGACCTCGGCGCAGATTGGGACGAGTCCGCCGACGCAGACGCCATCGACGCAGTTGTTGGAGCAGCACGTGCCATTACCCGTGCAGCAGGTGCCGTCCAGACCGCGGTTATTGCCTGGCTGGCTACCCTCGGGACAGACGTCCGGGCAGGTCGGCTGCTGGACGTTGTCGCAGTCGACTCGAGCCTCACACGCTTGGGCGCCAGCAAACTGGCGTGTCGCGCCAGTCACCGCCAGCGCGCCCGCGCCCCCGAGCAACCCGCGCAACACCTGCCGCCTGCTCAGACCAGCGCCAAACCGCCTGGTCAATTCATCGAAACGTGTTCCATCCATACCGAGCTCCCTTCCCTCTTGGGGTACCGGTTCGCCGTCGAGGTAACGGCGTCGATTGCGGGTATGGGGCTCCCAACGTCCCCATGCCTGGAGGCCACACTTTAGCAACGCCCCCTGCCGGCCAGTATGACACGTGACTTGCCTTTTGGGAACACATCCGCGGTGTCAATTATGGCGTCCGTACGCCCTTTCTCGAACGAATGGCGATGTGATGACGAACCCGTTGCGAACCACTCCTCGGTCGCTTCGGACTCGCGTGGAAGAGAGGCCACCCCAACGGCGCCTGTCGGGTCCGAGAAACCGGATCGGAGAAGCGTGCACCGGACGGTCCGGCGCAAGCTGGCATCCGCCTGGCCGCTCGCACCTCCATCGGGACCCAGGCGCTAAGGCTCGTGGTTTGCACGATCGATCGAAAGATCTGAGTTGCTGGTCCCGCTGGCGGATGCCCGACCGACCGAAGTTCCCATTCAGTGGTCCCGCCTGCACCCTTCGAGTGTCGCGGAAACGGCTGACTAGACATAGTGCATTTTGGCTGGTGGTTGTATGCTACGGGACAGAACTGCAAATTCACAGATACAAAGCGGGACGTGGCCGGCGCAATGGCGTTGTTGGCCTACCTGCTGAGGCCGGGGACATCCGCGTGCTTTGGCAGGATCGTTGCAATCGTGACTCATCGATTTCTGGCCAACGCGCGTTTCGAATCCCGCTACTGCCGAGATATTGGCAACAAATGGGGCCACAGCAACAACTGGAACGTCTGACACACAGGCGAAGTTGGCGACCACGCCATCTATGGAGGGTCGCGTTGACGCAGGACAACAGAGTCGGCGAAATCGACCGCCCACCCGGGCTACTGGTAAAGCGGCAATCGATCCGAAGGCGATGGACGAGCCTCGCCGAGAGCCGCGGTGCCTGGCTGCTCGTCCTGTTTTCGTCGGCTGCGGTGATTGCATGGGTTGCCATCGTCTTCACCATATCTTCGGCCCGGTTCGTCGTTTTCGCCCCCAGAGCGAAGACGGGTTTCGAGGTGCTCGTTGCCCTGCTCGCCCTGTTCGCGGCGCTCATCCTCTTCCTGTTCCCGGCTCAGCATGTTCGACACCGAATGAGTTGGCTCGCGCTCGGCTTTTTCATCCTGGGCGTCGGCGGCCTCATATTCGGCTACATCGCCCCCCTGTTGAACGGAGAGGAGAATTTCAATGCTGCGTTGTATGAGACGCTCACGATTCGGACGCTTGCCTTCCTGTCGTTCGCCATCGGTCTGGCGACGGTCCACCCGCCTCGCGTGCCGGCTCGCATGTTCTTGCTCGCGGTGCCGTTGGTCGGACTCGTTGGAGCCCTCCTGGAGCTCGAAGCGCAACGGCTGCCGGCGCTCTCTCACCTGACCAGCGTCGAATCGGTGGCCGAAACCAGTCGCACGACGATGCCCGGCTTGACGGCATGGCATTGGGGACTGTCGCTGCTTCCATTGAGTATCGCGCTAGTGGCAGTGTATGGAGCGGCCAGACATGCCGCCGTCGAAGCCTTCGGCCCCTGGTTGATCGTGGCGATGGTGCTGTTGGCGGGATCGCAGCTGCACTCCATGTTTTGGCCGGGAGCCTATAGTCCGATTCTGACCACATCCAGTCTGCTGCGGGCGGGATTCACGATAATCGTGGCCGTCGGCGTGGTATTGGCATTGGTTCGAATTTCCGCGGAGCGCGAGGAGACGCTTGCTACCGAGCGTGCCTACGCGGCGCGGCTGCTCGACCTGGGGCGGCTGCGAGCCAACTTCGCCTCGATGGTCGCCCACGAGCTGGGGAATCCTTTGACTGCTATCGACCGCTCGGCCGACCTGATGGCGATCGATCCGCTTACCCCGTTGCAGGAAAAAGCGCGCGATACGATTGTGGCGGAGACCAGGCTGATGACTGCCCTGCTCGCCGACGCGCGCGGTGCTGCCAGCGCCGAGCGTGAAGACTTTGCCATCCGGCCGATTCCAGTGAGCCTCGACCTGCTGATGGCGGATGCGGCGGCGTATGCCCAGGCACTTCCGGGAGACCATTCCGTCGTCTTGGTCGAAGCGCCGCCAGTGCGGGTGCTGGCCGATCCGGAGCGGATCGCTCAGGTGCTGCGAAACTTGCTCAGCAATGCTGCCAAGTTTTCTCCGGCAGGCGCTCCTATCGAACTTCGGTCGACCATCGACGGGAAACGCGTGCTGGTCGAGGTGACCGATCGCGGAGTGGGCGTTCACCCCGACGACGTTTCACGCATCTTCGAGAAGCTCGGGCGAGGCCGCGACCAGGGCGGAGCGCCAGTGCCGGGAGTGGGCCTGGGGCTCTATGTGTCGCGACAACTCGTTCGTGCCCATGGCAGCGACCTGACCTTTTGTTCTCGACCCGGGGGCGGGGCGGTCTTCGGCTTTGAGCTGGAGCTGGCATGATGACCGATCGGCCAATTCGGTTACTGCTGGTCGACGACCATCCAACGTCCCGAGAGTCGCTGGCGATGCTGCTCGATCTGCAACCGGATATGCAGGTGGTGGGCCAGGCGGGCACGCTTGCGGAGTCTCGAAAGCTCCTGAGCGAGGGGCTCGATTTTGACATGGCACTGATCGACCTGGATTTGCCCGATGGCGATGGAGCCGACCTGATTCAAGAAATCTGTCGTGGCGCAACCGTGGCCGCGGTGCTCGTCCTGACGGCCAGCACCGACCGGCGCGACTATGCCCGCGCGGTGGAGGCCGGAGCAGTCCATGTGCTCAACAAGTCGACCCGTACCGCGGAGCTGATCGAGGCGATTCGGGATATACGAGCCGGCAAAGTGCTGCTCGATCCTGCTGAGACGGCCGAGCTGTTACGACTGGCGGGAGAGCACCGTACCCGCCAGAGTGAGGAGCGCGCCGCGCTGAATCGACTGACCCCCCGGGAGCGAGAGGTGCTGCGGCTCATGGCGGAAGGTCTGGACAACCAGGCGATCGCCGATCGCCTCTTCATCGGAGTCGAGACGACACGAACCCATGTTGCCCGTCTGCTGCGAAAGCTGGAGGTGGATTCTCGCCTGCAGGCGATCTTGCTCGCCTTTCGGCACGACATCGGCCACCCCGAATAGCGCGGAAAATCACCCGGCTGGGTGACGACGTCAGCCGGCCGGGCCCAGTAGGGTGAACCACATGAGAAACGAGCGAACCCTTTCCTCAGACATTTCTCAGGAGGGCTCCGCCATAAGCCCGCGGCGCTCCAGTCCACTGCGGGTCGTGGTCGCCACCGAAGACTCGCGCGACCCGATCGCGTTGGCGCTGGCGTTTCAGCGGCCGCAGGTGGACGTCGTACAGATCGCTCCGCACGACCTGGCTTGCGAGCTGTCGCGGCGCTCCGCCGATCTGGTCATCCACGATCGACCCAATCCAGCCGTGCCGGTCCTGGCAGTCGCCTGGATCCGTCTGCTCATCGATGGCGCCAGCCGGGCCATTGTGCACATTTGCGGCCAGGAATGGGAGCTGGCCGTCGCCGGAATGAAGGACCTGCTCGATACCGTAGACCTCGTGGCCAGAAACCGGCCGAATGCGATTCCATAGCGCGCAAAGCAGCCGCAAAATCACCCGCGAGGGTGACGTAATCCCATTCGAGCTTCCGTACCATCTCACCATCAAACAAGCGGGTCGATGACCCAAAGAGTTGAGATCGCATGTGCTGGCTTCCGCTTGAGCATGCGCTCGGGTGCATGCGTGCGCCGAGCTCGGGCCGAAGACGGAGCAAACATCCAGCCTGAAAGCAGCTCGAACGCTTCGCCCAGACCGGTAGTCCCAGCCGCATTGTTTCACGACGACTCGCTCGATCGGGTCGATCGAAAGGAAATCCAAAGAAACCCAAAGCACTTCTGATACCGCAGCACCTCAGAGGCTCGTCCCCGGAGAATCGAAGCGAAAAATGCCAGTTGACTCCAATACTACGGAGTGGCTATTTCATGCCCTTTCAGCGATATATCTGTGCATATTCTTCCATTAGGTTCAAATACTGCAACGAATTTGACGATAAATTGAACGTACGTACACGTTGCGGGCGCTTGTATACAAGCGTATGATCCGGCCGACTCACAAGTCAGGAGGAGTGGTACGTACCTGTGATGAGCGTCTCACAGGTGGTTTTCATGCGAGGGCAAAATCAATGGACGGAAAGAACTTCGACGATTTAACTAGGAAGCTGGCAACCGGCACGAGTCGACGCAACGTACTGCGTGGCTTGATTGGCGGTGGGGCGGCGCTGGTGGGCATGAAGGCGGCGGACATTTCTGCGGCGCCGAGGACGAAAGTCACCCTGTGCCATGCGACCGCGAGCGACTCCAATCCCTGGGTCATGATCACCGTGGACCCGAACAGCTACGACTTTCAAGGTCACCTTAATCATGGTGACTTCCCCGCCGGCACAGGAACAGCCTTCCAGTGTTGCCGTGCCCAGGACTGCGCGGCGTCAACGAACCCATGCGAAGTCCGTGTCTGTAACCAGACGTTTGACGATAACGGCATCCCTCTGTCCGGCACATGTGGCTTCGAGGTAGCGGGAACTGACGTTCTTTGCCGCGCGGCTGCTGGAGTATGCGACCTTCCGGAGTACTGCGACGGGGTGTCGGTATCATGTCCGGATGATCTCAAGTCGACAGACCTTTGCCGCGCTGCCGTGGGTGACTGCGATGTGGAGGAATATTGCGACGGGGTCAGCAACGACTGTCCTACCGACGATGTAGCCGGTACCGACGTGCTGTGCCGCGCCGCCACTGGTGCGTGTGACGTTGCCGAGTACTGCGATGGGTCATCCAAAGATTGTCCTATCGACGCCGTAGCCGGCACTGATGTGCTATGTCGCGCAGCCGCCGGTGAGTGCGACGTCGCCGAGTACTGTGACGGCGTCACCAAGGACTGTCCTGCCGACGGTGTAGCCGCGGCCAGTGTGGAGTGCCGCGCCGCCGCCAATGAGTGCGACCTGCCGGAATACTGCGATGGGTCGTCCAAAGATTGTCCCGCAGACGTATTCAAGTCAGATGGCACGGCCTGCACGGATGATGGCGACGACTGCACCGACGATGTCTGCGTCGGCGGGGCTTGCACACATCCTGATAATGGCACCTGCGGACAGTGCGATGGCACTTGCCCGTGGAACGATGATGAAATCGGCGACGGATCTAACGGGTCCAAATGCTGCGTAGACGATGATTGCGACGCGGGCTGCTGCAACGTATCGGCCGGCAACGGCTGTCCATATGTTTGCGCTCCAGCGAATAGTCAGGTCTGTCAGGGAAGCTAGACCTCGCCTGACGTTCGATGAAGGTAACGGCCCGAGCTTTCGCTCGGGCCGGTCCTAAATAACAAACCTTGGAGGCGTGTACCGGAATTTCCGCCGGCCCCGCGAGTAGCATGACTGTTAGGAGACAGGGCAGTTGCAGTGCCCGCGATTCTCCGTCTATCGCCCGCCGACTCGCTTTCTCTCTAGCACGCCCTGAAAGAACTCCAGCACCACCGAATTGATCCCCTGCCGGTGCGGTCCCATCCCCTACTAATTGCCTCGGCAGCCTATCCCTACGCGACCTTCCCTCATCCCGACGACGACCAATATGGAGAATTCACGGTCAACAGAAGTCCCGGGAACTGATTCCCGGGACTTCTAGGCAAATATTCAGTTCCGTAGTGCGCTGTCAGTGATCCTCGTACGAGGGCTCACTAGCTGGTGGGAGACGCCATCGGCGACCCGGTTGCCATCCCGCCACCCACGGCCTGGATCAACTGGACCGTGACCTGGATGGTGCCGTCACCCATCTCCACCAGAGTGGCGTGGCCTGCATAGCCGGAATTGTTCAGCTCCTGCAGTGGCACCTCGATCTGCCGGCCGCCCGTCGCCGGAGTCCCGGCGGCTTCACCTGCAGCCGTGATTTCGCCACAGGCAATGTAGTTGCCGATATTCTCGGCGCTCTCGTGAACGTTGATCGCATGCGGCGCGCCCAGCAGCTCATCGAGCGTCGTGGTCACTACGGTGGTGCTCTCCGCCACAACCTGACCCCCACTTGTGGAGGTCATACCGGCGGCTGGACTAGCCTCGCTCATGGCGCCCTGGCTTCCAGCGGTCGGGGTGCCGGCTGCGTTCGGTGCAGTCAGGTCATTCAGCGGATAGACCACATCCCCGAGCTGATCGCAGGTACCCGAATGGATATGGGCGGGGTGAGCTGTCTCTCCCCCTTGCGCTCCCATAGTCGCTTCTGGACTCTGGGCGATCGCCCCGTTCGCGAAGAAGCCACTAAGGACCAAGGCCAGAACAGCCAATCCCCCCAATGCCGGCAGATAACGTCGACGGTGCATCGTACTCCTCCTTGGTCCCAGCTGGGACCCTAGACCGCCCCCATCTTCGTGAAACCGATCCTTCGTGCGGGGCTGAATCACGAGAATCACCAGGGTGATGAGCGGGCCCTCGAAACCACCGGTGGAGACGGTCATATCGCACCGCCTCCTTACCCGGCGTTATGAACGGACCCGGGCACCCGAACGGTCAGGCGCAACCCGCGCAAACCTCGGTAAATCTGGGCACCGCCCGCCTGAGCGCTAGACCCGCTTGGCGAAATAAATGATGGCCAGAACGATCAAGATGATGACAAGCAGTCCGACCAGACCACTTCCTGTAGATATCGTCATAGGGAACTCCCTTCTGCTTTATGCGGATCCGTACCGGTCACCAGACCGTCGCTGGGCAACCAAGGGGCTCCGGTGGCTCGAACACCAGCGCGGGATGTCGTGACTCTCGTGGAACTCATGCAAATCGCCGTGCACGGAATGCATTCGTCCATACCGCGCAGTCCAACCATGGGAATGCGCTCGTTCAGGCTTAGCACCCGATGTTCGATCCGACCGATATGGATAGGCAAACTTGGGGAAAGCTGGAGAATTCACCGGCCGGGATGCAAAACCCGGCAGCTTCTCCAACCCACGATCAGGCAGCTGAGAATGGATACCGTCGTTAATGGAAGCCCATTATCGGTCTACTTGTCCGGTGTGTCGCTCGCGATCTCTTCCAGCCAATCGTGAGGCAACGTGCGGAAGACATCGCCGATGGTGCTGTAGAGACCGCCCAGCACGGTGGTGAACCCTCCGATCATCAGGGCGGTTACCGCCAAGAGCGCCCACCGGTCGTCAGGAGTCGTGTCGCCTGCCCCAGTGGTTGGGAAGACCGTCAGCAACAGCGCCAGCACCGCCAGCGCGATGGTCGCCAGCGCCGAGGTGACGATGACCCGCAGATGGAAGAGGAAGCGGGCCGTCAGCCGGTTGATTTCCAGATGTTCGAGCAGCCCCAGCGTGGTCAACCCGGATCATAGAGGGGAACGCCCTGCGATCACAGAGTGGATCCGTCCCATCGTAGCCGCAAGCAGGATCCCAGCGTCCCTACAACCCGGCAATCCCCTTCGCCACCAGCACCCCACCAAAAAAACCCAGCACCGCCGAGTTGATCCCCTGCTGATGCGCACCCATCCAATCCCGCAAGCGCTCCAGCAACGCATCGCCTCGCTCGCCCATTCCCACCTTGATCCCCAGCGGGACCACCATCGGCCAGATCATCGCCAGGCAGAGGATCACCAGAAGAAACAGGTTCTCCCCGATCCGGTCACTCTCTTCCTTGATAATGGCGGTGCCCGCGATCAATAGCGACAGCTGCCGGATCGAAACGAACACGGTCCCAAAGCACGCCACGAAGAGCACCGGAGCATTCAGCCGTCGCAGGCGCGACAGGATCGATTGCTGATTCTCTTCGCTCGGTACGCCTTTGACCATCAGGTTGTACCCGGCCGCCGCCATCAACCCGATCCCGATAACGAGAAAGAGCACCGGCAAGACCTCGAACTGGTCGAGCTTGCCGCTCACCCGATCCTCAGGAATCTGGTGCAACACGAACAGCGCCACAAACCCGGCGACCAGCAATCCCAGATAGCGCCCCGCCACGACCGCGAACGCCCGCTTCGCATTGCCGTCGGTAGCCATCAACGCCGTCACGAAGATCACCATCGTGGGCGTGATGGCCGCCAGAGCGAGCGGAACGAACTGCAGAATCACAAGCAGCATGAGGCACTCGCTCGAAGAAATCAGTCGATCGAAGAGTCAGATCGGCCGGTGTATACCGTCAGCCGCTTTGTACCACAGCACGCCCGCATGAATCGGAGCCCGATTGCCCCCCAATCGGCCATGCCTTCTCCCCTCCTCCATAGGAACGGACCCGGCCATGCGGCTGATCCCACCAGTTCTTTATGCCATCCGAATTGACCGGTCGCCACCTTGCCGAGCCCGGCGCCACCAGATGCCCGGGCCTTCTGCCGCCCCGGCCCCACGCTTGCATTACGTTAAATAACAGCTGGATGGTTCCGGCCGTATACCAAAGAGGGTCCGAATGGTCCAGTGTGAAACGCCAATCCCCCTCCCATTCGTTCTAACCGGTAGAATCAGTATTGCCGCCTCTAGGAAGCGGCAACGTGTGCGGAACGTTCGAATTTTCATGGGAGGGCACGCCTTGGATAGTACACGATTCGATAATATGACCCGCCTGCTTGGCGCAGGCGTCAACCGCCGAAAAGTCCTACGAGGCTTGCTCGGCGGCGCGGGAGCGCTGGCTGCTACCGGCGTGACACGGCAGTTCGCGGGCGCCCAGATTTGTGCGCCGCGAGTCGACTGCGAGAATGTCCAGCAGGAAAGCTGTACCGACATCTGCCCCCAGGGCAGCCAGGCCGGGAATAATCGCGGTATCGACGGGACCTGCTGCACAGGCAATGGCTTGTGCTGCTCCAACAGCTGCGTTGAGGGCGTCTGCACATCTGGCAGCGAGCCGGAGTGCGTAACACCGTCAGACTGTGGCACTCCGCCTGCGTGTGCGGAGTACCTTTGCATCGAGGGCACCTGTGAGCTAAATGGCGGCTGCGCGGCAGGCGAATTGTGCTGCCCAGCACAGGGCGGCTCCTGCGCGGAATGCTGCGACAATGGCGACTGCCCGGCCGGCGCCCCGATTTGCTACATCCCGGGTGATCCCACCAATGCCGTCTGCGTTGAGTGCGTTGGCGATGGCGACTGCGGCCCGTGCGAATCGTGCGATAGCAACACCTGCATTCCGTACGCCGAGTACTGCCCAGCCACTGATACCTGCTACAACACTGGGACCGGTGGCTGCTGCCCCAACACCGAAGACGGCTGCGACGGCTGCTTCGAGTGTATCGGAAACACCTGCACGGCTATAGAGAACTGCTGCACCAGCGACGACGATTGTGGCGCCTGCTACGAGTGCGAAGGTGGCGTGTGTGTTGTTCTCAATAACTGCTGCACTGGCGACGAAGACTGTGGCGCCTGCCAGGAGTGCGAAGGCGGCTACTGTGTCGATCTCGCGAATTGCTGCGACAGCGACAGCGACTGTGGCGCCTGCCAGGAATGCGAAGGTCACATGTGTGTCGACCTGGATACCTGCTGCTACCACGACCACGACTGCGATAACGACCAAGTCTGCTGCAGCGGCACCTGCGTTGCGGAGCACATCGGCTGCTGTCGCGAATTCGGTGACTACTGTGGCGTCCTCGAGGTCGCCAGCGCCGGCGGCGACGATCGGCAGTACGACTGCTGCGACGGCCTCCTCTGCTGCTTCGGCCAGTCGTACAACGTTTGCGGCGAGTGCTGCGCCGATAGTGATTGCAAGTACGCCCCGGGCGGCGTCTGCCACGACTTCCAGTGCGAGTACCCGACCTGCGAAGGCAAATATGAGGCCTGCGATCACGACAGCGATTGCTGCCACGGTCTGAAGTGCTTTGGCGGCGTCTGCAAGCACAAGCACCACCACTATCCGCAGCCGAAGCCGAATAAGCCGGCCCCGGTCAACACCCTGCCCGCGACCGGAGCCGGGAACGGCAAGGACGACTCCTCCACCGCGCTCGGCGTGACCTTGGCAACCGGCGCCGCCGCACTGCTCGCGGCCAAGTACCTGCGCCAGAACTCCGACGACGAGGCCACCGAAGAAGCGTAGGTTCAGCCAGATTTATACCCATGAGATGGGAAACCGGGGCGTCCATGGGCGCCCCGGTCTTTTCTTGTCTACCGCTGTCTGATCGTGCCAGTCGAACGCATTCTCCTCTACGATTAGCTGGCAACTCAGCTATCGAGCAGGAGTACAGCATGCCCACGACTATCGGCCACCGTAGCGTCCAGCGGCTCCTCGCGAACGGCGCCACGCTGATCGACGTGCTCCCCGACGAGGAATACGCAAACGAGCACATCGCCGGCGCGATTCATATCCCCCTGCGCAGGCTGGATCGATCGACCACGGCGCATCTCGGCAAGCACGATCCCGTGATCGTCTATTGCTGGGATACCCAGTGAGACCTCAGCGCCCGGGCCGCGTGGCGGCTCACCAGCCTCGGTTTCACCGACATTTACGACTATCAGGCAGGCGAGCTCGAATGGACCGCCTACGGTCTCCCAACCGAAGGTAAAAAGGCGCAGGTGCTGCGCGTAACCGCCCCCATGCGTCGCGATGTCCCCACCTGCGCGCTCACCGACCGGATTGGTGACGTCCGCCAGCGAACCCGTGAGCTCGGCTGGGATATCTGTGTCGTCGTCAACGAGGAGCGCGTGATCCTGGGGCTCCTCCACAGCAAAGCCTGGGACGCCGCCCCCGAAACCCTGGTCGAAGAGGTCATGAGCAACGGACCGCCCACCACCCGGCCCAGCACCTTTCTCGACGACATGGTCGATCGTTTGCAGAAACGCAACGTACCCGGCATCCTGATCTCCGATGCCAGCGGCGTCCTGATGGGCTATCTCTGGCGCACCGACGCCG
>DASTFJ010000067.1:0-16354 GCA_035708745.1 Thermomicrobiales bacterium | reverse complement strand
CGGTCGCGCTGGCTGCATTTGCCGGGTTCATCGTGCTGTTTTCTATCCTGATGGCTGGGTTCACGTTTTTCGATGCCGGACAGCAGAAATGGGGCGACCCGGCCTGGACAGGCAGCTCATCCGGAGCCGCGATCGACGGGTTCCTCCAGGGAGCCGATGCCAAGTCGATCGAGGGCCCAACGAATCCCTATCCGGAGGTGTTCCCGCTGACGCGCGCTATCAACGAGCGGGTGTTCCGCCAGCACACGCCGCTCTTCGCATGGATGACGGTCGCGGGCGAGCTGCTGCTGCCGATGGGGGTCATGGGTTTGATCGTGGTTCGGTTTCGCCGGTCGCGGGCGCTGCTGGTCGTGCTGGCGATGCTGGCCGCGTCCCTGAACTTTCTGTATCTCACCGAGGGCGACTCACGCGCCAACCCGCCGATGGTCTTCATGTGGCTGGCGGTCATCTGGATCGCCGCGCTGTGGCCCACCGCCGCGCTCTTCTATGCGGTCGATCTGAGCGCTCCGAACGATCATCCGAGCATGCAAACAGCGGCCTCGGTCGAGCCTGGCGCGGGTGCGTGGGCATTCTTCGCCACCGTCCTGCTGATCGTCGTGGCTGGAAGTCTTCAGATGTATTGGGACCGACTCGGGACCTTCTTCGCGCTCACCTTGGCCACCTTCACGCTGACCGCGATGCTGATGCTGATCAAGCGGCGAGTCGCTCAGACGCCACGTCGTGAAGTCCTGCGGCCGATGACGGTCGATCCCGGTCACATCTAGTCCTGCAACGGACATTGGGTGCGACGTGACGAGCGTATGACGCGGATGGCACGTCACGCCGCACCCTTCCTCGGTCGATGCTGCCAGGGACGATAGGGCAGCTTTCTCCCATGGTGGGCCCCGTCGTGCGCCGAAGCACCTCAGCTCCGGCGCGAATTGCGCGAGGCCTTCAACGGCGCTCCTCCGTGGCGTACGGCCCTTGGGACTGCAAATCGATCGACTCCACTCCCTCGCGGGACGTTTTGCGGAGGGTTTTCCACATGGCAGACACCGTTCTTCCCACCGCCACAGCCCGCGGACCCTGGGTACTTCCAGCGCTTTGCCTCGGCTCCTTCATCAGCCTGCTCTCGGTGTCGGCGCCCGCGCCATTTCTCCCGGACATCGCGAGCGAGCTTGGTGTCGGGGTTCCCCTGCTGGGTCAAGTCACCGCCGCGATGTTGATTCTGAGCGCTCCACTTGGTCTCGCTGCCGGTCCGCTGGCCGATCGCTATGGATCGCGCCGCCTGATTCTCCTTGGGCTCGCCGCAGCGGCCGTCTGCCTGCTCGTTTTTGGGCTGGCATCGGTTTTCCCTATGCTGTTCATCGCCAGCGTCGCGGGCGCCCTCAGCGAGGCGACGGTACCAGGGCTGACGTTGGCCGTCGCCGGAACGCACTTTCGTGGACCCGCTTCCCGGCGGGCGATCGGCTGGACTGTCGCGGCGGCGTCGATTGCCCCAATCGTGGGCGTGCCGCTGCTGACGACCATCAGCGGCATCGCTGGCTGGCGTGCCGGGTTCCTTGTCGGAGGTGGCATGGCACTCGTCATTTTGGCGCTCGTCTCAGCCTGGCTTCCTGAGGACTCCCAACGGCCCGAGGCCGCATTTCGCCCGCGTACGCTTCTGGATGCATACCGGCCGCTTCTGCACAACATCGGGATGCGCCGACTCTATGGCTGTTCGGTGATGCGCTCGATGTGCTGGTTTGGAATGATCACGTATCTCGGAGCTGCGCTCGAGGACCGGTTCGGGCTCTCCACCAGCGAGGTCGGCATGGTCTACATGGTGGCTGGTTCCGGGTATCTGCTGGGCAGCATCGTCGCCGGAGGGGCACTCGCGCGGGTCCCAGTACGGCCATTGGTGGCCGTGAGCAATGCGATCATGGGGCTGCTGCTGACGGTCGCATTCGCCGGCATCGTCGATGCCAGGATCGCGATCGGTCTACTTCCGATAGCCGCCTTTGCCGGAGCCGTGGGCTGGGTGGGACTGACCGCACTGCTGACGAGCGAAACTCCTGCCGGCGCCGGCACCACCATGGTGCTCAACGGTTCCCTGTACAACCTCGGCGCCGCGGCGGGAGCGGGACTCGGCGGATTGCTGCTCGGAGCTGGTGGGGTTGGCGCACTTGCGCTCGGTTTGCCGCTCTTCGCCCTCGGTTCTGCCCTTTGTGTGTGGGCGCCTCGCCGATCCCTCGGTCCTCACTTCCGTTCGGCATAGCCGCTCCGAGTGGGGTACGGGCCGCACTTCCTTTTTCGGACATTGAACAAGCCACCTCCGAAGTCCCTCTCACGGTTGCCGCAAAATCTTCTCCATCGGCCTGCCTCGAGCGAGCTCGTCGACCAGCTTGTCGAGGCATCGGATTTCCCGCATGGTTGGTTCCTCGATTTCTTCGATGCGTACTCCGCAGATCTTGCCGGTTATCAGCGACCGAGCAGGATTGAGGTGCGGGGATTCGGCGATAAACGTCTCGATATCAACGCTGTTTTCGATCTGGAGTTCGAGGACTTTCTGATCGTAACCAGTTAGCCAGCAGATAACTTCATCGACCTCCGCTTTCGTGCGTCCCTTCTTTTCGGCCTTGGCGATATATTCGGGATAAACACGCGCGAATGGCATCGAATAGATTCGATGCTTCTTCATGGGTCTTGTTGCACTTTCCGACATCTTCTTACCCGTGTAACGTCAACGATTCGGATTCTGACGATCGGTCCGCGAAGCGTGAGAGCTGAAAGGGTTCGATCGGCAGCTCGGTCGAACCGAACACGGCCATGTCGGCCAGGATTTGCCCAGTCACTGGCCCCAGACAGAATCCGTGTCCGCTGAAACCGGCAGCGATGATAAGACCATCGACTTCTTTGGAGCGTTCGATGACGGGCAGCGCATCTGGCGTCAGGTCGAGCAAACCGCCCCACACCTGCGCCACGCGCAGTCCTCGCAGGGCCGGCAGGATGGCGGTCGAGACCTCGATGGTTTCCCTGACTTGCTCCATCGTGGGTTGGACGTTGTAGGAATCGTGCCATTCGCCGCCGTTCCACGGGCTGTTTCCGAGGGTGAGGCGAAAACGGCCATCGACCTGCTGGCGGCCGGCGAAAGTGCCAGCGGCGATGCCGATCACCTGGTCGAGCATCGGCGGCGAGGGCACCGTCTGCACCACCGGCACGTGACAGAGTCGCAACGGCAGATGCAACCCGAGCGGTTCCAACAAGCGCGGGGTGTAGACCCCGGCCGCTACGATGACGATATCCGCGCCGACCGGTCCCTCGCTCGTCTCGATGCCGGTGATCCTGCCGCTCGCGGTCGAGATCCCAGTCACGTCGACGCCGGTTCGAATGGACGCGCCATGCCGTTTTGCCGCCGCGGCAAACGCCAGTACCGACTTGGTTGGGTTCGCGTGACCATCGGAGGGACAGTAGGACGCCCCGAATATCCGATCGCCCAATGCTGGGGCAATGTCGTGAATCTCCTGGAGCGTTTCGAGATAGTCGATCGGTATGCCTTCCGCAGCAGACGCTTCGACGACGCCGCGAATCGTTGGTATGTCGGCTTCGGACAATGCGAGTCGCAGATTTCCGTTTTGCCGATATTCGGTGTCCGCTTCCAGTTCGGTATCGAGGACGGCCCAGCGGGCGACGGCAGCGGCCGCAAGTGGGAGCTCCGACGGGTGCCGCCCCGATTGGCGAACCCCCGCCAGGGTCCAGCCGGACGCCATGCTCGCCAACTCACCGCGCTCGAGCAACGTGACGCTGACGCCATTGCGAGCAAGTTCATAGGCTGTGGCGGTCCCGCTGATTCCTCCGCCGATGATGACGACGCGATCACTCATCCCGTTTATCGATCTCCAACGACTATCTCGACGAGCGCGGGTCGAGCACGTCGCGCAATCCATCGCCCACGAGGTTGAATGCAAACACGGTTATCAGCAGCGCCACGCCGGGCGCGAGACTCAGCAATGGCAGCGACGACAGGTACACCGTGCCTTCGCGGATCATTTGGCCCCAGGTCGCCGTCGGCGGAGGAACGCCAAGCCCGATGAAGCTCAGGCTCGCCTCGAGACGGATGGCCGCGGCAGTCCAAAGACTTGCCAGAACGACCAGCTCGCCACCGATATTCGGAAGAATGTGTCGATACAGAATGACGCGGTTGTGTTGGCCCAGCGCATGCGCGGCATCGACATACTCTTTTTCCTTGATCGCCAGGGTTTGTCCATACGAGATGCGAGCGAAGCGAGGAACGAGCGTAAACGCAATCGCGAGAATGAGCTTTGCGAGTCCGGGACCCAAAACGGCCATGACGAGCAAGCCCATGATCAGATCGGGAAATGCCAAGAGGATGTCGACGAGGCGCATCAGCCCGGCTTCAACTTTGCCGCCGGTATAGGCGGCGACGACCCCGATCGCAGTGCCGACGACGCCGCCGAGGAGGACGGAAAAGATACCGACCTGGAGCGCGATGCGGGTGCCGTAAATGATGCGTGACAGAACATCCCGGCCATAGGCATCACGACCGAGGGGGTAGCCCGGCGACGGCCCTTCCAGCCGGTTGGTGACGCTTTGGGTCAACGGATTGTGCGGCGCCAATACCGGCGCGAACACCGCAACCAAAATGATGAGAACGACCATTATCAAACCCGCGATGGCCGATTGGTTTCTCGCGAATGTTCTCCATGCGCGTCGTCGCTGGGAGACGAGGGCGATCGACGATTCGGGTGTTGCGGCGGCACTCGAACTGGACATCATCGCTACGATCTCATCCGCGGATCGACGAAGGTGTAGATGATGTCCACGATGATGTTCACGAGCACGATGATCAGGGCGTAGACGACCATGATCGCCTGCAACAGCGTGTAGTCACGGCGCGTGGTGGCGCCGACCATCAATTTTCCGAGGCCGGGGCGGGCAAAGACTTCCTCGGTTAACACCGATCCTCCAATCAACCCGATGATGAAGATGCCGGTCAGCGCAACGATTGGCACCAAACCCGGCCGCAACGCGTGACGAATGAGGACGGTGCGATTTGCCAATCCTTTGGCGCGCGCGGTGCGGACGTAGTCATCGGAGAGAACGTTGAGCATGACGGACCGCGTCATGCGGGTGACATACGCCGTCTCGACAAGCCCCAGTGTGATGGCAGGGAGGACCAGCGCATGCAGGTTTTTCAGCGGTTCGTCGAAGCTGGCGGTACTGATTGCGGGGAACCAGCCGGCTTTGGCGGAGAGCAGGTACATGAGCAGCAGGCCGACGTAAAAGGCGGGAGCCGAGAGACCGGCAAGCGAAAGCACGCGTACCCAATAGTCGACCCAGGTGTTGCGGCGTACCGCGCTGATCATTCCGGCGGGTATGCCAATGACCAGGGCGATCAAAATCGCGGCGGCAGTGAGCTGGAGGGTATAGGGAAGCACGGTTCGAATCTGGATCCACGCTGGTTGGCGCGTTACGAGCGAATCTCCCAGATCGCCATGCAGGAGACCGCCCATATAGGTGAGGTATTGCCGCCAGATCGGCTCATCGAGTCCCATTTGCTGGCGGAGCGCGTTGACGGCATCGTCGGTCGCATAGTCACCCAGCACTGCATAGGCGGGGTCGCCAGGCACGACCCGCATCAGCAGGAAGATGATGGTCAAAACCGCGAAGAGCGTGGGGATGCCCAGGAGCAATCGCTTGATGATGAATCTGAGCATGCGCCGCTACCTTCTCACACCGGGAAGCGATGGTGCATGACAGGCGGCGTGTAGGTACGCCGCCTGTCCTGTGATTGGGCGTCGAAAGAGCTCGGCCCTTTCGTTTCGATCACTCGGTGATGGTCGTGGTTTCGTCGTAGCCCGGATAGAGCTGAGGAACCGAAATCAGCTCGTGACCGTATTCGACCGACGGCTGGCGGGCATATACCTGGTTGGTGTACATCAGTCCGTAGCCGGCGAAGTTCTTTAGGATCTCGATATTGATTTGCTTCCACGCCGCGATCTGGGCATCGGCGTTCGTCTCTGCCCGCGCCGCGGCGACCTCGTCATCGAGCTGGAAGTGCGAGAAATTGGTGGTGCCGCCCGTCGAGGTGAAGAACTGCGTCAGATACGTGTCGGCGGTGGGGCGATAGGCGACGTAGATCGTAATCGCGTTCGAACCGGCGCGGATCTGCTCGTGCATGACCGCATGCTGTACGACCTCGAGCTCGACCTTGATACCGATCTGCGCCAATTCCTCCTGCAGCACGGTGTACTGCGTCAGGTACGAGGCCTGTTCCGAGGTCACCAGATTCAGGGTAAAGCCATCGGCATAGCCCGCATCGGTCATCAGCTGCTTTGCACGGTCGAGGTCCTGCGTGTAGAGCACGCCGGCAGCTTCGGCTTCCTCCTGGGTGAGTGACCCCTGAACGATTCCGGTGGGAACGATCGAATAGATCGGCTGCGCCACCGGCTCACCCGCCAGCGCAACATGGTTCTCTTGCGAAACCGCAAGGAAGATTGCCTCGCGGACCTTCGGATCCTTCAAGTACTCGTTGGTGATGTCGAGGTTCAGCCACACAGCCTCACCGACGCCGAACACATCGGCAAGGAGATTGCCAGATGCGTTGATGCGATCGACGAATTGCGCTTCGGGCAGACCATTGATGACGTCCAGCTCGCCCGACTGCAGGCCGAGCTCGCGCGCGGTGTTGTCGGCGATATAGCGAACTTCCACGCCGCCCAGCTTGGGCGCGCCGCGGAAATAGTCGTCATTCGCTACGAGGGTCGTGCTGGTTTGCGGCGTATAGGCGGAAAACTTGAACGGTCCTGTGCCGATCGGCTCGTTGGCGAAGCCATCGGCGCCAAGGGCCTCATAGGCCTTTTGGCAAACGATGTAGCCGCCGGCATAGTTGGTGAATTTCGGCAGGAAGACCGCGGGACCAAGCGGTTCGGGAACCGTGACTTTGACCGTCGCGTCGTCGACCTTCTCGAAGACGAATCCGGTGTAATCGCCGGACACGCCTGAGGTGTCGGGATTCGCGGACTTCTGTAGCGAGAAGACCACGTCATCGGCCGTCAGGGTATAGGCGTCGGTCGCGGAGCTCTGATGGCAGGTGGCGTCTGTGCGAAGCTTGAAGGTCCACGACTGCGTGCCGTCCGCTTCGGCCACCGGCTCGGGCACCTCGAGCGCGAGATCGGGCTCGATCACGCTGGAATCCCCCGGTTTGAAGCGAAGGAGGCCGTTGAAGATCATATCGACCACGGTGCGGTCTTGCGTTCCGGAAGCAAGGTGCGGGTCGAAGGTGGCTTTGTCGCCAGCGTTCGTGGCATGAATGAGGACCGGCCGGTCATCCTGCGCCGAAACGGTACCGGACAACGGGCCGATCGCTGCAAGTGCGAGCAATACGACGCTCAGCAGAGCGATTGCACGGCTTCGTGAATTCTTCATGACCCCTCCAAGGTAGTGGCTCCGCCTCGATCGGCTGTCCGGCCGATCGTTCCGAACCCCGAATCCAACGCTGGGTACACCGGGGATCAAGTAGCACAAGGGAAGGTCTTCCAACGCGGCTACGTGTCGACCGACCGAGACTACTTCGATGATCCAGGTGCTTCCCAACGATTCAGCATCGACTATACCGCATGGAATTCGACTGGCACCTTTTGCGAGAAGTGCGCGCGTCGCGAGTCCAACCTCAGGCTGGAGTGCTCCTCTGACCGATGACATCCAGCGGGCCACATGGATGCCCAGGATGCCGGCTCGTATACTGCCGGGCGGCGATGGCGTCCGCACGGTTCTCGCTCCGAACTGCCAGACTCCCCGAACAGATGATCCTTATCGGCGGCTTCGAAGAGATCCAGCGAGAGAGACAGGGTGGAGTACATCTGGATCGCACTTGGGGCGATGGCCGGCGCGAATGCGCGCTATGTGATCGGGCGGTTCATTGGCAATCGCTACGGCACTTCCTTTCCATACGGGACGTTCTGCATCAATATCACCGGCGCCCTGCTGATCGGGTTCTTGTTGACGTTACTGACCGAGGTGCTGATCACCGATCCCCGCTGGCGACTGCTGCTGGTCATCGGGTTTCTCGGGAGCTACACCACGTTCAGTACCTTTACGTACGAGGCCTACGCCCTGATCGATCGCGGGGACTGGTCCAAGCTGGCGATTTACATGGTGGGCAGCAATCTGATCGGCGTAGGCGCCTGCATCGCGGGCGTCATTGCGGCCCGCGCAATCGGCTCACTCTGAGATGAGGCGGCCGCAATCTACCTCGATTCCATCAGCACCGGGCCAAACAGCAGGTCGCGACGGGGTCACTGTTTGGACGGCGCGAAACCGGCGTCGATCGTTTGACGGAGATTCATCGATTGGCGAGGTCTTCATTCGATTCCGAAGCGCCATCAATAGAGAAGCAAGCCCCGCAGGGCATCTTCACCTCGTTAAAGCTCAGCCGGCAATTCCGATTCTTGTGGGTTTCCAATCTCTTCTTCTTCGGTGGCGCATGGACGCAGACGCTGGTGCTTGCCTGGCTGGTGCTGGAGATGACCGGTTCGCCGTTCTATTTGGCGCTGTTCACGGCGGTTCGGCTCGCGCCGCTATTGCTCGGTCCCTTTAGCGGGGTCATTTCCGATCGATTCGACCGCGTCCGTTTGCTGCTGGGCGCCTGCACCTGGACCCTCTGCGCGGTTTCTGTCGTCGCCACGATCGTCACACTCGATCGGGCGCCTTATTGGGTGCTGGTCCTCGGTGGGTTGGCAATCGGGCTGGGTCAATCCCCCTCCCAGCCCTCTCGCTCGTCGCTCGTGCTCGATCTGGTCAACCGGGAACATCTCAGCAACGCCAATGCATTGAACTCCATGGCGATGAATATGACCCAGGTGATCGGGCCGGCCGCGGGCGGCGCAATGATCAGCACCTTTGGCGCGCCGTCGGCTCTCTGGATCTCGACCGCCTGGTATGCCATTGCGCTGGTTGCCCTGCTGCCGCTCCGCTCGATGAAGACGTCACGGCAGGCGCATCATGAACCGGCCATCGGCATGCTGGTGCATGGGTTCCGCACGATCCTTTCCAGCCGGCTCTCCGCAGCGGTCCTGGGCGTCACCCTCTGCGCGAATATTCTGATCTGGCCGATCTATCAGGCGTTCGTGCCGGTTTTCGCGGTCGACATCCTCGGCCTCGATGCCGCGGGATTGGGGTGGATGCTGACCTGTGTTGGCGTGGGTGGGCTGACCGGATCGCTGATCATCGCGTCACTGGGCGATTTCCGTTTCAAGGGCGGTCTCTTCGTTCTGGGCACCGGTGCCTGGGGCGTGTTGTGGGCGCTCTTCGGCATGTCGACTTCGACGCCGCTCTCCTTTGTCCTGATGATCATGATCGGGGTCATGAGCGCGTCATTCGGTGTGTTGCAAACCACGCTCCTCCTGATGACGACCGACCCCGCGGTGCAGGGACGCGCGCTCGGTTTGCAAGAGCTGGCAATCGGCATCATGCCGATCTCCGCGCTCGTGCTCGGGACGATCGCCGATCGGGTTGGGGTCGGTCCGACGACCACGGTTTGCGGCTTTCTGCTCGCCGTCTGCATGCTGACAATTGCGGCGCGGGTTCCCGCGTTGCTGCGGTACGGATAGTCTGCCGGGACAGCCGATGCCACGAGCTCGGCAGCGGCTGGCAATTGCTTGCGGGTTCCTGCACTCTTCTCGGGTGTGTTTTCAAGCAATCGGGCCGAACCCAGGAGATCGACGTGCGCTATCTCGATGAGCAGCAGATCCAGGACATTGCCATCGGCTCTGCCGTATTGGGGACCGGGGGCGGCGGTAACCCGTATCTTGGTATGTTGGGGACGATTCAGTCGATCAAGCGGCATGGTCCGTTGTCACTCTACAGCGTCGATGAGCTCCCGGACGATACGCTGGCGGTGTCGCCCTTCGCGATCGGATCGCCGGTGCCGTACATCGAACGCTTGTCCGTGACCGACGAGCTCCTCAGCGCGTTCAGCGCGATGTCACGTTATCTGGGAAAGGAGATTGGCGCCATCTTCTCGTCCGAGATTGGTGGTGCGAACTCGGTGGTTCCGCTGGCGGTGGGCCGCGAGCTGGGCTTGCCCGTGCTGGATCTCGACGGCATGGGCCGCGCCTATCCGGAAGTCGATCTTTGCACGTTCACGCTTTATGGACACTCGGCGGCGCCACTTGCCGTCGCGGACGAACATGGAAATGTGGCGGTCATCGACTCGATCAGCAATCGCTGGGCAGAGCGAATTGCCCGGCCGGTGGCCGTGGAGATGGGAGCGATCGCGGGCGGGGTCGGCTTTCCGATCACCGTCGGCGATCTAAAGAAAGCAGCGGTGCTCGGGACCGTAACGTATGCGGAATCGATTGGACGAGCGATCCGCCAGGCGCAGGAGACGCACGCGAATCCGGTCGAGGCCGTGCTGAACGCCACGGGCGGTTTCCGGTTGTTCGGTGGTCGAATCGTCGATGTGCAGCGACGCATCGAAAAAGGCTGGGCGCTCGGCGAGGTCGTCATTTCGGGGACAGACGACGATGCCGAAAGCCAGATGGTGGTGCAGTTCCAGAACGAGCATCTGGTGGCAATCAAGGACGGCGAAGTGCAAGCCACGGTGCCGGATCTGATCGCGATTCTCGATTCGGAACGTGGGACTCCCATCACCACCGAGGAGCTGCGCTATGGATTCCGGGTGACGGTGATCGCGATGCCAAGCGACAAGAAGTGGCGCACTCCGGCCGGGATCGAGCTCGGCGGCCCGCGGCATTTCCGGTATGACATCGATTTCGTCCCGGTCGAGGAGCGGTTCGGGGCGGCGGTCGCGGTTGGGTAGAACGAAACGCGCCTTCCTAACCTCTGCAGGTCCGGGTAGCGGTTCGTTTCATGGTCGTGTCGACAGCGCCAGAAACTTGGGCGGCGGAGACGAGAGGCGTATTTCTCGGGGGCGACGAGGAATCAGACTCCGCATTCTGTACGAAAGCGCCACAAAAATCCCGGATTGATTCCATTCTCGTCTATGGGCTCGCGAACTCTGCGCGTTTTCTGCCGGTCTGATAGGGTCGAAGAGACCCTTGGTCCGAGCGCGGTCCAGAGGGTCTATCGGTCGAACGAGAGAGGAGCATCCCATGGCAGCAGTGACCGATCCCGTGTGCGGTATGCAAATCGAATCAAGCGAAGCGGCCGCGCAAACCATGTACGAGAACGTCGCCTACTACTTTTGCTCGGAGGAGTGCCGGGATCGCTTCATGGCCCATCCTGAGCAATACGTCAAATCTCAGTCGAGCTAACACTCCAGCCCACCTCAGCGAAAACCGCCGGAGAATCTCCGGCGGTTTTTTGTTAACTGTTTGCGTACGTTCGCCAGTGAGACCCCATGCATTATTCGTTTTCGGCATATGCGATTTATGCTCTTGTATGCTCAGAGTCATCCAAGCAAACTGAATGTATCGATGCTGATAGCCACGGATCGACAGGCGTGGCCGCCGCGGGCGGCAGTCGGTCCGGCAGCGGAGATCGGCCCTGAACGGCCGAATTGCTCGATGTCAAGGAGGCGACCATGGTTAGTCAACTCGCGATGCCGTACACCGGCACAGCGCTCGTCGATGAGAATGCGCGGATTCCAAAAGAGCTGCACGCCCATTCCAGTGTGTTCGAGCTCACCACCATTCGTGATGCGCGCGAGGCGCTCGCCAGATTGCGCGAACTGCGGCGAGATTTCGATGCCAGTACCAAGCGCGACCGTTCCGGTAAACGCCCCGTGTCGAACCACCATCCGGTCTCCCTCCCAGGGAAGGGCGAGGAGATGCTGGCCGAGCTGTCCAACATCCAGCGCATGCGTATGATTCGCGGCGAGATCGCCTATCTCGAAGACCTTATGGTGCGGATTGCGGCCCGCGAGTTCGAGATGGAAGAGCTGAAGCACCGGTCCTATCTCTCGTGTATCGGCCAGTGGTCGGAGCGATCGATAGGACAACGTCCAACCATCTGATCGAACGGTCCGGCACTCGGGTGGGGTACTATCCTCCGCTAGTTGGGGATTTTCACTTCATTTCCATGAGACACCCGCGTGCCGGACCGAATTGTCAATATCAGTGGACATTCTGAGCATCCGCATCTTCGCACTCGAGTCGACGGGCTCGATCGGCTGCTCGACGGGGGGCTGCTCGCCGGTGATGCCTATCTCGTCTCTGGAGGGCCGGGCACCGGCAAGACGACGCTTGGCAACCAACTCGCCTTTCAGCACGCGGCCGCCGGTGATTCGGCGGTCATTTTCATGTTCCAAACCGAACCGCACGAATGGATGCTGGCCCATTTAGGGGGGTTCCGCTTCGTTCGCCCCGAGCTCATCAATAAGCGGATCCACTACATCAGCCTTCTCCGGCAGATCGAGAACGAGGGGCTGCCGGCTGTACTGCAATCGATTCAGATGGCAGTGCGGGAACACCACGCCAGTATGATCGTGCTCGATGGCGCTGGTTACATCGATACAGCCCATCAGGCGAACAGCGAATTATCATCTGCCCATGGGCGGTTCGTGCGGGATTTGCAGGCTCGGGCGGCCATGCTGAATTGCACCTGCGTGCTGCTTTCGGATCGTACGTCGCAGCCAATGCTGGCGCAGCATGTCGATGGCGTCATCGAGCTCGATTACGAACCCGTGGACTCGCGAGACAGGCGTTGGGTCCGGGTCGCAAAGCAACGTGGCGCGCGGCATCTGAGCGGCCGGCACGAGTTCACGATCGGCCAGGATGGCATTGTGGTCTATCCCCGGTTGGAGTCCGTCGCAGGACGAGACCACCCGCAATGGGAGAGTTCGACCCACCGATTGTCGATCGGCGTCGAGGGAATCGACCGGATGCTGGGCGGGGGTTTGATCAAGGGAAGCACCACCGCCATTTTTGGGACGCCGGGAATTGGCAAGACGCTGCTGAATCTGCAATTCCTGGGGGCCGGTGGAATGGCCGGCGAAACCGGACTGCATGTGACCTTTCAGGAAACGGAAGATGCCCTCCTGTCAACGAGCAATCGACTGGGGCTTTCCTATGGCGAATGCCTGAACAGCGGCTGTCTGACGGTAAAATGGCAACCCTCCCTGGAACAATCGCCGGATGGGTGGGCATGGTCGGTGCTCGAGGCGGTCGATGAACTGCGCCCGAGCCGGCTGACGATCGATGCGTTCACCGATGTCGCCCGGATGTTCGCGGTGCCCCAGCGGCAAACCGGTTTTGGCATCGCATTTTCGAATGAGCTACGCAATCGTGGCGTGACGACACTCGTGAATCTGGAGCTCGATTCGCTGGTATCGCAGACGGTCGATATTCCAGTGCCCCGTATCTCACCGATGATCGATTCGGGGATTCTGATGCGCTCGGTCGAGCTGGATTCGTCGCTGCGCCGCATGGTGTCGATCGTGAAGCACCGGCAGAGCTGGTTCGATTCGACGATTCGCGAGTTTACGATTGGCCAGGGTGGCATCACCATCGGCGAGCGATTCGACGCGTCGAAGCTATTGACTGGCAGCGCCGATCCCGAGGGGTGTCGCTAGGACGTTCGTCCAGTGGCACGGCAGCGCTGGCGCTCTAGATGCCCGCCACGCGTTCGATGCCGTTCGCTGAGACGGGATTGGAGGCGCCACGTTTCTCGATGGAAGCGATGAAGGCGAAAAGCTGGCGCGAATCGATTGGCTTTTCGAGGTAGGGGCCGTCCACTTCGATGTCCGGAAGTCCGGAACCCATGAACACGAGAACCGGTACTGGATCACGAGCCGACAATGCATCGACCAATGTCACCGGATGAAGACCGGGAAGCGCGACATCGACGATGACGATGCTGGGGGCGCTCGATTCGATGGTTTCCATCAGCGAGGGAACGTCGTATGCCGTCGAAGCTACAAGACCGGAATCCTCCAGCAATGCGGCAATCGCTTCGAGGCTGATTGGCTCGTCGTCGGCAATAACGATGGATGTCTCGTTGTGAATTTCGGTGCGGCTGGACGCCGAAAGGTTGGCGGATTCTTCGTCGGAAAACCAGCCTGCTTCTATCAGCAGGGCACCGATGGACATACCGAGCGCGATGGCAATCTGATTGAGACGCTCCAGGCGTGGAAAGAGGATTTTTCCACGCTCCAGCCGCGACACGTCCGACTGGCGAACATCAGGGCCGATACACTCGGCCAGCTCTTCCTGACTCATGCCGAGCTCGAGCCGGCGGAGTCGTATTGCGTCACCTAGCGATCGACTTTCTGCCATTTCAGGAGTCCCCAGCTCGATGGCCATCCCAGTGGAAGTTGCACGACGGCATTGTACGCATTGATTTTCAGGTGGCTCGAAGCCCTCCTCCAGTCATGACTGGAAGCGAATATCCTGAAGCGCGATCCCACGTCTGCGTCGATGCCAGATTCCACTATAGATAAGGCCGGGCCGGAACGCCAGCCCAGACATTTCACGAAGGATACGACTGCGCGAATCGTGAGCAACGTCTTCCGACTGGGGCTTTCCGGGCTGGCAAGATGGGTGCGCAAAAATCGATTTGCAAAAGCGAGGTCGATGATCGTATGAACGAGATAGAAACGCGATCGAGCGGGCAACCTGAATCGTGGCGTGGCGATGTGGTGATCGTAGGGGGCGGCATCCTCGGTCTGGCGGTGGGTCGGGAAGTTCTTCGGCGCCGGCCCGATACGCGGTTGGTGGTGCTGGAAAAAGAGCGGGAGCTCGCCAGCCAGCAGACAGGGCACAATAGCGGCGTCATCCATCGCGGAATCTATTACAAACCTGGCTCTCTGAAGGCCAGGCTTTGCGTGGCGGGCGCCGATGAATTGGTGCGGTATTGCGAAGAACAGAGTGTGCCGTATCGCCTCTGTGGAAAGATGATCGTGGCGACCGATCCATCCGAGCTGCCCCGGCTGGACGATCTCGCGGCCAGATGCGATGCGAACGGCGTACCCGATGTGAGGATCGTCGAGCAGGACGAGCTGCGGGAGCGGGAGCCGCATTGCCAGGGTATCCGCGCCCTCTGGTCACCCCATACGGGGATCGTCGACTATCGCCTGGTTTCGCGTGCCTATGCGAACGAGGTGCAGGCGATGGGCGGCGAGATTCGGCTGGATCACGTGGTTTCCGGCATGCAGCGCTTTGGCAAAAAAACGGTCGTGAGAGCACGGTCGAGTGAGTTCAAGGCTCCCGTGGTGATCGCGTGCGCCGGCCTCTATTCCGACCGGGTGGCGGCACTTTCCGGAGCCGCGGAATCCCCGGTGATCGTGCCATTCCGCGGAGATTATTTCGTGCTGCGTCCGGACCGGCGCTATCTGGTGAACTCCAATATCTATCCGGTGCCCGATCCGAGATTTCCGTTTCTCGGGGTGCATTTCACGCCGCGGGTGAACGGCGACATCTGGTTGGGACCGAATGCCGTGCTGGCGTTTTCTCGAAGCGGGTATCAATTCTCGAACGTGAGTGTGGGCGATCTGCGCTCCACCTTTGGCAGCAAGGGATTTCGGACCTTCGCGCGGCGGAACTGGCGGACGGGGTTTGGCGAGATGGAGCGGGATTTGCGGAAATCGAGCTTCCTCAAGAGTCTGCAGCGCTATATTCCCGAGCTGAATGAAGACGATCTCCTCCCAGGACCGTCCGGGGTACGGGCCCAGGCGCTGACGGAAACCGGCGACATGGTCGACGATTTTGTGATCGATGAGCAACCAGGCATTTTGCACGTGCGAAATGCCCCGTCGCCAGCGGCAACGTCTTCGTTGCAGATCGGGAAATATGTGGTGGATCGGCTTGCCGGCCAGTTCCCCGAGTATTCGGTACATCAGGTGCTTCCGGGTGCGGAGTCGTAAACCGGGCCACGAGAGAAATCCATTCGACGAGAGGACACAGGAGTCCCCAGCTTCATCGAACTGAGTCACTACTGAAGATTGCGTGAACCGGGGAAAAGGGCAACCACAGGGGTTACCCCAACCCAGCGCCCATGGGCGAGAGCACTGAGTAGGAGCATGTTGGACTTCTCTGAATCGCGTCTCCGCCATGGCTTTGTCGTCCGTGAAACCGGGCGGCCACAGGGAACCGCCTCTACCCTCGAGCAGTGGTGTTTTTGCGCCTGGGGCCCCCGCAGCACGGCAGGTTGGACGACGACCGGAGTCGATGTGCGAATGATTTAGGCCACCGAACGGTGGCGGGTGAGGAGCGCGACGAGGCCCGCGATGGAGACAATCGTCCAAGCTGACTCGAGGAGGATGAAGCCCCACTCTCGTTCGAGGATGGCGATCGTGGCGAGGATGCCGGAACCGACCGCGTTCACGACGAGATACCGCAGGCTCTTGACACCGAACCAGCCGAGCTGCGATCCGGCGAACCCGGCCAGCACCAGTAGCGCGCCGCCCAATTGCACG
>DASTFJ010000066.1:0-25647 GCA_035708745.1 Thermomicrobiales bacterium | reverse complement strand
CGCGTCCCAGGTGGCCTGTTCACCGCCAGCATGCTGGGCAAAGGCGATCTCGCTCGGGAGCAGATGATTATCCAGGATCTCTTTGACGCTGCCCGCGTCGAAGTTCAGCTGGATCCCTTCCCAATCCGATTCGTGCACATCGTTGAAAAGGTTGTAGACCCAGTAGTACCAATACTGAATGACGATCCCGGGTTGGCCTTCTTCCGTGACAATGCGGGCGTAGAGACTCGGCGCGAGCCCCAGCTCGGCCATGCGCTGCTTGCCCCATTTTTCGTAGTTACACCCGGGATTACGCGGATCGAACGGCAGATCGAGGTAATAGCTGTCGTCCAGACCGGAGAGATCGCTCGCCTGGATATTGCGCTTCACTTCGACCGCGCGGCCGCCCTCGTTCCGCATCAGGCGGACATCGTCGGTTCCGAAGAGGATATCGACCGCGACCGGCCGGAACTGCTCCCCATCCGAGCTGCACTCCACCGTCTGCTTCTTGATCATGACGACGGGCGCGTACCGCTCGACCAGCTCCTGCTCGAGCGAGATCGTCGAGGTCTGCGCCGCTGCCGGCCGGCCAAACGCCAATGGCATCCCCACCACCGCCAGCAGGAAAACCGCGAGTGCTATTCGCCTGATGACGCCGTTGCTCATGCCGTCCCGACAGCGCGCTGTGCACCACTGCCCGCTCGATCCGAATCCAATGCTGCGGTCGATTATGCCGGAACTCTCCCGCACCTGAGACACACTCGGTATCCATCCCTACGGCAGCGCCTGGAGATGACCTGCCCTAGAAAACTGTCATCCCGACCGAAACGCCCATCCTCTGTCATCCCGACCGGAGCGAAGCGGAGTGGAGGGACCTCTTTCGTTACCCACGCCTTCTGCAACCCCTCCATTGCGGGGCCATACGTACGGGGCAACGAGAGATTCCTCGACTCGGCTCGGGATGACACTGCCTGTCATCCCGACCGACGGAGTAGAGGGATCTCCTCGCCGCAGCGAGTGCCCCGCAGTCAAATCCCTGCGATATCAAACGCAAAATATCCTGCAACCACGAGGTGATGGGCTACGCCGCTGTCGTGGCGATCACGCTCGATGCATCTTCACCACACTGGCGCAACCGAGCACCGAGTCGGTAGATCTCGCCGCACTCCATTCAGGATGACAAGAGCGGGCCGGCACGCCGGCCCGCTCTTGTCATCCTGGGTGGCTAGACTCCTACCCCTGATGCCGGTACGGAATGTACTGCACATTCCACCGATTCCCGTCAGGATCGGCGAAATACAGAAAATGCCCCCACGGCTGCACATCGACCGGGCCGACGTCGACCCCGTTATCGACGAGCTGTTTGCGGGCCGCTTCGATATCGTCGACCACCATCTGCAAGCCCTGCACGCTCCCCGGTTCGGCGTCGGTCAAGCCCTTGCCGATCGCGATCGAGCACCCTGAGCCCGGCGGCGTGAGCTGCACGAAGCGCACCTCGTCCGACACGACATGATCGTGATCGAGATGAAATCCAATCTTGTTGGCGTAGAAATCCCGGGCCCGGTCGACATCGGTCACCGGTAGGATGATCAGCTCGATTTTCCAGTCCATCGGATCAAACCTCGGCGGTCGGCTCGGTGCCGAGCATCGATTTCAAAGCGAGCCACTGTTCACGATCGACCCGGATATTGGCGGCGTCCTTGCGGTCGAAATGCTGCAACCCCTTCAGCACGCCATGCTCCCGCAGCTCGGCGCCCGAGAGCGGCGGGGTCAAGGTCGCATCCAGCCGCCAGCGCATCCACTTCGCCGGCGCGCCTCCCGCCGTCACCGGCTCCCCCTCATACGGTTCGCCGACCAGGGTGCCGATCGCATAGAGCCCGGAGTTTTGCCCCTCTTCCCAGAGCAACACCAGATCGCCGCCGCGCAGCTCGTCGATATGTTCCTGCACATACCAGGCGCCCACGTCGCCCACATCGAGCGCATCGACCGTTTTGGCGATGCTGTACTGCGGCAGATTCGACTGAAAGAGCCAAATGTGTTCGTTCCCGGTCAACGCCGGTAGCAGACCATTCAGGGTCGTCATCGTCGTCCTCCTGTCATCGTTCGAAACGATCGCGGACTCGTCACGTTCCCTCCCATTATGGGTCGGTCCCGATTCCGAAACCGAAATCCGCGTGGCAACAGCTCAGGCGACCGAAAATCCCCCACTTTCGCCAGACGGTTGCTCCTGCCGTTCCAGCTCGGTGGTGAGCTGTTCGAAGAGCATCAGGCCATCGCGTAGATGTTGCTGCCGCTCGGGGTCGAGCAACCCAATCTGCTGCTCGATCCGGGCGGCAATCGCTTCTTCCACCCGCTGGCTGATCTCCTGCCCATGCTCGGTGAGCACGAGCTGAATCCGCCGGCGGTCGGTCGGATGCGATTCGCGCCGGATCAGCCCCCGCACCTCCAGCCGGTCGACCAATCCGGTAATCACCGTCGGCGCAACTCCCAGCATCCGGGCAATATCGGCCATCGAGGCGTCTTCGGCCCGCACGTAATACAGCACATTCAACTGCTGATAGCTGACGTCGACTTCTGGAATGATCGACGGGATCAGCGCGCTGATCCAACGCCGGTAGTGGGTGATCGCCGAAAAAATCAGCTTCGTATCCTCGCTGCGAGCGACCATCTTGCTCCGCCTTTCGCATCGCGGCCGGCCGCGAGGGCCCGATACCCTCGTGGCCGACCGATTCCAGCCTCTTGGCATCCGTAGATTACACCGCCAGATCGCTGAAATTCTGCGCGATGTAGTCCGCGGCGTACCATGCATGCGCTTCGATCTTCTCCGTAGGGCCGGAGCCGGGGCTCGGAGTCGTGCGAGGTGACCCGCGTAGCGGACGAGCGCGTCGATGGCGTGACCGTCCTGGCCCAAGAGGGGATCCTACGATCGGACCCGATATCGCCAACTGCACCGCACAGAAAACGTCAGCGACGCTCATTTACATCTTATTTCATTCGCACCGTATGGAATACCCGGCATCTGAGTCGGAATTCGCATTCCCACGTTCGATCCGCGAGTTCACGTCGTCACCCTACCGACGCTCACGCCGCACCCCACCATTCGAGCAGCGCGTTGCCGTACTTCGCCGGAGACGTCCCCGAACGTGCTACTCCATCGAAGCATGTCTCACCGGCCGCGCCGCTGCCGATTCCATCAAGATCGCGGCCGGCCGGGAGTTGGCGCCTATTCCTGTTTTCGATTTCCGCCCCGATGTGAAAGGTATTTTCTGCGCAAACGTTCGCGCTATACTGCCGAACTGTCCAGGGGCTATTCCACTCGCTGCGTCCATGCCGACGATCGGCGCACCGGGTGAACCGAGCATGCGATCGTCATTGTCCAAGAGGTGTCACTTGCCGAATCAGGATCACGTCGAGCAGTTGTTTCGTTCGTTCATCTCCGGCGATCTGACCCGTCGTCAATTGATGCTGCGTGCGACCGGCCTGGCGAGCGCGGCCGCAATCACGATCCCGCTGGCCGGACGCGCCGGGGGTGCCCTCGCGCAGGACGCCACTCCGGTCGACACCGCCGATATCAAAATGGGCGGCACGCTGCGTATGGGCATGCAGTCCGATCCCGGGGGGCTCGATCCGCAGCTTCAATCCGCGACGGCGTTGTGGAAGGTGAGCGAGCTCATTTACAACAATCTCACCCAGGTAAACCCCGATCTTTCGGTCCGGACCGATCTGGCCGAATCCTGGGAAATTTCCGATGATGGCTTGATCTATACCTTCAAGCTCCATCCAGCGAATTTCCACAATGGTCGCGCGGTTGTGGCCGCCGATGTGAAATACAGCTTCGAGCGCCTGATCGATCCCGAGACGGCATCGCCGACGGCCGGGTCGCTGGCATCCATGAAGTCGATCGAAGCCCCGGACGACGCAACGGTGGTCGTGACGTTGACTCAACCGAATGCTTCGTTCCTGGTCGAGCTTTCCGGGATGGGGTGCATCATCGTTCCGAAGGAAGTGGTCGAGGAACATGGCGATCTTGCGCAGATCGCGGTGGGAACGGGGCCCTTCAAGTTCGTCGAGTACGTGCCCAATACCCACATCAAGCTGGTCCGGAATGATGACTATTTCGAGGAAGGGCTGCCCTATCTCGACGGCCTGGATCTGCTGATTGCCGCCGAAGACAATTCCCGCACCGCCGCCCTGGTCAGCGGGACCGTCGATTTCATCGAATATGTTCCGTCACAGGACATTCCCATTCTCGAGGACGATGACAGCATCCAGCTGGCCGGCAACTCGATTCAGCAAATCCGCATGATCGCTTTCAACCTCACCCGCGCGCCATTCGATAATCCCAAAGTGCGTCAGGCCATTGCCATGGCCGTCGACCGGGGCCCGATCATCGATGCGGCCCTCTCTGGTTTCGGCACCCCGACCGAGCAGATCTTCGCCGCCGATTTCTGGGCCAGCCTCGGCGAGCGCGAGATTCCCGCGCCGGATATCGAAGGTGCCAAAGCCCTGCTGGCCGAAGCCGGGTTCCCCGACGGATTCAAGACCACGATCACCGGCTGGTCCGAATACGGCTTCCTGAAGAACAGCGCGGTCGTGGTGCAGGAGCAGCTCAAACAAATCGGCATCGAAGCCGAGCTCGAATTGCTCGATACTGGTTCCATCATCCAGATCGTTTATACCGACTTCGACTTCGACATGGTTGTTACGGGCGACAGTAGCTTCGTCGATCCGAACAGTCTGCTCTATCGCAATTTCAAGACAGGGGAGAGCAGCAACTTCTCTCAGTACGCCGATCCCGATATGGACCAGCTGCTGGATGAGGGCATCGCCACCACCGATCAGACTGCCCGCACCGCGATCTATCAGCAGATTGCCGAAAAGCTGCTCGTCGATCTGCCCTGGGTCTGCCTCTATATCGGCCAGCAGTACGAGGCGATGAAGAGCTATGTGATGGGCTACGAGCACATCCCGACCGGATCCAACATCTCCGTCCGCAAGGTCTGGCTCGATCAGTAGCTCATCGGGTAGGGGTTTGCTATTCGGAAAGGGCAGCCTTTTGGCTGCCCTTTCCGTTTGATACGGTGGGGCACGAGTCCGAGGCACGATGAATGAGTCATGCACATTCCGCTGAAAATCTATGCAAATTCCCCTGCGCTATACTCCCAAATTGTCCAGGGGAATGCCGAATTGCCGTGCCACCGTCGATGATGGGCGCCTCGGGCGAATGAGGATTTCGTTCGTCGTCATCTAAGGAGAATCAGTTGGCTCACAAGGATCACTTCGAGGAGACGTTTCGTTCGTTCATCACGGGAGATCTGAACCGCCGCCGCTTCATGCTGCGGGCCGCGGGGCTTGCCGGCGCGGCTGCCGCTGTGTCGGTTCCGATGTCCGGCCGCATGAGTTCTGCCCTCGCGCAGGATGCCACCCCGGAAGTCGACACCGCCGATATCAAGATGGGCGGCACCTTCCGGATGGGCATGCAGTCCGACCCCGGTGGTCTCGACCCGCAGCTCCAGTCGCTGACCGCGTGCTGGCACGTGGTCGAGCACATTTACAATCGCCTGACCGCGGTCAATCCCGATCTCTCCGTCAGCCCCGAGCTGGCCGAGTCGTGGGAAATTTCCGATGACGGGCTGACCTATACCTTCAAGCTGCACCCGGCCACCTTCCACAACGGCCGCGCGGTGGTTGCCGGCGATGTGAAATACAGCTACGAGCGGCTGGTCAACCCGGAAACCGCGTCGCCGTCCGCTGCCGACCTCGCGTCCATGGACACGATCGAAGCGCCGGACGATGCGACCGTCGTCATTACCCTCAAACAGCCGGATGCCTCCTTCCTGGCGATGCTCTCCAGCCAAAGCACCATCATCATTCCGAAGGAAGTGGTCGAGGAGAATGGCGATCTGACGCAGGTGGCGATCGGCTCCGGTCCGTTCAAGTTCGTCGAGTACGTTCCCAATACCCATATCAAGCTCGAAAAGTACGCGGATTACTGGGAAGAGGGCGTTCCCTACGTGGACAATCTGGAGCTGCTGATCGCCGCCGAAGACACGTCGCGCACCGCGGCGCTCGTGCAGGGCTCCGTGGACTTCATCGAGTATGCCCCCTCGCAGGACATTCCGATCCTGGAAGGTGACGACAGCATCAAGCTGGCCGGCAACTCGATTCAGCAGATCCGCATGATCGGCTTCAACCTCACCCGCGAGCCGTTTACCGATCTCAAGGTACGCCAGGCGATCGCCAAGGTCATCGACCGCGGCCCGGTTATCGACGCCGCCCTTTCGGGGTATGGCACCCCGACCGAGCAGATTTTCTCGGCGGATTTCTGGCCCAGCCTCGGCGAACGCGATATCCCGGCGCCCGACATCGAAGGCGCGAAGGCGTTGCTGGCTGAGGCCGGCTTTGCTGACGGATTCAAGACCACCATCACCGGCTGGGCCGAATACGGCTTCCTCAAGAACACTGCGGTCGTGGTGCAGGAGCAGCTCAAGCAAATCGGCATCGAGGCCGAGCTCAACCTGCTCGACACGGGCTCCATGGGGCAGGTGGTCTATATCGACAAAGACTTCGATCTTGCGGTCACCGGCGACAGCGGGTTCGTCGATCCGAATGGCCTGGTTTATAACAACTTCGCTTCAGCGTCGGACGCCAATTTCGTCCAGTACAACAACCCGGATGTCGACAAGCTGATCAGCGATGGCATCGCCACCACCGATCAGGCGGCCCGCACCGAGATCTATCAGCAGCTCGCCGAGATCCTGCTGCAGGATCTGCCCTGGGTCTGCCTCTACATCGGCCAGCAGTACGAGGCGATGAAGGACTACGTAATGGGCTACGAGCACATCCCGACCGGATCCAACATCACCGCTCGCCGGGTCTGGCTCGATCAGTAGACACTCCGAGTCCGGAGTTCTGAGTCCGGGGTCCTGAGCGGTTTCGGCCGCGCAGGATTCCGGGCGGTCGTCTGAACGCGAGAGGGCAGAGACGCCCTCCACTACGATCGTCTCCGGACCCCGGACCCCGGACCCCGGACCCGTTACTTCCGTTCGACCGGTAAAGGCTCGCCCATGGGCGCTTTCATTCTCCGACGCCTGCTGCTCCTGATTCCCGTGCTGCTCGGCGTCTCCATCGTCGTCTTCACCATGATTCACGCCATCCCGGGCGATCCGACCCAGATCCTCGTTGGCACCGATCAGCTTATTTCCGATGAGCAGCGCGAGGTCATCCGCGAGCAATACGGACTCGATCAACCGCTACCGGTGCAATATGGCAAATGGATCGGCCGAGTGCTCCAGGGCGACCTGGGAACCTCGATCCGCACCCGGCGTGCCCTCACCTATGAGCTCCGGCTCCGCCTGCCGGTTACGATCGAGCTCACTCTGCTGGCCGCGCTCCTTGGCACCATCCCGGCAGTGGCGGTCGGCGTGCTGGCCGCCGTGCGGCGCAATTCCCGGCTGGATTATTTCGCCACCGTCACGACTCTGGTCGGCATCTCCGTGCCGAACTTCCTGCTCGCGACCCTGCTGGTGCTGCTCTTTTCGGTCAAGCTGAAATGGCTGCCTCCAATCGGCTATGTCTCGATCCGGCAGGACGCTGTGCAAAACCTCAAGGTCATGATCATGCCCGCGGTCAGCCTGGCCCTGCCGCTGGCGGCCATTCTCATGCGCTATACCCGCTCATCCGTGTTGGAAGTGCTCTCCTCCGATCACGTCCGCGTGGCGCGCGCCAAGGGGCTCTCGCAGCGCACCGTGCTGGGACGGCACGTCCTGCGCAACGCCTCGATCCCGATCATCACGATTGCCGGTATCCAGGTTGCAACATTGCTGGGGGGCACGGTCATCATCGAGCGGATTTTCTCGCTCCCCGGGATCGGCAGCTATATCGTCGATGGCATCAACAACCGCGACTATGCCGTGGTGACCAGTGTGACCCTCGTCATGTCTACCATCTTCGTGCTGGTCAGTCTGCTGGTCGACATTCTCTATGCGGTCATGGACCCGCGCCTGCGGAAGGGAACGTGATGGAACAGGACGCGGGCGGGCTCGTCGAAGGCGCCCTGACCACCGGTTCCGATACCCTCACCGACGCGAATCGGCTTTCGCCGCTGGCGGCCTCGCTGGTGCGGCAACCGCGACGCACCGGCATCTGGCAGGTTATCGTGCGGCAGCGCCTGGCCCTGACCGGCATCATCCTGGTTGCGGTCTTTGGGCTACTTGCGCTGATCGGCCCCTATGTGGCGCCCCATGGCAAAACCGAGCAGTTCAGCGGCCAGCGGCTCAAACCACCCAGCCGCGAGTTTCTGCTCGGGACAGACGAGTTCGGCCGCGATGTTTTTTCGCGGCTGCTCTATGGCGCCCGCATCTCATTCGAGGTCGGGTTCATCGTGGTCGGCATCGCGGCCTCATTCGGTGTGTTCTTCGGCATCATCGCCGGCTACCGCGGCGGCTGGACCGACAACATCATCTCGCTCCTCTCCGACATCATCTTCGCCTTCCCGGCGGTGCTGCTGGCGATTGCCGTCATCACTATGCTTGGCAACAATCTAACCAATGCGATTCTGGCGATCTCATTGGTCTACATTCCGCCCTTCGTCCGCATCGTCCGTGGATCGACCCTGACCGTGCGCAACTCCGCCTATGTCGAAGCCGCCCGCTCCATCGGGGTGTCCACCCCTCGCATGCTCACGAGGCATATCTTTCCCAATATCACCGCCCCCCTGATCGTGCAGGCATCGATTGCTTTCGCGCTCGCCATCCTCTCGGAAGCCGCCCTGGCCTTCCTCGGTCTCGGCAACAAAGCACCCGAACCCTCATGGGGATCCATGGTCAGCGGCTCATACGGGTATTTGCAGATTTCCGCCTGGCCCGCCATCGCGCCCGGTGTTGCCATCGCCCTGACCGTGCTTGGGTTCAACCTGCTGGGCGACGGCCTGCGCGACGCGCTCGATCCCCGCCTGCGCAATTCCTGAGGCCACGTGGCAAAATGCCGCCACCCCGCTGTGTCCGCTCCATAGAGAGGCCGCGTATTGACGACTGGTCGACTGGTCGCCCGTATGCCGGCGCGTGAGGTGACATGAGCGATTCGGCCGAATCCGTCCTGCGGGCGCTGATTGCCGCCGCAACCGTCATCGCGGCGGCGTATCTGGGGTTCGCGCTGCTGCAATGGGTAGCCCGGCGCTATAGCGACCGCTATCCGGCTCTGACCTCGTTGATCGCGCGCGCTCGGCGCCCGTTTCGATTCCTGGTTGGTCTCATCGTCGCCCAGGTCGCCTCCAGGCGTATCGCGCACGTGCATGGGCCGTGGGTCGATACCCTCGACCATGGGTTGCAGATCGGAACGCTCGTGGCGCTGGTCTGGCTCGCCATCACCGCGGTCAACGTTATCGAGGAACAGATCCTCAAAAACGACGGCAAGAAGGACCGCGACCCGATCGACCGGCGCCGGTTCCAGACCCAGATCACCCTGTTGCGGCGGCTGATCGTCGCCTCGATCGTCGCGATTGGGGTCGTTGCGGTGCTGCTGACCTTCCCGGCAGTCGCGTCCCTTGGCACCACGCTGGTGGCGTCGGCGGGGCTCATCTCCATCGTTGCCGGTCTCGCCGCGCAGACCTCGCTGACCAATGTGTTTGCCGGTATCCAACTGGCGCTCAGCGATACGATCCGGGTAGGCGATGTGGTCGTGGCGGATACCCAGTCGGGCACGATTACGCAGCTCACCCTTACCCATGTCGAGATGCGCCTCTGGGACGGACGCGTGCTGATTCTGCCGTCGGTGTACTTCATCAGTGAGCCATTCGAGAACTGGACCCGCAACCGCAACCAGATCGGCGGTTCCGTCTTCATCGATGTCGATTGGGAGATGCCAGTCGACGTCATCCGGCAGGAAGTCACGAAGATTCTGGAAGGCTCCGACCTCTGGGACGGCCGCCGCAATTTCGTGCTCGTCTCGAATACCACCGGCGCCACCAGGCAGCTCCAGATCGGAATTAGCGCCGCGAACACCGACGATCTCTTTGCCCTGCAATCGCTCCTGCGCGAAAAGGTCACCGAGTTCCTGGTCGAGGAGCACCCGGAAAGCCTTGTGCGCAGCCGCTCCCAGGCCCTCACCGAGCCAACCCCGCCGGCCGCGCCGCCGGACGACCACCATGCGCCCCCACCCTCATAGGTCGAATGTACAACCTCGATTCGAGCCCGGAACCGCCGTAGTGCAAAACCTCTCTGTCCTGCTGTGGCCGGGCATCCTGCACCAGCGGGACACGGAGGTCCTGCACGACATCCCTTCGATGATCGTTGCAGACAAGCCTTGGGGGGTGCATCGAGCGGAACGACAATGCGCGATTGGAACTTTCTTACCAATCCGCTGGAATTGCCTATTGACGGCGTGCGCGCCCTCTGGAACACTAGCCGCGTTCCGATGATTCCAGGAGGGTGCGCGACATCCGCGCCGGGCACAGCGCGTAACGTCCTGGCATCGTCGTTTCGATCGACCCGTCATTGGCGGGTTCGGCCGCGAATCCGCCGGAGGATTCGCACGGATCAGGCACAGGGAGGAGCCAGTGAGCACCAAGGAAACGAAGACCTATCCCCTCGGCGCGAGCCGTCGATCGGTTCTGAAAGCGGCGACTGGGGCGGCCGCGGCGATGGGCGCGTCCGGTCTCATCGGCAAGTCATACATGCGCGCGCTCGCGCAAGATGACGTCCGCACCCAGATTCTGCAAATTCCAGGTGAGGGCATTACGCCCACCGATGCCGACATGGAAAAAGTCGGCGAGATGTGTCTGAAGACGCAAAACAAAGACAAGTTCAAGGGTCAGACAGTTCGCTTCCAGGGCCTCAGCAACGCGAACGCGGCGAACAACGTCTTCCGCCCGCTCTCTCGCGCATGGGAGGAAGCCACCGGCGCCACCGTCGAATGGATCGATATAACCCAGGCCGATTCCTATCCCAAGATGGCGGAAGCGATCGCCTCGAACGCCGTCGATTTCGATGTGCTCTTCGGTTCTGGCGGTTGGGAAGGCGAGATCCTCGGCGGTGGATTCTGCCAGCCGATGCCGGATTCGATTCTGAAAGATCCCGACTGGGATTTCGACGATATCGTCTCGTACCTGCAGGGTCCCACCCGTACCTGGGACGGGATTGTCTACGGCGCCTCGCTCGATGGCGACTGCCACCATATGAACTATCGCTCGGATGTCTTTTCTGCTCCCGAGCTGGCCGAGCAGTGGGCTACCGATGGCGGGGAAGGGGATTGGGGTCCGCCCCAGACCTGGCAACAGGTCCAGAGCTATTCCGAGTTCCTGTCGGGTAAGCAGCTCGACGGCGAGGATCTGTACGGCATCCTCGATGTACTGGCCCGTGGCGGCGGTCTCGGTTCGTATTTCTTCTTCAGCCGCGCCAGTGCCTACGCCAAGCATCCGGACGATCCGGCGTTCTTCTTCGACCCGGTCGATATGACCCCCAAGATCAATTCCCCAGCCTTCGTCCGCGCGCTCGACGACATGATCGCCGCGGTGCCCTGGGCGCCGCCCGACCAGGTCAACGCCGATCTGCTGAAGACCTATGGTGACTTCCTGGCCGGCACGGGCTCGATGGCGCATTGGTTCGCGGATATCGGCCCGAACGCCTACACGAATCCGACCAGCATCGTGCAGGGCAAGGTCGGCTTCTCCATCCTGCCCGGTTCGCCCGATGTCTATAACTGGCAAACCCAGGCATGGGACACCGTCGCTCCCGCCACGCCGGCCGCCGGTGAGATGGGCGCGTTCAACTATGCCCCCTACCTCGCCTTTTTGGGTTGGGGCGCCTATGTGATGACGGCCGCCGAGGATCGCGGCGTCTCTGAAGCCTCCTGGGATCTCATCAAGCATCTCTCCGGCAAGGACATCTCCATGTGGATGATGCTCCACCCATCGGGCGCCAACCCGTGGCGCAAGAGCCATTTCAATGCGTCCGAATGGACGATTGCCGGCTATCCGGAGGACTACGCCAAGCAGTATCTCGATTCGATTTTCGATACTTACGAGCACCCGAATCGGATCGTCGACCTGCGCATCCCGGGCACCGGCCAGTACCTGATTCTGCTCGAAGACGCCTATACCCGCGCGGTCACCGGCGACATCGATGCCCAAACCGCGCTCGATGACGCCGTCGCCCAGTGGCAGGACCTCACCGACCAGCTCGGCCGGGAAAGCCAGCAAGAGCTCTATACCGCCTCACTGGGATAGAAGCAGCGCACCGTCTGGAAGCGTGTTACCAGGCGCAATTCGATCGGATGGGGACGCAGTGGTCCCCATCCGATCGTGCAGTCATGCCGGCCCCTCCCCTAGTCATCCTGAGCCGCAGCGAAGGATCTCCTGTTGGAGGGAACCACCCTCGACGTCGAAACGCCTGACCAAGAATCGACCGCGCAAAGGAGATCACATCCCGTGAATCGAGATGACGAACAGCATGAATTCGTCATGGGATACGCGAACAAGCTGAGCGTCCAGCAAGGTGACGCCCTCGAGCTCAAGGTCAGCACGACCGCTCCGGAGTTCGACGTCGAAATCATCCGCTTCGACCACTATTTTTGTGAGCCCGATCCCAGCCGCGATCGAGTAATTGCTTCGACCGCCAGCGGGTGGTATCCCGGCAGGGTGCAGGAGATTGCCATCGGTTCGTACGCAATCGTGCCAACGCTCGCGGATGTGTCGCTGGAGACCGGCTTCACCTTTCAGTGCTGGTTCCAGCCATTGCTCATACAGCCCTCGGTCGCCCAATGCGTGTTCGCTCGCTGGGATGCCGAGAACCAGAGAGGATTCCGGCTGGCGGTCGAGTCCGGCGGGATTCTCCTCGCTTCATTTCACGATGCACGCGGCGGCGGGATCCATCTGGAGAGCGAAGAGTCGCTGATCGTCGACCGGTGGTACTTCGTTGCCGTGCGAATCGATCTTGTCGCCAAGACCATCACGCTCGATGTCAACGGCTGCAAGCGCCGTTGGTTGAGCCGGACTACCAGCCGGTCCGAAGTGGACTATGGGTGGTTCGAGTCGGAGATGTCCGACTTCGATGATGACGCTGGCGATGAGGAGTATCGGCATGTTGCTCCCAATGGCAACGGACAGGGAGCGACCCGTTCTGCGCCAGATGCTGAAGATCATGGCTGGTTACCGGCGGGTGACTTCCTCCTCGGCGCTGGGGGGCTGGACCGCCGCGAAGCAGGGCAGGCGTTTCCACTCCATTGCCTGAACGGCAAGATCGACCGGCCGGCCTGCTGGAACCGCGCACTTACTGACGTCGAGCTCGACGCGCTCGAAACCGGCACGCTTCGCCCTGAAGCGGCAGACGGATGTCTTGCTGTCTGGGATCTTGCCCAGGATGTCGCCACCAACAAACTCGTCGACATCTCCGGCAACGAACATCATGGCCGCACCGTCAATATGCCGATGCGGGCGGTCACCGGCGCGAACTGGGATGGGACCGCCGTGACGATCGCACAGAACCCGGCCCACTATGGCGCGATTGCCTTCCATCAGGACGATCTCGACGACTGCGGCTGGGAAACCGATCTCATCGTCCAGACCGAACCGGATTGGCCCTCGGGCGTCTACGCCGCCCGGCTTCATATCGAGGGCAGCTACGACTACGTCCCGTTCTATCTTCGCCCATCAGCCGGATCGCCAAAGGCGAAGGTCCTCTTTCTCGCGCCGACGAACACCTATCTGGCCTACGGCAACGAAAAACAATTCCAGGTCATCTGGACGGATCCGGACTTCATCGCAAAATCGACCGATGTCGACGTCGAAGTCAAACCGCTCGACCGCTTCTTGCTGAATCATCCCGAGCTGGGCGCCTCGATCTACGATCTCCATCCGGACGGCAGCGGAATCTGCCACTCATCGCGATTGCGCCCGGTCCTGACCATGCGCCCCCGATTTCTCCATTGGCTGCACAACCAGGCTCGGCATTTCCCGGCCGATCTCTATCTCATCGAATGGCTGGAACGCGAAGGGATCGCCTACGACGTCGCCACCGATGAGGATTTGCACCTGCACGGCGCTTCGCTGCTGGACGACTACGCGGTGGTGCTTACCGGCAGCCACCCGGAATACTGGACCTTTCCCATGCTCCAGGGGCTGGAGGCATATCTGGAAGGCGGCGGCAAGCTCATGTACCTCGGTGGGAACGGTTTCTACTGGGTAACGGCCATGGATGACGCCTCGCCGCATTTCATCGAAGTCCGGCGCGGAGTCAGTGGCATCCGCGCCTGGAGCTCGCACCCCGGCGAGATCACGCTGGCGACGACCGGAGAGCCCGGCGGACTTTGGCGACATCGCGGGTTGCCGCCCAACAGCCTTTGTGGAGTTGGATTTGCGTCCGAAGGGTGGGGCGGCGCGCCGGGCTATGTGCGCACCGAGGGCAGCTTCGATTCCCGTGCGGCCTTCATCTTCGAGGGTGTGGGCGACGACGAGATCATTGGCGACTTCGGGTTCATCATGAATGGCGCGGCCGGAGACGAGATCGATCGGTTGGACTACGACCTCGGGACGCCTACGGAAACCTTGCGCCTGGCAACGACCGAGCTGCGCCACTCGGATTATTACCAACTGGTCGTCGAAGACTGCTCCTTCGTGTTGCCCGGTCTGGGCGGCACGGAGGAACCACGCGTCCGGGCCGACCTCACATATTTGGAAGACCGAAACGGCGGAGCGGTCTTCTCGACGGGTTCGATCAACTGGATCGGGAGTCTGACCTGGAACGGCGGGCGAAACAACGTCTCGACCATTACCCGGAATGTGCTCCAGCGCTTTGCCGGCATCGTCTGAATGCGGTGGCAGATCGGGCTCGAATTGACAAGCCTGATCTGCGTTGCGAAGATTGGTACCGGCACAGCATCGATCGTCCTCGGCCCGAGGGAACAGCACGCTCGCGTGGCGTTGCACGCGGTCGAGGATAGATCGTTGCCCAGCCGTCAGTGGTGACGGCGCCAGGATGAAGGTGTAGTTCCGAACCGAAAGGGGAAAGACGCATGAGTGAGCCACGTCGCTTCAGCAAACGAACGATGCTCAAGGGAGCCACCGGGGCCGCGGCCGCGATGGGCGCAAGCGGAGTGCTTGGCAAGTCGTATATGCGCGCGCTGGCCCAGGACGATGTCCGCGCCCAGATTTTGCAAATTCCCGGGCAGGGTGTCACTCCCACCGATGCCGACATGGAAAAGGTCGGTGAGCTCTGTCTGACCACCCAGAACAAAGACAAGTTCAAGGGTCAGACAGTCCGCTTCCAGGGCCTCAGCAACGCCAACGCCCATAACAATGTTTTCCGCCCGCTCGCCAAGGCATGGGAAGAGGCGACCGGCGCGACGATCGAATGGATCGACGTGACCCAGGCCGATTCCTATCCGAAGATGGCGGAAGCGATCTCCTCCAATGCGGTCGATTTCGACATCCTGGAAGGCTCCGGCAACTGGGAAGGAGAGATCCTCGGCGGCGGTCATTGCCTGCCGATGCCGGATGCGGTCAAGAACAATCCGGATTACGACTTCGACGATATCGTCGCCTATCTGCAATCGCCCACCCGCACTTGGGACGGCGTGGTCTACGGCGCCTCGATCGACGGCGACTGCCACAACTTCAACTACCGCTCCGATGTCTTCAGCGACCAGGATCTGGCCGGCGAATGGGTCAGCAACGGCGGCGAAGGCGATTGGGGCCCGCCCCAGACCTGGCAGCAAGTGCAGAAGGCGTCGGAATTCCTTGCCGGCAAGGAATTCGACGGCGGCGATATGTACGGCATTCTCGATGTGCTGGCTCGCGGTGGCGGCGTCGGCTCATACTTCTATTTCAGCCGCGCCAGTGCCTATGCCAAACATCCGGACGATCCGGCCTTCTTCTTCGACCCGGTCGATATGACCCCCAAGATCAATTCCCCGGCCTTCGTCCGCGCGCTCGACGACATGATCGCCGCGGTGCCCTGGGCGCCGCCCGACCAGACCAATGCCGACCTCCTCAAGACCCTCGGCGACTTTCTGGCCGGTACGGGGTCCATGGCGCATTGGTGGGCAGACGTCGGATCGAATGTCTATTCCAACCCCGGAAGCATCGTGCAAGGCAAGGTCGGCTTCTCGATCCTGCCCGGCTCGCCCGATGTCTATAACTGGCAGACGCAGGCATGGGACACCATCACCCCGGCCAGTCCGGCCGCGGGCGATATGGGCGCCTATAACTTTGCCCCCTATCTTGCCTTCCTCGGCTGGGGACTCTATGCCATGAAGGCTGCCGAGGAGCGCGGTGTCTCCGAAGCCGCGTGGGATCTCATCAGCCATCTCACCGGCAAGAACATCTCCATGTGGATGATGGTCTATCCCTCCGGTCAGAACCCCTGGCGCAAGAGTCACTTCGACGCGTCCGAATGGACCGTCGCGGGGTATCCGGAGGACTACGCCAAGCAGTACCTCGATTCGATCCTCAATTCATACGAGCATCCGAACCGGATCGTCGATATGCGCATTCCAGGCACCGGCCAATACTGGATCCTGCTGGAGGATGCCTATACCCGCGCGGTCACCGGCGAGATCGATTCGCAAACCGCGTTGGACGATGCCGTCGCCCAATGGCAGGATCTGACTGACCAGCTCGGCCGGGAAAGCCAGCAGGAGCTCTACACCGCGTCACTCGGGTAAATCGAATCACGCCACCATGCCGGGAACGCATGCGTTCCCGGCATCTCATCCCCGACTGTCATCCTGACACGCTCTGTCGTCCTGAAGCTCTCTTGTCATCCTGACGAAGGAAGGATCTCCTCGCCGCAGCGAGTGCCTCCAGCGAACGCTGTTTCGAGACCAGCGCGAGTTGTTTGAAGTCCATTCCGGGGTTTCGACCCCGGGTAGACCGTGCCGAACGGCAAGCACGGCTGCCGGCGGAGCCGGTGTAGTGCAGGACCCCCGTGTCCTGCTCATCGCATGTAGAACGCAACCGACGAAACGAGCACGTTCATGGCGACCCAGGAATCGACAATCCCATCCGTCAAATCGACCGGCTGGTCGCCCAGTCTCAAATTTCAGCGACGCTTCTTTTTGCTCCCCGCGGTCATCATCACCCTGCTCTTCGTCATCTTCCCGACCGTCTTCGGACTCTATGTCATGTTCACCGACTGGCGGCTCAATGCGGTCGATCCACGCCATTTCAGCGGGCTCGACAACTTCCGCCGCATGTGGAATGACGACCGCTTCTGGAATGCCCTCAAGAACAATCTGATCTTCACCTTCGTCGGGGTGCCGTTTCAGTACGCCATCGCGCTTCTCATGGCCTTGCTGGTCAATCAGAATATCAAGGGCCGCAAGTTCTTCCGGGTGGCGTTTCTGCTGCCCTTCATGCTCAGTCCGGTTGCGGCCGGCTGGATGATCGGCCGCTCCATCTTCGATGCCCGCTGGGGGCCGATCACCAACATCCTGAAAGACTATTTCGATATCCGCTATTCGTTCTATTCCGACGGACAGCACTCGATGTTCGCGCTGATGCTCATCAGCGCCTGGTACTCGATCCCGTTCATCTTCGTCATGCTGCTGGCCGGTCTGCAGGCCATGCCGCCCGAGATCTACGAGGCGGCCCGAATCGATAGCGCCAATGCCTGGCACACCTTCCGGGACATCACCTGGCCATTGCTCTTGCCGGTCAGCCTCACCGCGGTCGTGTTGCGCATGATCTTCGAATTCAAGCTGATCGACATCATCCTGGTCGTCACTGGCGGCGGACCAGGGAATTCCACCGAAACGCTGACGGCTTACATTTACCGCGAGGGCTACCAGTCGCTCAATGTCGGCTACGGCACCGCGATGGCCGAGGTCTTCCTCCTCATCATCATCGTGATCATGACCCTCTTCCTCTATCTGATGCAGCGGAAGGTGCGCGATGTCGTCTAGCAGCGTCACCACCAGCACCAGCTATGGCGATATCGTGGTCCCCGAGCCGCCGCGCTCCACGCGCCTTTGGTTTTTACTCGGTCGCACCGGCACCTACGCCATCCTGCTGATCTGGGCGTTCATCTGCCTCTTCCCGATCTACTGGACGGTCACGACCTCGTTCAAACCGAACACCGCCGTCATCCAGGGACCCAAATACCTGCCCTATATCGATTTCGAGCCCAGCAGCCTCGGCTGGGACGCAGTCCTGCAGGGCAGCCAGGGCGAGATCTTCTTCAAGAACTTCAAGAACAGTCTGACCATCGCCCTCTCGGCCTCGATCCTGGCCGTCATCCTCGGCGCGATGGCTGGCTACGGCCTGGCCCGCTTCAGCTACAAATTCGGTCCATTTCGCAATAAGGACATCTCGTTCTGGTTTCTCTCCCAGCTCATCCTGCCGCCGGTCGCCATCATCATGCCGTTGCTCATCCTCTATCGGCGTCTGCACCTGATCGATACCCACATCGGGTTGATCATTCTCTACACCGTGGCCAACCTCCCGATCGTCATCTGGATCATGCGCGACCAGTTCAACAGCATCCCGCCCGATCTGGAACAGGCGTCGGTGGTCGATGGCAGCACCTATTTCGGCGCGTTCCTGCGGATCGTCGCGCCGATCGCCGCGCCGGGGATGGTCGCCGCCTTCATCCTGACCCTCATCTTCTCCTGGAACGAATACTTCTTCGCCGCCATTCTCTCCCGCACCGATGCCACCACGGTGCCCTATATGGTCGCGGCGCAAGTCAGCTCGCAGGGCGTCGCCTGGTGGGCCATGGCCGCCATCGCCACTGCCGCCATCTTGCCGCTGGTCGTCATCGGCGTTTTCCTCGAACGGTATATCGTCAAAGGACTCACGGCCGGCGCGGTCAAGTAGCCGCTCGGCAAACCAATCGGAGGTCTTCGTGAATGCAGCGCAGCGCGCGGCGCTCGATCGGGTCGTAACTCTGGCGGACAGCCGAGCACAGGAAATCCTCGATTTCGCCGGTGAGTTCATCCGGCAGCCGTCGATCAATCCCGAGCTCGAACCGAATCCCGATGCCGAACGCCCGGCTCAGGTATGGCTGGCCGGCAAGCTGGAGCAGTCCAACGCCTTCGACACAATCGACGTCTGGGAAGTCGAACCCAACCGCACCAATATCGTTGCCGCCCAGAAAGGCAATGGCGGCGGAAAGTCGCTGATCTGGGTCTCCCACACCGATGTGGTGCCGGTCAACGCCGAGCAACGCGCCGCCTGGAAGGGCGATCCCTTTTCCGGCGAGGTGCGCGACGGCTTGCTGCTCGGTCGCGGCTCCGCCGATATGAAGGGCGGTAGCACCGCGCAGGCATATGCCGCGATGCTGTTGAAAGAGGCCGGTGTCGAGCTGGCCGGCGACTTGCTCATCGCCCACACCTGCGGCGAAGAATCTGGCCGTTATTGGCTCGGTTGCAACGCGGTCCTCGATCGCGGCTATTCCGCTGACCTCGCCATCTTCCCCGAATGCTCCAACTTCGAGATCTATCACGTCGGCAAGGGCGAGATCTATTTCCGCCTGACCGTTCCAGGGAAGTCATCCCATATCGCCTATCGCAACATGGCGACCATTCCGCTGCCTTACGGTGAGGAGCGCACCGCGGTCAGCGCCATCGACAACATGCTCAAATACCAACAAGCCATCCTCGAGCTCGAGCAAAACTGGGCCAAATGGGAGACGAATCCACTGCTGCCGCCCGGCGGTCAATTCATCTCGATCAATTCGATCCACGCCGGCGCGGCCGATGCCGCCGTCCCCGATTCGAATATCCCCGATATCTGCGTGGCGACCGGCTCGATGCTCTTCTATCCGCATCGCAAAGTCGCTGAGATCATCGAAGAGGTCCGGGCAACCGTCGATCGGGTGACACAAGCCGATCCCTGGCTGCGCGAGCATCCGCCCACCCTCGAGATTCCCTTCGGGCATCCACCCAAAGAAGCGCTCAACATGGCGGCGGATCACCCCGGCGTGCAGGCGATCTCCGGCGCCATGGAAGCGCTCACCGGCGCCGCGCCAAAACTTGGTGTCTCCCCCGCGGTGGGGGACTGCAACTACTGGTTCGCCGCCGGACAGCCATCGCTCTGGTTCGGACCCGGCACCGAAACCGGTGGCGTTCACGGCGCCAATGAATTCATCGCCGCCCAGGACATCGTCGAAGCGACCAAAGCCTTCGCCGCCATCGCCATCGAATGGTGCGGCCTGGCCGAGTAGGCCGAAGTCCGGAGACCGGAGGGAACGTTGGTTGGAGCGGTATCGCCTCACCCCTGCCCCTCTCCCTCTGGGGCTCACTTGCGGACAGTTTGGGTATTGCCAAGGAGTTGCTCGTTGGAGCGGATGCAAAAGCCCCCTTCCTTCTCCCAGAATTGGGAGAAGGAAGGGGGTTGGGGGATGGATGAGGGTTGAACGCCAGCCCGAAATCATCTCCAAATGGCGAACGTTCACAAACTGTCCGCAAGTGAGCCCCAGAGGGAGAGGGGTTGGGGTGAGGCGATCCGGCAGCCCAAAACCCGATTCCATCCCCGCACGCAACTCACATGAACCTGGTCGATCCTACCCGTCCACCACTCGCACCCGGCTGCTCAACACCACTGCCCCAAACGCCAACCCCGACGACACCACGAAGCACACCAGATACCCGGCCTTCACCTCATCCCGCCCATCCAGGGTCGCAAACGCGGTGCCGGTCAATGCCAGCACCGCTGCCACCACCAGCGCCTCCGCCACCTGAAGCGATGAGCTGTTCTTGCCCTGCTCGGCCGGCGCCGAAAGCTGCAAGGTCAGCAGCGACAACGACGAATAGATCAATCCCATCCCGAACCCGGAAAAGCCCCAGCCGAAGACCCCAACCAGCACCGGAATCGAATCCCACACCAGCAGCATGACGCTCGCGATCCCGATGCACAGCGAGATCGCGCCCACCCGCACGAAGCGCGCTGGCTCGACCCGGTCATCGAATCGTTTTCGCATCCACGATCCGGCAAACCAGGTCACCCCGCCGATCGTCAGAATCGAACCGGCCATTGCCGGGGAGAAATCCCGCTCGCGCGACAAGAGCAGTGGCAGATAGATCTCCGCCCCTGCAAACGCGGCGCCCACCAGTCCGCGCAAAATGAACACCGTGGGCAACCCGCGATGCCCGCGGAACGTGCCGGTGGGCAGCAGCTTCGGACTGCTCAAGACCAGCCCGGCGACCGCCGCCACGATCAACGCGATCCCGATCGCATCCCGCCGCTCGCCGCCGTAGTGCAGAACCGCCGCGCCGAGCGCCGCCAGAATCGACCAGCCGATCTTGACCAGCGAACCGCGCCGGTCCCACAGCTCGTCCGGGTCGTGCTCGGTCGGCCCCAGCATCTTCAGCGCCGGCCGCACCAGAATCGTGGCCGGAATCGCCAGGATCGGCATACTCAAGAACACCCAGCGCCAATCGAGATGCTGCACCGTCAATCCAGCCACAGTCGGTCCCACAATCGACGGCACCACCCACGCCGCCGAGATCGCCACGAACACCCCCGGCCGCAGCGACTCTGGATATGCCCGCCCGATGACCACATAGAGTGCCACCAGCAGCAACCCGGAACCGAGACCGTGCACCGACCGGCCCAGCACCACCAGCTCCATGCGCGGCGCGAACCCAACCATCAACATCCCGGCGATGAACAAACAAACGCCGGCCCGTAACGGACCGGCGGGACCGCGACGGTCGCACCAGATGCCGGCGGTCACCATCCCGATCACCCCGGTGGCCATCGGCGCCGCGAACGCCATGGCATAGAGCGCCATACCGTCCAGCGCCTCGGCCACGGTCGGCATCGCGGTGGTGACTGCCAGCGCCTGATAGGCCAGCAACACCACCAGCGACACCATGCCGATGGTGATCGTGCGGAATTGCCGGGCATCAGCCGTTTCCGGCACGACGCTTTCGTGCACAGGCTCTTCGAGTGGACGATCGATGGCGATGGCTTCGGACACGGGTGAAGTCGGACCTCGATGGCTCGATTCGCGCATCCGGCCCCACTGGCGACGCGCCCTTCGATCATGCTACAACCTGAACCAGAGTTGAGGTCAAGCATGGATCACACGAGCAATCTTCCCATACCGACCGCTACGGAGCTGACCGTCGGCCAGCTCGCCGAACGGAGCGGCGTGGCCGTTTCAGCCCTGCACTTCTACGAGCGCCAGGGGCTCATCGTCAGCCGCCGCACCAGTGGCAACCAGCGCCGCTACCGGCGCGATACCCTGCGCCGGGTCGCTTTCATCCGCGTCGCTCAGCGGGTCGGCATGTCGCTTTCCGACATCAAAGCCGCGCTCGATTCACTCCCTGACGACCGCCCGCCGGGCAAAGCCGATTGGCAGCGCCTCTCCAACAGCTGGCGCGCGGAGCTCGATCACCGCATCATGCAAATGGAAAAACTCCGCGACGAGCTCACCAGCTGCATCGGCTGCGGCTGCCTCTCGCTCGACACCTGCACCCTCTTCAACCCCGGCGACACCCTATCCGAAGAAGGCCCCGGCCCCCGCCGCCTCCTGGTCGAAGACACCCCGCGGTCGTAGGGCATGGACACCGTGCCATGCCGTGCGATCGTCTCTTGACTCTTGACTCTTGACTCTTGACTCTTGACTCCGGACCCCGCTACACCAAACACTCGCCCTCGCGCGCAACAACCTTTCCATCCTTCATCACCAACCACCGCGCCGGCCGCTCGAACAGCGCCTCGAATTGGTTTTCCCCATCGACCACCACCAGATCGGCGGCATTGCCCGGCTCCAGCCCGTAGTTCTCCACCCCGATCACCTGCGCCCCGCCGGAGGTCGCAATATCGAGCGCAAGCTGAATGTCGTCGTCGCGCCGGAAGTTGTTGCGATAGACCAGCAGGAACGCCCGCAGCAGCATATCGGGCATATTGAGCGGTCCCCACGCATCGCGGATCCCGTCATTGCCGGTGCACATCCGCACCCCGGCCTCGCGCAATCGCTTCACCGAGGGCGATACCCGCGGACCGCTGGGCGCATGACTCATGATGGCGATGTCGTTCTCCACCAGCAGCTCGATCAGATGCCCGAGTGTCGCCTCGTCCACCGATCCCAGGCAAAACGCATGGCTGATCACAACGCGCCCCTGGAATCCCAGCCGTTTGGTCCGCTCGGCGATCTCTTCCATGTCGAACGCGCCCAGCTCGCCCGGCTCGTGCAGATGAATATCGACATCCCGGTCGTACTTCTCGGCCAGCCCGAAGATCGTATCCAGGTGTCCCTTCGGATCGCGGTCGACCGCCGACGGATCGAGCCCTCCGATCACCTCGGCGCCCTGCTTCAGTGCCTCCTCCAGCAGCTCGACCGTTCCCGGCCGCACCAGCATCCCACTCTGCGGAAATGCCACGATCTGGATCGACAGCCCATCCGCCAGCTCTTCCCGCGTGTGCAGCAACCCCTCGAATGCCGCCAGCCCGATTCCCGTGTCGATATCGACGAAGGTCCGCGTGTGGGTCGTGCCCGCCGCGATCATCCGGCGACCGGCGCGCGCCGACTGCTCGTGAAAATCGATGTTGCGCGCCAACCGCAGATTGCGCTCGTTGTCGAACATATCCTGCAGCGCCGGCCCCACCTCGTTGCGATACCAGCCGAGCCCGAGGAGCGTCTTGTCCATATGCGCATGGGCATCCACGAATCCAGGAAAGACCACCCGGCCGCCGCAATCGATCTCTTCGCCCTCACTCGCCAGCGTGCCGACCAGGCCGACCGCCACGATCTTGCCGTCCTCGACCAGCAGATCGATGAACACCCCATCCGGCGCCTTTAGATTCCGCAGCAGCATCTCCACTCCCTCTCACCTCGGATTTCTTGCGGGCAGTCTATCGAACAACGAAGGGCGGAAGGCACTGCCTCCCGCCCTTCGTCATTCATTGGGGGCTCCGGTTGAGTCGCTTACCGAGTCTTCATCTCGCCGGTGCGTTCGGGTCCACGATCACCCGTCCCGTCATCTGCGGATGAAAGGCGCATTGGTAGTCGAACGTCCCAGCGGTGTCGAAGGTGTAGGAAAAGCTTTGCCCGGGATCGATGGTGCCGGATTCGGCTGGTAGTCCGGACACCGTATGCGGCGCCACTCCGGTATTGGTCCACGTCACCGTCGTTCCAGGCCGAATCGTGAGCTCGGGTTGCGAGAATGCGAAATCGACGATGTCGATCGTTACGGCCTCGCCCGCGGTCGTGACTGCCGCGGGGGAGCCAACCGGTGACGCCGCGGGAGACGCGACCGGCGTACCCGTTCCCTCGACGATCACCGAACCCCGCATCTCGGAGTGAAACTGGCAGACGAAATCGTAGGTGCCCGGTGTATCGAACGCGATCGTCACCGAGTCGCCCGGCAGCATCGTGCCGGTGTCGAACCCCGGTCCGGTCGCGGTGTGCTCGTCGTCATCCGCATTGACGAAGGTCACCGATTGCCCCACCTGGATCGTGATCGTGTTCGGCACATAACGCTCGTCGACGATGCGGATCTCCCGCTCGCCCACCGGTTGCGCCAGCGCGGTTTGCGCGGCCGTATCGCGATCGTCGTCGCCACCTTGATGACCGCTGTGGTCGTCGCCATCGTGGTCATCGTCCCGATCGCCATTTTGATCGTCGTCACACGGGTTCCCCGGTCCGCTCGAATCACAATCGTCGTCGGCAAGCACGCTGCCGCTTTGGACGGCAACCGCAACCGCTGCTACCCCTCCGAACATCGTCAGCAAGGCAATCAGGACGATCAGGAATTTACGCATGGGACATTCTCCTCTCCTCATATGGCTGTTCGAAATACGGAAAACGAAACGGGCGTGGATCACCGATCCGTGCCCGCTTCGCTTGCAGTACTGTTGATTGTCGTGATATCAGGCGATGCGGCGCCGCAAACCGACGTGATCCCCTTGGGTCGAAACGTCCACGATCGGCCAGGCCGGATGCGCCGGAGTCCGCCAGTCGACCAATTCCCAATCTCCCAGCAACGTCCACAAATCGAGCGCGAACCTCGCCAGCCGGCACCTATCGAAGAACGACTGGCCGAACAACATTGAACGAGTCCATTGCAGGGGATTGACGTTGATCTCGTATACTGTATACTAGAGACAAGCCAACATAAGGAAAAGTGTATCGATCCTCTGGGCGGCGGGGTGACCTGCGCCCGGATTTTGTGTTTTTTACCTGCAAAGGAGAAAGTGAAATGACCGATCGAACCCCGCTCGACCGCGGTCAGGGACATCACGTGGAAGCAAGCTCTCCAGTACCCGCCTCCCGACCGCTCTCGCAATTCAGCTCCGAATGGGTCGGCGACGATGTCATCCTCTTTGATCCTGAGCTGAATCGCTATCACACCCTGAACCGTCTCGCCTACGACGTCTGGCGGCTCTGCGATGGTTCCCGAACCGTTGGTTTGATCGCGGGTGGAAGTGATTGGGCCGAAGGCGACGTCACTATGGAGGCCGTCGAATTGGCGGTCGCCCAACTCGGCGAGTCTGGCCTGCTTCAGGCTCCGGAAACTGCTTTCGAGGCCTCGTTGCATCGCCGAAAGGTCGTGAAGCTCGTTGCAGCAGGTGTGATTGGAGCCGTCGGCATTCCTATTGTTGCATCGATCACGCGCGTGGGACCCGAGGCGTCAGCCACTGAAATCGTGCAGTGTCCCGACGGAGTCACCACCTGCAACAGCACCGATTGTTGCTGTTGTCATCCGCCTGACAAGGGCGGCACTTGC
>DASTFJ010000065.1:0-15913 GCA_035708745.1 Thermomicrobiales bacterium | reverse complement strand
CACCACCGCGATCAGGCTCTCTGCAATAGACGCCTCGCGGTGCTCGTATCCGTCCAACACCACGCCGGCATGAATCAGGCTGGCGATCAGATAGGTGACGGCCTGGAATGCCAGCAACCCGCGCAGCCGATCGGTCATCGCGCGTCCACCGCGGCAAAGTTTGGCGCGCCCGCGATCGGGCTGTACTGAATACTCGCCAACCGCCAGTGGCCATCGTCACGCACCATCAACTGCGATGTGCGAAACGACCCCTTGATATCGTGCGATTGGTAGCTCCCATCCTGCGATTGCACGCTGGTCACCAGCACGGCATCGCCGTAGGGATGCACTTCGATGTCTTCGACCTCGATCGACCGGTATTTCAGATCGCCGCTGGCATGCCGGTCGAGCCAATCCGCTTTGGTCAGCACGAACCCGCGCGGTCCCACACCCACGAACTCGTCGGTCAGAATACTGTCGAGGACTGCTCGGTCGCCCCGCACCTCGGCATCGGACCATTCCTTTTCGAACGCGGTCACGTCGGATACGAGCTTGTCGTTTTGCTTGGTGTTCTTGTCGGTCATCGTTTTCGATCCTTTCATCGATCGGTTAGAGCTTTGCTACGGCCGGAATCACCTCGCGGCCCATGAGCTCGATTGGAGTGATGCGGTAGTCGTCGACCACCCGGCCGACGACTATGTCGATCCCCATTTCTGCAAATCCACGCAGCTGCTCGATGAGCGCCGGGGCGTTCTCGCCCTGCTTGCCGACATCGAACCGCCAGGGGCAGGTTTTGAGGATGGCGTCGTAATCGCGCCCTTCGGTTTCGCACAGCGACCGCAGCAGGTCGAGGGTTTGCGGAAGGTCGGGGCCGGGACGCAGATTGCAGGCATCGGCATAGCGGGCCACCAGCGGCAATGTCTTTTTCGCGCCACTGCCGGCGATCATGATCGGCGGGTGCGGCCGGGTCAGACTCTGCGGCAGGTTGAGCGTCCGTTCCAGCTGAACCATCCGTCCATCGAAGGGTTGATCGTCGCCACGTTTTCCGCTCCACATCAGCAGGCAGATCTGCACCGTCTCTTCCAGCAACTCGTACCGCTCGGCAGAGGAGGGATAGGGAATGCCCAGCCCGCGTGCTTCGGCCTCGTAATCCCCAACCCCGACACCCAGCCACGCCCGGCCGCCGGAGAGCACATCGAGCGTGGTCACCGTTTTGGCCAGCATGCCGGGCGCGCGATACGACACCGGGGTCGCCAGTGCCAGCAAGCCGGCTCGCTCGGTGGCGGCGGCCAGCCAGGTCAGCGTGGAATACGCTTCCAGCACCGGCTCGGTGGGGTCGCCGGCATAGGGGTGTTGCCAGACGTGGTCCATCACCGCGACGATCTCGAATCCGGCTGCCTCGGCAGTTCGGCCGATCTCGGTCAGGAGGTGGCCCAGATCGCCGGGAGGGACCGGCCATGCAAAATCGTTCAAGTGGATCGCCAGCTTCATCTGTTCCTGTCTCTTCGCGGGCGGCTCACGCCCCTTCGCGGACTGATCGAGTTCAATATATGGAGACAAATCCTCCACATATTCGAATACTCTATCATACATATGGAGGATTTGTCTCCATATAGAAAATGGATCGTTGAATGACCGCGGATTTCGAACAGTTTCCGAATGGAGTGAGCCTGCGGGCCGACGCCCGGCTCAACCGTGATCGAATCCTCGCCGCTGCCCGCGATGCGTTCGTGGAGCGCGGAGCCGATGTGCCGCTCGAGGAGATCGCTGCGCGGGCAGGCGTCGGCATCGCGACCCTGTATCGGCGTTTTCCCGACCGGTCCGCCTTGCAGCGAGCCGTCGCGCACGATGTGTTGACTCGCATCGCCGCCGAAGCGCGCGCCGCGATCGATGAGGAGCCGGACGCGTTTGCCGCGCTAACTCGCTATATGCATCGCGCGCTTGCATTGCAGGTCAGCGCGGTGGTGCCAGCGCTCCTAGGGAGAGTCGATCTGGAGGACGAAGCATTCCGCACGATCCGGATGGAATCGGCCAGCCTCCTGGAGGAGATGATCGACCGTGCCCAGCTCGAGGGTGCAATGCGCCCCGGGATCGCCTTTGGCGACATCGCGCTCTTGCTCGTGCGGCTCTCTCGGCCGCTGCCGGGGACGCTCGACCGTGAGCGCGATCTGGAAATGGCGCAACGGCATCTCACGCTCCTGATCGACGGTCTGCGCACCGAGCGCGCCACCGGCGCGCTCCCTGGTCCGGAGCTGACACTCGACGATTTGCGCTCGTTACCGACCGAACCGGCCGAGGCTCAGGGGTGAATCGCCTGAGCGGCCTCGGCGGTGGGCCGCTGGGTTGGCGCCGGTTCCTCGCTGACCGCCGGCGAGGGGACGCCCTCGGTGCCGCGCACCAGCAGCACATACATCGCCGCCAGAATCGGCAAATGACCGATGAGCTCCTGCGGGGGTAAAAAGGCGATACCGAGATTGAACGGGATCCAGAGCCCCAGAATCACCAGCCGGGGGAGGTAGCCCGCGATCAACGCGCAACCGGCCATCGTCTCGATGATGCCGATCAGGATGACGAAGCGCTCATCGGTAAACCAATCGATGCCGGCCCATCCAAGCACATTGAACTTGGGGTATTCCTCGAGAAAGAGCTCACCGAGTCGGACGTTCAGCAGTTTTTCCGAGAATGCCAGCACCAGCACGGTGATGCCGGCCGCGACCCGCAGCGCCGGCAACGCCCAGGGAAGCAAGCGGTCGGTGAGCTTGCTACGATCTTCCTCCACCTCGTATCCGGCAGGAGCGATGCGCACGACGCCGCGGCCCACTGCCGCCAGATAGACCGCGATACCGAGCCAAATGGTTTGCTCGAATACTTCGATCGGTGGCACGAACGCGAAACAAGAGAGCCACAGCAGACCGATGAGGATCGCTCCCCAGCGCGTCAGCACGCCGGTAATGAACGAGAAGGCGGCAATAACCGCCAGAACCGCAAGCGTTACGCCCACGACGTTTTCCGGCAGCTCGATATTCGGCGCGAACAGATCGAGCCGGCTGGCTTCGAAGATCAAGGTAACGGCTGCCTGCACCCCCAAAATCGCCGCGGCCGATGGTTCCATGCGTTGGAAAAACGCCGGGCGCGGCCAGAGTGGATCGCCCAGACGCTGTTGCAGCCAGCGCAGGAACACGATGGTGGCGGCCCCCGCCAGCACCGCCAGCAATACCGGTAGTGAGATCAACGCGCCCCAATCGGTGGCCGGTTGCTCATCGTTGGGCACGAACCAGCGCTCGTGCGCCGAAACCGACAGCAGCGGCATAGTGAGGCTCAGGACACCTGCAATAACGGCAATTCGAATGTGGCGATGGAAACGCATGATCGCAGTCTTCATCCCTTGGGTCTAGCACACCGCACAGGCGGGCGGGAAAATTCGAAGTTCCCGAAATCGATATCCTACTAATCTAGTAGGATATGCGCGTTGTCCTGCTGGGCAACGCTTCGGACCCATTCGAACGAGGAGAAAGCCCCCAAGTGTCTCGTCCCACCGTCTCTACCGTAACCCGCCGCACCGTGCTGGGCGCGCTGGCCGCCGCATCCGGCTCGGCTGCGCTCACCCGACTCGGTGTCGCGCAGGATGCCAGCCCAGCCACCGGCGAATGGACCTATACCGACGTCCTTGGCACGACGGTTACGCTGCCGGAGGCGCCCGTGCGCATCGTCGCCAATATCGTTACTGCCGCCGCGCTCTGGGATCTGGGCATCGAGCCGGTCGGTGTGTTCGATTGGACAGTGTCCAACTATCCCGACGGCGACCACATCGCCTGGGGCAATATTCCCGCTGACAAGGTCGTCAACGTGGGCAATGCCGACGGCAATATCGAACCGGAGATGCTGCTGACGCTCGATCCCGATATCGTGCTGACCCAGACCTTCGATCCGACCGACCCCACCTTGACCAACGGAGTGCTCCCCGAGCTGCTCGAACAGATCGATGCGATTGCCCCGGTCCTGGTCGTGACCGATATGGCCCCGACCGATGTTCTGGTCGATCGTCTGGTCCAGCTCGGCGCATCCCTGGGAGCCAATTTGGAGGCGCCGGAGGTCGTGACCGCGCGTGAGGCGTACGACGCCAAGATCGCAGAGTTCCAGCAGGTCGCGGCGGAGAAAGCCGATCTGACCAATCTCTTCGCCAATTTCGATACCGCGCTGATCTACGTCGGTGGGCCAAAGGATGTCTCCGAGCTGATCTGGCTCAGTGCGCTCGGGTTGAATTTCGCCAATGCCGATTCCGAGCTGGCCAACGAATTCTGGGAAGAGCTGAGCGTGGAGCAGGCGCTGCTCTATCCTGCCGATGTGATCTTCTCGGATGTCTATAGTGTGTTGCTGACCGCCGAGGACCTTGCGGCCGAGCCAGTCTTCGCCGCCATGCCGGCCGTTGCCGCGGGACAAGTCGGTCTCTGGAATCGCGACTTCCCGGTCAGCTACGCGGGCGCCACCGCCTTCCTGGAAACCATCCTGAAAACCCTGCGCACCGCCGAGAAGGTCACGGACGCCTCGGCGGCCACTCCGTCGGCGTAGGGAGCGAACCCGGTCGTAGGGCATGCACACCGCGGCATGCTTCTACGACCGGGTGAGCGCCGGCCCGGGCATGGCGCGGAGTCCAGGCATGGCACGGTGTCCATGCCCTACGTTCGGTGTGCGCCGGCCTCCGGGCTCCGGATTCGGTACTCCGGACCCGATCGATGCGGTAGACTGGCCGATCGTTGCCGGCGCGGTGTGGCCGGCCAGACGATCGTAGGGGAGGGTGTCTCTGCCCTCTCGGTTCCCGACGAGATGACCGCAACAAGCTCCGATCGACCGTCATTGGCGGCCATGCTTCAGCCTCGACACGCCCAGGTGGTCGAACGGCTGGCCGCGGCGTTCGCGGAATCAGGCTTCGAGCTCTCGCTGGTCGGTGGCATCGTGCGCGATGCGCTGCTGGGATTCCAACCGCATTTCGATCTCGATCTCACCACGAATGCCCGGCCGGAACAGATCCTCGCCCTTGGGCCGGGCGCCGGCGCCACCTCCACCTACGATATCGGCGCGAAGTTCGGCACCATCGGACTGGTTTTCACCGATCAGGACGGCAACGATCCGCTCTCGGTCGAGATCACGACCTACCGCTCCGAGCACTATCCGGACGAATCCCGCCATCCTGACGTGCAGTTTGGCGCCGACCTGATCGCCGATCTGGCCCGCCGTGATTTCACCATCAACGCCATGGCCGTGAATGTGATGACCGGCGAGCTGATCGATCCCTTCGACGGGCAGGTCGACCTGGCGATGGCGACCATCCGTGCGGTGGGCGACGCCGAGGAGCGGTTCGAGGAAGATCCGCTGCGGTTGCTGCGGGCCGCTCGTTTCGTCAGCCAGCTCGGCTTTATGATCGAGCGCGACACCCTCGACGCGATGATCGAAACCGCGCCGACCATCCAGCGCATCAGCCGCGAACGGATCTACGGCGAGCTGACCCGGCTGATGACCGGCACCTATGCCTCGCACGCCCTCGAAGTGCTTAGTGAAACAGGCTTGCTGACTCTGACCATGCCGGAATTGGAACCGCTTTCGCGCGAAACCGGCGACCGCGGTCCCGTGCATCGGGAAAAGGATCTCTGGGAGCACACCAAGAAAGTGGTCGATCAGGCGCCGCAGCGACCGGTGGTGCGCTGGGCGGCGCTGCTGCACGACGCCGCCAAACCGATGACCCGCGGCTATGACGCGAGCGGCGAAATCCATTTCATTGGGCACGAGCGGGAAGGCGCGATCCTTGCCCGCAAGGTGCTGGACGGCATCCACGCCGACCGCGCGACGGTCAAGGCCGTCAGCCATATCGTCGAGCTGCACGGCCGCCCCGGAACCTACGAATCGGACTGGACCGATAGCGCGGTGCGCCGCCTGATGCTCGATGCCGGCGACGAGCTGACCGATCTGCTCGATCTGGCCGGCGCGGATGTCACCTCGGCCCGGGCATTTCGGCAGCAAGCGGCCGCGCGGCGTATCGCCAGTCTGCGGGCGCACATCGAGCGGCTGGAGACCGAGCGCGCGCTCGACCAGTGGAAGAGCCCGCTCGACGGCGACGAGCTGATGCGCCTGTTCGACCGCCCGCCGGGTCGCTGGATCGGTGACGTGAAAGACCAATTGCGTGAGCTAGTGCTCGACGGTGAGCTCGAACCGGGCGACAAGGAACGCGCCTTCGCCATCGCGCGGGAGCTGATGGCCGATCGCTAGGCGCCGTCGGGTATCCTCTGCGCCATACGGAATGCAGTCGAATTACGAGAGGATGAGCGGGCTTGGAAATCTACGAACAACATTCAGAAAAGACGATGCAGGAGTTGATGTCACAGGAGTCGCTGACGCCAAAGGAGCTCTCGAAGCTGCTCAGCATCGACGTCGATACGATCCTCACCGCCTGTTTCCGCGGTTCGCTCAAATCGCACATCGTCGATCACGATGTCGTCTCGATCGACCGCCGCGACGCACTCGCCTGGATGGCCAAAGGCCAGCCGTAAGTTCGATCGACCAGCACGAGGCGCCGAGGCAGACGACGATCGTGCGACTCTGCCGCTTGTCGATGCTCCAGCGTCCCTCGGGCCAAGCGATCACGCCACCTTGCGCTCAAGGTGGCGTGATCGCGTAATGCACATGCGTTATCGATCGGCCGAAACTTCAGTCACGATCAACGGGCACACGTCACACGCGTCGCGGCCATGCTGATGGAACCATCGGCAGTGAACGCGAATCGTGCACGGCCGTAGTGGCTCCCGCTCTGTAACCGATAGAGCGTCGACTGCGGCATCGATGACCCCGCAACGGTGCCCGGTCCAGAAACCACAGTGTTCTTCCACACATCGATTGACGAACCGGAACCGGCTCTCGGGTGCTCGCCCCTGGTGGGCACGCTCGACAAATTCGGCGTCCAGAGGAATCGGGGGCGAAATGAATCCAACGGTTCCATTCGACCCAACGATGCCGAGCAACTGGGATCCGATTTCACAGCGAGCACTCGGGCAGAAGAACTCGATGTGTTCTTCGCGCTGGGTGGTGCTCATCGTCGAACCCTAGCCAAGATTGGCTAGACGCTCGAACTCCGAACCAGGAAGATCGCCGATCCAGATGATTCCCCGCGTTCCTCCGCCCCACCACGGGGGGAGCTTGCCGGCCTTGTCCGGATTGATCGGAATCAAGGCCGCCGTGCGGTCGCCGCCAAAATCCAAGTCCGCCACGGCACGCAGCGTTGCCTGCTGGATGGCGCTGTTGAGTGATTCCCGTTGCTTGTCCGACAGTTCGACGCCGCTGAGAACGACCCGAAACTCTTCCCGGCTCTGCTTGTCACCTCTGGCCATCTTCGACTCCTTTGCGAACGAAAATAGGGACGAAGTCGTTAATGTGGATTTCGATTTCACCTTATTCCGCCATAGGTGAAATGTCAATACAAGCGACGGATTCCCTGCAGGAGACCGTCCGAATCCACCTGCCGCCGGTATGGATTCTGAGCGTATCTCTTGGAGTTGTCGCGACCTCGCCCTGACAAACTGCTAAGGAGCCAGCATCCGATCTGGTACGCCTAGCTTGGCCAGTTGCCCCCATCCACATTCAGACATTGCTGGGTGATGTAATCGGCGTCCGAGGAAGCCAGAAACACCACCGCCCCGGCGACATCCTCCGGCTGCTCGATGCGGCCGAGCGGGATCGACTTGGTGAAGGTCCGTTTCGGCTCGCCGATCTCCATGTTCAGCAGTTTGGCGAACTGCTTGTCGACCTCATCCCAGAACGGCGTATCGACGATCCCCGGCGCCACCGCATTGACATTGATCTTGTGCTCCGCCAGGGCCAGCGCCATCGACTGCGTCATGCTGATCACGCACGCCTTGCTGGCGCAGTAGGCCAGCACCAGCGCCTCGCCCCGGCGCCCCGCCTGCGAGGCGAGATTGACGATCTTGCCGCCCTGGCCCTGCTCGATCATCACCTTCGCTACCGCCTGACTGCAAAAGAGCACGCCCTTGCCGTTCACGTCGAACATGAGATCCCAGTCTTGTTCGGTGGTTTCGAAGAATGGGATGATCTTGCCGACCCCGGCGTTGTTGACCAGGATGTCGATCCCGCCAAGGGTCTTCACCGTCGCATCGACCATGCGTTGCACGGCGTCCTGCTTGCGCACATCGACCTGAACGGCGGCTGACGAGCCATCGACCGACGCGATCTCCTGGGCCACCCGCTCGGCAGCGGCCTGGTCGAGATCGGCGACCATCACCTTCGCGCCTTCCTGGGCAAAACGGAGACAGATCCCCCGGCCGATACCGGAGCCCCCACCGGTCACGATGGCGCGCTTTCCTTCCAGTCGCATGACACAAACTCTCCCTGCTTCAAACACGATAACGGTCGATCGTTTCCTGCGAGAGGCGCACACCGAGCCCCGGTTCGTCCGGCATCGCCACCTTGCCCCGCGCATCCACGACGATCGGCTCCTCGAAAAGTTGGCTGCGCAGCGGATTCGGATTCTGGTCGAATTCCAGCAACCCGCCATTAGGAATCGACGCGATGAAATGCATATTGGCAATGGTGCTCAATGCCGAGGAAAAGACATGCGGCACCACCGGAAGATTGAACGCCTCCGCAAAGGCCGCAATCTTGCGGCAGGGCGTGATTCCTCCGGTCCAGATCACATCCGGTTGCACGATATCGACCGCGCTGCTCAGGATCAGATCGCGGAACCCAGCCAGACCGGTTTCCGTCTCGTATCCCGCGACCGGCGTGCTCAGCGCCTGCGCGACCTCGGTGCTGCCGCGCCGGTTCTCGGTCGCCACCGGCTCTTCCAGCCAGGCGACCTGGTCGGGCCCGATCGCCTCCATGAAGCGCAACGCCTCGCTTGGCGACCAGGCATTATTGGCGTCGATTGCCAGCTTGACCCGCCGCCCGATCGCCTCGCGCGCGGCGCGCACCCGCTCGATGTCCTCCTCGAAGGTGACGGCGGCGTACCCCCGTGCATCCATCTGATGCAGTGGATTCCAGAGCAGGTCCGGATTGCGCCCCACCTTGATCTTGACCCACTCGAACCCGCGCTCGGCGTAACCGGCAACTTCCTCGGCCAGCGCGGCAGCGTCCTTGCCGCCGGCATAGAACCCGGCGGAGGCGTAGGCGGTCAGTTCGTCCCGAAACCCGCCCAGCAACCGGTAGAGCGGGGTCTTTACCGCTTGGCCGATGATGTCCCAGAGCGCGATATCGACCCCCGAGATCGCCATCATCAACATGCCGCGGGACCCGCGTTGATGCGGCCGGGTCGCCATCTGCTGCCAGAGGCGCTCGACCGCGAAGGGATCCTGACCCACCACGATCGGTTTCAGCACGCCCAGCACCAGCGCTTCCATACTCTCCAGATCGCCCCCATAGGCAGCCACCTCGCCCATGCCGGTGATGCCCGCGTCGCTGTGCACCTGCACGATCAGCAGCGGCCGTTCCGGCATGTAGTGAATGGCATCCGCCATGGGTATCTCCATGGGATAGCGCAACCGGACCGTCGATACCTCGGTGATCTTCATCGTTCCTCGCTTCTGGTCGAACTATGGTCGCGGCGCGGCAGAACGAGCTAGCGAATGCGCTCGCAGTTTATGGACCGATTCGAACCGCGTTATGACGGTCTCTCCACTTCAGGATACAATCGATAACTGTGAGCGTTCTAAAGGAATCGTCGCGCGTCGCGGCACCGCTGCTGAATCGACAGCTCTCGGCTTGTGGACGCTCGGTTTTGTTTGTGGACGGCGCCGCGACGTCGCGCGCCGTTGGTCGGAGGTGACAGATGTCGTATTCACAGAAGACGAACCGTCGCACCTTGTTGAAGCTCGGAGCCGCCGGAACCGCCGTCGTTGTGGCGGGCCGCTACGGCGTCGGCTCCACGCTGGCGCAGGTGCCGACCCTCGAGAAAAAGGACACCTACACGGTGGGCTTCGCCCAAACGGACTCGGCCAATCCCTGGCGCCTGGCCGAAACCGCCAGCATGAAGAAACAGTTCGAGGAAGATCTCGGCTGGACCCTGATCGCCACCGATGCGAATGCCGACACCGCCAAGCAACTGGCCGATCTCGACTCGATCATCGCCCAGCAGCCGGACATCATCATCTTCCCGCCGCGTGAATCGAAGGCCCTAGCTCCGAAGGTGCTGGAGATCAAGGACGCCGGGATCCCGGTCATCCTGATCGACCGCGATGTCGACCACGAAATCGCCAAGCCGGGTGAGGACTACATCACCTTCATCGGCTCCGATTTCGTCGACCAGGGCCGCCGCGCGGCCGAATGGCTCGCCAAGGCGACCGGCGGCAATGCCAAGATCATCGAGCTGGAAGGCACCACCGGCGCCGATCCGGCCATCGACCGCAAGAAGGGCTTCGACGACTACATCGCCGGCACCTTCAAAGGCTCGCCGACCGCCGAGGGCGCCCTCTCCGGGATGGAGATCATCGCGTCCCAGAGTGGCAACTTCACCCGCGACGAAGGCCGCCAGGTAATGGAGACCCTGCTGCAAGCGCATCCGGAAGTGACCGCCGTCTACGCGCACAACGACGAGATGGCCATCGGCGCGATTGCCGCGCTGGAAGCCGCCGGCCGCAAACCGGGCGAGGATGTGATCCTCGTGTCCATCGACGGCGAGAATGCCGCCATGGACGCCATCGCCGAAGGGAAGCTGGGCGCCTCGGTCGAATCGAGCCCCTTCTTCGGGCCGATCGCCTACGAGACGATGATGAAGTTCATCGATGGCGAGGACATCCCCGACTGGGTGAAGGTCGAAGACCGCTTCTTCGACGAAAGCAACGCCAAGGACTTCCAGGGCAAGCAGTTCTAGGAACGAAGTCACGTGTCAAGAGTCCAGGGTCCAGTGATCGATCTGCACTGGACCCTGGACACTGGACTCTTGACCTGCGGCATCGCTTCTCTAAAGGCCGGTAAGTTGACCGAACCCTCCCCGACACCACCGAGTGCTCCCGAGACGCTGCTCGAGATGCGCGATATCGTCAAGGTCTTTCCCGGGGTGGTCGCGCTCGATCACGCCCGCCTGACCGTGCTGAAGGGGGAGGTGCATGCCATCGTCGGGCAGAACGGCGCCGGCAAATCGACCCTGACCAAAATCCTCAACGGCGCATACCGCCGTGATGGCGGCACGATCGTGTTCGAGGGCCGGGAGGTCGATTTCTCCACTCCGCACCAGGCGCAGGTGGGAGGCATCAGCACCATCTTCCAGGAGATCAATCTCGTTCCGTTTCGCTCGGTGGCGGAAAACATCTTCATGGGTCGCGAGCCGCGCCGCTTCGGTCTGATCGACTGGCCACGCATGAACCGGGAAGCGCGCGAGATTCTGACCCGCTCCGGCATAGAGCTCGATGTCAAGCAACCCTTGCTCAACCTCAATGTCGCCTTGCAGCAAATGGTCGCCATCGCGCGGGCGGTGTCGTTCGGTTCGAAGCTGGTCATCATGGACGAGCCGACCTCCTCGCTCGACGAGCGGGAGGTCGAGACACTCTTCGACGCGATTCGCCAGCTCAAATCCACCGGCGTCAGCGTGATCTATATCTCCCACCGGCTCGACGAGCTACATCAGGTGGGTGACACCATCACCATCATGCGTGACGGCCAGACCATCGAGGAGACATCGCTGGCAGACATCTCCAAGCTGGAGATCGTCGCCAAGATGCTGGGCAAGAATATCGGCGAGCTCCGGAGCGAGGGAACCACCGGATTCTCCGAGCGTAAAACCGATATCGAAACGCCCCCGTTCTATGTCGCCAGCCATGTCGAAGCCAAGCCGGTGCTGAACGATGCCTCGATCGAGCTGCGCAAGGGAGAGATCCTGGGACTTTCCGGGCTGCTCGGCTCCGGCCGCACCGAGCTGGCGCGGGTGCTCTTCGGCGCCGACAAACCGGAAAACGGCTCGCTCAGTCTCGACGGCGTCCCTTCCCCGATCGCATCCCCGCGCGACGCGATCCGGCAAGGGATCGGGTATTGCTCCGAGGATCGCAAAGCAGAGGGCATCATTCCCGAGATGTCGGTGCGGGAAAATCTCACCCTGGCCGCTTTGCCAACGCTGACGAAGAACGGCATCATCGACCCGAAGGAGCAGGCGAAAATCGTCGATCGCTTCGTCGAGCTTCTTTCGATCAAGACCTCCGATGTGGAGCAGCCGATCTCCCAGCTATCCGGGGGGAATCAGCAAAAGGTGCTGCTGGCGCGCTGGCTCTGTCTCGAGCCGCGGCTCCTGCTGCTGGATGAGCCGACCCGCGGCATCGACGTGGGCGCCAAGGCCGAGATTCATCATTTGATCGAATCGCTGGCCGATGAGGGAATGTCAGTACTGATGATCACCTCCGAGATCGAGGAGATCGTCGAAGGGAGCAACCGGGTGACGGTGCTGCGCGACGGCCGCACGGTGGCCGAATTCGACCGCGCCCAGATCGATCAGGACGTCATCATCGCGGCGATGGCGGAAGGGCACGATCCGTTCCCCAGTACGGTCGAGGAGTAATCGGTGGCATCGACGACTCCCCGGGTCTCCGCCGGCGCGCGCTCGCTACCCGAACTGGTGCGAAACAGCTCGCAGACCCAGCGGGCGCTCTTCGCGTTGATCGCGCTCTCGATCTATAACGCTTTTGCCACCACGAACTTTCTCACCTTCGCCACCCTGCGGGTTAATCTGACCCAGGTCGCCACCATCGTCATCGTGGGTGTTGGGATGACCTATGTCATCGGCAGCGCTGGCATCGATCTCTCGGTCGGCGCGCTGATGGCTATCTCCGGGGCGCTTGCGCCCAAGATCTTCGATAGCCAGCGGGCGCTGCTGAGCAACGAATGGATCGGCATCCCGCTGGCGATCGTCATTCCAATTCTGGTGGCGGGAGCCTTCGGCTACTTCAACGGCTACCTGATTACGAAATTCAAAATCCAGCCGATCATCGCGACCCTGGTGCTCTTTCTCGGCGGTCGTGGCATCGCCAAAGCGCTCTCCGACGGCAATCTGGTCGAGTTCAACAAACCGCACTTCGATTATCTCGGCACCGGACGCCCATTCGGTATTCCGGTGCAGGTGATCGTGATGATCGTCATCGCCATCGTTGCCGCCTGGGGGTTGCGCAGCACGACGTTCGGGCGCTACGTGCTGGCGATCGGCGGTAACGAGCGGGCGGCGGAGCTGGCCGGCGTGCCGGTCACGCGGGTCAAGCGCCAGATCTATGTGCTCTCCGGGTTGCTGGCTGGGGTGGCGGGGCTGATCGTCGTGGCGATCAACACCTCCAGCGATCCCTATCAAGTCGGCCAGGATATGGAGCTGGACGCCATCGCTGCCGTCGCGGTCGGGGGCACTCCCTTCACCGGGGGACGCGCCACGATCGCTGGCACGGTGATCGGCGCGTTCTTCATCCATCAGGTGCGCTACACCCTGATCTCGCACGGCGTGCCCGACGGCACCACCCGCATGGTGATCGCCGGCGCAATTCTGATCGCGGTACTGCTGCAACGACCCAAGGCGGGGTGGAGGTAACGCGGTGGAAGCGGGCGAGCTCCGGCAGGACGCGGTCGATCCCTCGGCCACAGCCTATTCCAGAATCGCGGGCGCCTGGCTGCGCGGCCAGGGCGTGCTGATCGCGCTGATCCTGGTCTTTCTCTTCGGCGTCTGGCGGTACGGGGAAACCTTTACCAGCAGCTTCAATCTCTGGACGCTGGCGAAGAACAACACCTATTTCGCCTTGATCGCGCTCGGGATGACCTTCGTCATCATGACCGGCGGCATCGATCTCTCGGTTGGCGCGGTGGTGGCGCTTTCGGCGGTGACCGCTGCCCGGCTCAGCCCGCACGGTCTCTGGGTCGCCCTGGCCGCCGCCATTGGTATCGGCCTGCTGGTCGGCGTCATCAACGGCGGCATCATCGCGGTCTTCAAGGTGCAGCCGTTCATCGTCACCCTGGCGTTGCTGCTGGGAGCCAGAGGCGCGGCCTTGAACTTATCCCACAATGCCAGCGTCTCGGTCGACTACGCCACCAACTACAAGGACCTCTGGAAAACCGAGATCGGTCCGGTCCCCCTGCCGGTCGTGATCGTGGTGGTCGCCTACCTCCTCGGCTCGATCATGCTCAATCTGACTCGCTTCGGCCGGCACATCCTCGCCATCGGCGGCAACGAAGAAGCGGCTCGTCTGGCCGGGTTGCCGATCAACCGCACGCTCTTTTTCGTCTATTTGCTCAGTGGCGGTCTCGCCGGACTGGCTGGAGCCCTCTTGGCCGCCCAGGGCAATACCGGTTCGCCCATCGCCGCGGTCGGCTGGGAGCTGACCGCCATCGCGGCGGTCGTCGTCGGCGGGACCCTGCTCACCGGTGGCCGCGGCTCGGTCTGGACCACGCTGGTCGGGGTCCTCCTGCTCGGGCTGATCTTCAACGAGCTCAATTTCGAGCGCGGCAAAGGCATCTTCGATCTCACTCAATACTGGGAAGAAGTCATCCGCGGGCTCTTCCTCCTCATCGTCATCATCCTGCAAGCCCGCCTGACCAACACGGCCCGCGTCACCCGAACCATGTAGAGGATGGCCCTGCGGCCCAGCTACTTCGTGCCGCGCACCATCCACGCGTGACCATAAAGCGGAACCGTTCCATCGGCCGCAATTGGCAGCATCGAACGAAGGTGCTCTCGCAAGACTGTCTGCCGATCGGTCGTGAGCGATCTGGCGTATCGCTGTACGGGTGTGGGGCCGTCCAGCAGGCACGGCAGCCAGTAGTCATCGAAATCGTCGAAGACGGTGGGAATGACGATCTCATCGACGCTCACATTCGCCAACCCAGCGTCTTCGAAAAGCGCGCGCAATGGTTCGGGACGGCATAGCGCACGGTTCATGCTGGTGTCCCAAATAAAAGCGGTTGGATCGAGGTCGGTCGCCGCTTTCCGGAAGTACAGGGTGAACTGGTCTTCGCCGTCGACATCCCAGAGATACGCGCTCACCATTCCACCGTCGCGCGCGGCCCGAGCCATCTCTACCACGCCTGCCAATGGATCGGGCAGAAAGAGGAGGACCAGACCAGAGATGACCGCATCATAGTCTCCGTCGGGAATCGGCAACGATTGGATCGTGCCGCACTCGAAGCGCACGCGCGAATCGCGCACGCGTTTCGCGGCGGCCGCGAGGAAATCAGCCGAGGGATCGATCCCGGTCATCTCGCGCGGATCGGCGACGGTGAGGATGGCCTGAGTCGTTGCCCCGGTGCCGCACCCCACATCCAGCCAGCGCAGATCGGGCGGGAGCGCCAGCGACGCGACGGCAGCTTCGGCCAGCGGGCTGCTCCATCGTCCCATGAAGGCTTCGTAGGCGTTGCTATTCGACCAGGTGTAGGTGGACGTTGTGTCGATCATGCCGGTCTTTCTGCGTTCGAGCCGCGGATGAGATGATGGGTTGGCTGGCTCGTTCTGCCTACCGTAGCGCACCGCGGCGGAAATTGGAATGACCGTGCTCAGTTCCCGGTGAAACCCAGAATCAGCGTGATCACCAGCCATTGCGTCATCGGCGCGGTGAATGTCCCGCCCGGCCAGCGGCGAACGCCACGGCAGGCAACGGCTACCAGCAAGCCGGCCGTCAGACCGGCCAGGAACGCAATCGGCAGATTTCCGCCCTCGCTGCTCGATCCCACCCTGAGCACATCTCCCAGCGCCCATGACACCCCAAAAAGCACGGTCCCGACATCGAGCCCGCGATACCCGTGCGGAAATCCCAACGGCACGATCCAGAAATTGATCGCGTGATACGCGGCCGCGGCGCACAGACCCAGCAACGCAATCCGGATGACCTCATCGGCCGGTCCGGCTATGAGGCGGGCGACCAGTACCATGATTGGGAGCCCGAGCAGCAGATAGCGCGCCTGTTGCGCGATTCGCCCGGGAACA
>DASTFJ010000064.1:0-18903 GCA_035708745.1 Thermomicrobiales bacterium | reverse complement strand
GGAGAATGACGCGGCGCGGATGGAGAAACGAGCCGCGGAACAGCGAGGGGACGAGCGAGCGTGACATGGCAACCGACTTCCAGCATTCGACAAAGCGAGGCGCAACATCTGCCTCCCCTTTGTTCTATCGCCCGCCGAGCGCTCTGCCGCCGGACGATCGGAGGAATCGTTCCACCACACTTTGCGGTGCTCGATCTCAGCGGAATGTTGCGGGTCGCTCAGTCGTCGAGTGAAACCAGGCCTTCGCGCAGGGCGTAGAGCGTCGCCTGCGTACGGCTGGCAAGCTGGAGCTTGCTCAGGATATGGCTGATATGGGTGCGGACGGTCGCCTCGCTCAGAGACAGCCGGCCGGCAATCTCCTGATTGGAATAACCGCGTGCCACCTCGCGCAAGACATCGAGCTCGCGCGTCGTCAGTGCATCGGTCGATGGCGCCGCGGTCTGGCTGAGCGCGTGCAGCACCCGGCCGGCCACGTTCGGATCGAGCGGCGTCTCACCCCGATGCACCTGGCGGATCGCGCGCACCAGATCCTCGGGGGCGGAATCCTTGAGCAGATACCCGCTGGCGCCGGCGCGGATGGCGGGCAGCACTTTCTCGTCCGTGACGAAGCTGGTCAGCACCAGAATGCGCGCGGTCGGCCATGCGGATCGAATGCGCTGGATCGCTTCGGCGCCTTCGACACCGGGTAACACCAGGTCCATGAGCGTGACGTCCGGCCTCGTTGCCAGCACCTGCGACACCGCGGTTGCGCCGTCGCCTGCTTCCCCGACGACCTCGATGCCCGGTTCGGTCGACAGCAGCGCGCGAATCCCCTTGCGCACGATGGCATGGTCATCGGCAATGAACACCGAAATCGCGTCGCTCATAATGGCGCCTCCACCCGCACGACGGTTCCCGATCCGGCAGTCGAGTCGATCGAAAACCGCCCGTCCAGTCGCTCCGCCCGCTCGCGCATGCCGCGTATGCCGAAACCGCCGCCGGCGGCGCCCGGAACCAAACCCGCGCCGTCGTCGCGCACTTCCAGCACCAGCCGGTCGCTCTCTTGCCGCACACGTACGCTCACAGCCGTGGCTCCCGCATGCCGGACCGCGTTGGTCAGCGCCTCAGTAGCAATCCGTTCCAGCTCGATCTCGATGCGCATTGGCACATCGGCGGAGACGGCGTACTCGAAAGAGGTCTGCAATCCGGCTCGCCGTTCGACGGTCGCCAGCCGGGTTTCCAGCGCTCGCTGCAAACCATGCTCCTCGATCTCGGACGGACGCAGCTCGTAAATCAGTAATCGCATCTCCGCCAGGGTCGCGCGGGCCGTTGCGCTCATCGATTCGAGCTCGCCGGCGCTGGTAGCGGTATTGCCAGCCGCCAGATTGCGCCGCGCCGCCTCGGCGCTCAGCACCAGCCCGTAGAGCGACTGGCTCACCGAATCGTGCAGCTCCCGGGCGAGCCGGTTACGCTCCTGCACCACGGCCAGCTCTTCGATCGTTTCGGCATTTTCGGTCAACTGCCGGTTTGCCTGTTGCAAATCGCCCACCAGCGCCCGGCTCTGCGCTTCCGCCGCCTCCGCCTGCTCGGTCGCGGCAGCGTACGAGGCCACCAGCAAATACCCGGCGCCATACAGCAGAATCAGCGCCACGCTGCGCGGGAAGTCCTGATACAGCAGCAGGCCAACCGCCATCGCGGCATACGTCGCACAAAACCAGAGCTGGCGCTCGCGTCGCTGGGGAACCAATGCGATCTGCGCGCAGATCGGCAGAAAGAGAATCGCGTAGAAGTCGAGATCCGGCTGGCTCGTCATCAACGCGAAGCCAATTGCCACTTGCAAACCGAAGTAGATTTGCTGGTAGCGAGGGAACCTCCGGCTCAGCCAGGACTCCGTGAAAAAGAGCGCCAGATAAAGCGCCAGCAGGGGAAGCGTAACCGGCAGCCGGCTGGCATCGCCTTCGTCGTCGAACGTCCGGATCAGCGTGGCGCCCCAAAGCGGCACGCTGACCAGATAGAAGAAGCGCGGGCGACGCCCAGCCAGGGAGGTCGGCACTGCCGGCTCGCCGGACGACGGGATGCTCATGCGCGACAACGGCTCTTACGAGCCGGACGCCTCGATATAGCGCCGCCGGCAGGTTTCGATCATCTCCCAGGCGAAGGCGGCATCATGCCAGCCGAGCACCTCGGTCTGCTTCGGCTCGAGCAGCTTGTAGGTATCGAAAAACGTCTCGATCTCCTTGAGCCAGTGCTCACCCAGCGAGGCCAAATCGGTCACCTGCTGATAGCGCGGATCGCCCATCGGCACGGCCAGCACTTTGAAATCCGCACCCTTCTCATCGGACATATCGAGTCCGCCGATCGGCCGCGCTTCGATATAGCACCCCGGAAAGGTCGGCTCCTGCATCAGCACCAGAATGTCGAGATGATCGCCGTCCTCGGCCAGCGTGTCGGGCACGAACCCATAGTCGGTGGGGTAATGCACCGAGGAATAGAGCACCCGGTCGAGCTTCAGACCACCCAGCGCCTCATCGAACTCGTATTTGTTGCGGCTCCCGCGTGGAATCTCGATGAATGCGAGCACGCTCTCCCGGTCGCCGGTAGTCATCTGGTTGTGCACCTGTGTCCTTCGATTGTCGCCGGACGCCGCGGCATCCGCGCCATTTCCATATCTATCGATGCCTATCTTCGTATCTTTTGCCGATTCCGTCACTCGGTTCCGCGCGTCAATCCAGAAGCGCCGGCAACCTGGCGCACTGCTCGCGCCGGTGCGCCCAGCTCGTCGCCCATCGTTTCGTGGCGGTAGCGGTAGTCGTGCTTGCGAATGATCTCCCGCAGCTGGTCCTGCAAAAGACGATGCGAGGCGAGCAGCCGGGCGCGCAGCGCCTCCAGGATCTCGGTCGAAGGCTCCGCTGCCAGGGCGGCATTCATATGCACGACGCAGAGGCCGTCCGAAGCGGCATATCGATCGCGAAATGACGCGCTTCGCAGCTCGTCCAGCAGCTGGCCAATCAGCTGGCTTTCGTGATCGGATTGCACCGTGCAAAGCGGACAAGCGCCCGCCGGGGCGAGCGCGTTCGAGACCCGCGATCCGCCCAGCTTCGAGCGCAACCCGCCCGCGCCCGAGCGCCCTGGCCGCTGGTGTTCGAGCTGCCGCGCGATACGGCCGAGCGCCGCCTCGTAGATGATGGCCGTGCCGAGGGGCGGCACGTGCTCCAGCCATTGCTGAGCGTGGACGTTGCAAAATCCCCAGGCCGCATCGACCGTCTCCCGAAACGCTGGGTCCAGAACCAGCTCGTAGCTGATACTCTCCAACGATTGCTCGACCCGCTGTAGCACGACCCGGCAGACCGGGCACCCCGGAAGCTGCAGCGACTCATCGAGCCGGACATGGCGGGAGTGTTGCGGCATGATCGTCTCCACGGTCAGAAAAAAAGGCCACTGCCTGGGCGGGATCGTCCCGCGCGGGAGAGGCCATCGGCCGGGCAGCGGCGTGCGCGCCGAGCCTAAACCGCGGAGGACCCGATGCGCAATCTGATGGGGCGGCTGAACGCTCGGTCGGACGAGGAGCTGCAACGCATTGCAGTCGCCTGGTTGTTGCCGGGCACTTCCCGTGACCGCGCCGCCCTCATCGCCCAGCTGATGCGGGCGATGATCGATCCGCGGGCCGCCCGCGACTTCTGGATCCGCCGCTCGTCCGACGAGCAGGATCTGATCGCATGGTTCGTCGCCAACGGGCCGGAGCAGGGCGCCACCATCGCCGAGCTGACCGCGGAGCTCGACCGGGACGAGGCAACCGTGCGCGCCACCGCCACCAGACTCTATCAGTCCGGCGCGCTGGCGACGACGGCCGGCCAGCAACCGGTCGCGGTCGGAGAGATTCCCCGCCTCTTTCTGCCGCGTGAGCTCGGGCAACTGTTCGCTCGCATCCTGGACGAGCGTGACGCCGGGGATATCAGCGATGCCGTGCCGGCGGCGCTGCTGGAGTTGCTGGACGATACCGACATCCAACGTGCGGCCGAGCTCTGGGGATTGGAATCGATGCCCGGGCTGCGCACCCGGCGCGAGCTCACCGAGGGGCTGCTGGAGCTTGCCGGATATCCAGATCGGCGGACATCGGTCGAGCGCAAGCTCGGCTGGGATGCGCGGCGCGTGCTCGCCGCGGTCGCCGAGCTCCCAGCCGGGCAGACCGTTCCCCTCGACGAGATCGCCGAGGAGCTGGAGCTCGATCCGAACCAGCCGCGCACCGCCGAGCGGCTGCGCATCGCTCTCGGCGATCTGGAGGACGCGTTGCTGGTCTGGCATACCTGGTTGCCGGACGGCACGCGGGCGCTTTTCCAACCGATCTGGCAACCGCCCAAACCCACGCCGGCACGCGACCGCCAGCAGCCGCCCGAACCGGTGGGCGTGGCGCCCGCCCAACCCGCACCCAAACATCCGGCCGCCCTCGCCTGGGATCTGTTGACGGTCTTGCGCTGGCTGGGCGCGGGCACGCCGGCGGTCGCGTCCCTCTCCTCGGCCTCCATGCGCGCGCGACGGCGGCTGGACGCGCAACTCTGGAATCTGGGCGGTGAGGAACCGCTGCCCGGATATCTCGAATTCCTGGCGGCGCTGGCCGAGTACGACAATCTGCTCGATCCGCCCGACGCGGATACCGGGATGAATCGCTTTCTGCGCGCCTGGCGTGGCCGCTCGTTCGGCGACCAGACCAGCCAGCTCATCTCATGGTGGCTAGGCGCAGCCACCTGGATCGAAGCCCAGGACCAGGAAGAGGTGGTGGTTTCCGGGGCGTTCTGGCCGCAATTCCGGCGGCGGTTGCTGGTGCTCCTGCCGGAGCTCGATCCGGAACGCTGGTACCGGCTCGACGATCTCGCCCGCTGGCTGAGTCATCGCAGCGCCGACGCGCTGGGCGATGCCGTGCAGATCGCCACTGCCCGTCCGGTCGATGCCTCGCTCGATCGTTCGGTCGAACGGCTCTCCGCACTGGAGCAGGTCATCGAGCGCACCGTGCGCGGCAGTTTCGCCTGGTTTGGGTTGGTCGAAATCGGCCATGTTCCCTCGGTTGGCGAAGTCTTGCGCGTCACCGCTGCCGGTCTGAACGCCGCTGGCATCGGAACGGTGGAACCCACGCCGCTCCCCGAGGGCGACGCGATCGCGATCCATCCCGATTTGACCGTCACGCTGCGGCTCCCGACTCCAGTGCGGGTCTGGTCGTTGACTGCCTTCGCCGATCAGATCCGGCTGGAGCCCGAGGCCGACTATCGCATCACGAACCGTTCACTCAAACGCGCGCTTTCCGCCGGATTCCGGGTCGAGGACGTCATGACCTTTCTCGAGCGCCAATCCGGAGAGACCCTGGAAGATGCTGCCCAGGCTCAGCTGCGAACCTGGGCAGAAACGCTGGGCCGGGTTTGGTTGACCCCGGCGCTGATGATCCAGGCCGAACAGGACGAGGAAACCCGGGCGCTGATTACGCCTCTTCGGGCGGCGGGTCTGCAAACGACCTCGCATGCGGACAGACTGATGGTGGAGGGGCCCGAGGGAATCAGCGCGGCAGCACTGGCTACACGCGTCGCATCGGTGCTCGACGAGCTGGGCAAGACCCCCCAATTCCGGACGCAGCAGGAAGGACTTGCCGGCGGTGAGCAGTTCCAGCCGGACGTCGACCAATCGGCGTAGCGCAGGGCAATGCGAGCAAACCGGACGAAGACCTACGAGCGGCGGCTCTCGGGGACCGACCGTTCCAGATCGGTGGCGACCGGCCGCAACCGCGTCAAGACCTCATCGAGCTGTTCGAGCTCGCGCGGGCTGAACGAGCTGAGCGCGGAGGACATTTCCTCGCGCAGCTGTTTCGACACCGACTCCGCGGCGTCTCGTCCCTCGTCGGTCAAAGCCAGCAGCACGCGGCGGCGATCGTCGGTGCTGTTGATGCGGCGCACATAGCCGCGCCGTTCCAGCCGGTCGATCAATCCGGTCACGACCGCTGGGGTGACCATCAACCGCCGGGCGACATCGCCCAGGGTCGTCTGCTCGCTTTCGATCATCGTCAACGCGGAAAGTTGACGCAGGCTGAGCCGGTTTTCGCCAGCCGCGCGAGCGACACTTGCTTCGGCCCAGCGATTCAAACGCGGAATAATGTCGAGCAGCGATTGCGTGACGCTATCGGCAATGGTGGGTGCAGGTTGCGACATCAAAATTCGACTCCTCAGATTTCCGAACGTTCTCTGGCGCTCTGAGCTGGTTTCGGCAACAGTTGCAGCGGCTGTTCCCCCGGCGCCGCCCATCGCCATCGGAAACCTGACACATAGACGATTGTACCGCTGGCAACATAAGCCATTATCTTTGGTGGATATCGGCGGGATGCTGGGCGCGGGTCGCGACGGCGTAGACTACGCTGGGGCGACTCGTCCGTTCGGGAGTGATGCGTGAATCGGCAAGGCAGTTCTTCGGTCCGCCGTTGGATCTCCAATCTGCTCTTCGTGGTGGCGGCCGCGCTCTTCATCTACGTTGCTTACGCCTACTACCAGGAACGGACCGACGACACCGGATCGGTGCCGACGCCGCAAAGCGTGGCCGGCAAAGCCGAGCTGAAAAATGTGCGCGATGCGATCGCCGCCCAGGGCGCGACGGTCGAATACGGCAAGGACGGGGTTCGCATCGACGGCATCGAACCAGTTGGACAACAACTCAAGGTCGAAGGCGCGCCAGTGTACGTCTTTATTTTCGAGAGCCCTGAGGACCGATCCGAGCAAACCGCCGATCTGTCAGCTGACTCGCTGCAGCTCGAAACCCCCTCTGGCGCCGACGCCGCTACTGGCGATCTGGCCATCTCGGAGGGGAGCAATATCCTGGTCGTTTCGGACGGCGCCACCGAATCGGATCAGCAAAAGATCGACGCCGGCGTCCAGAGTCTGCCTTGACCGACGATCTCCCTCCCGATTCGCAACTTGCCCCCGACAGCCTGGAGAATGACGATCCATTCGAGCACGGCCGGGTCGGCTACGGAAACTACGCCAAGTACACGCCGCTGCTGCTGGCCATCGGGATCATTCTGGTCATCGCCTATGCGGGCTGGAAACAATTCCGTCCGGATGACGACATGCCCCGTGCGGGTGTGCTGATCGACCAGCCGGCGCCCAACTGGAATTTGACGCTGCTCGATGGTTCCACGGTCGGCGCGGCCGATTTGCAGGGCCGCGCGGTAGTGCTCAATTTCTGGGCCTCCTGGTGCGCGCCCTGCGAGGACGAGATGCCGCAGCTCGAGACCCTAAGCTCCGCGCTGACCGCGGACGGCACCCCGGCAACGATCGTTGGCGTCGGCGTCAAGCGGGACAACAACGACAATGCGCTGGCGATGGTCGACCGGCTCGGCATCACCTACCCCATCGGCCGTGACACCGCCGGCGACAACGATACGCTCGGACCGGTCACTCAGGCCTTCGGGGTCGATACCTACCCGGCCACCGTCTTCATCCGCCCGGACGGCACCGTCTCCGCCATCGTCTTCGGCCCTTTGACTGAGGACTCAGCGCGGGACTACATCGACGACGCGCTCGGGGAGTAACGCCGTCCCGAGCTTGTCGCGGGACCTCTCGTTGCCCGAAGCACGGCCGCAGATCCACACCGAGTTGCGCTGCAACAAGAGGTCCCTCCACGCTGGTCGGGACGACGATTAGCCCGCCATTGCCACCTGGGGAATTTTCACCTGGGTCAGCCAGTGGGCGTATTTCTGGTTCTTGCCGCGGACGGTGTCGAAGAAGATGGTGCGCAGCTGCTCGGTGACAGGGCCGACCTTGCCGGTGCCGATGCGGCGGCCGTCGATCGCTTCGATCCAGGCGACCTGCACGCCGGTGCCGCAGAAGAAGGCTTCGTCGGCCAGATAAAGCTCGGTGCGGTCGATCTCGCGCACCTCGACATCGATGCCGGCGTTCTTGGCCATCTTCATGATCGAGCGGCGGGTCACGCCTTCCAGAATATCGCTGGAAAAGGGCGGGGTCACCAGCCGGTCGTGCCGGACGATGAAGAGATTGCAACCGCTGCCTTCGGCGATCTTGCCGGCAGTGTTCATCATGATTGCCTCGTCGGCGCCGTTCTCGACGGCTTCGTCCTTGGCGAAGGCCGAATTCACATAGGCGCCGGAGAGCTTGCCCCGGCTGGGAATTGCCGCGTCCGGGATACGCACCCAGGAGGAAATCACCGCTTTCTGCCCGCGGTCGAGCGACAGGTAATCGCCCATCGGCATCTGATAGACCGCGAATTCGTCACCGATACCGCGCAGGCGCGGGGTGAGCTGCACCGCCGGTTTGTAGAGGAACGGGCGGATGTAGATATCGCCGGTGGGTGCGTTCTTCTCGGTCACTTCGGTGATGATGCGGGCCATGTCATCGGCGCCATACGGCAGCTCCATGCGCAGCAGCTTGGCCGAGTTCGCCAGGCGGGCGGCATGCTCCGGCAGCCGGAAGATATTGATGGTCGAGCCGTCCTGATCGAGATAGCCGCGCACGCCGGCAAAGGCCCCGGTGCCGTATTGCAGGGCATGGGTGCCGATACTGACATTCGCCTCGGAAAAGGGAACGATCTTCCCCTCGAAAAAGGCGTACTCGAGGATCTTTGCGTCCATGGAACAACCTCTCGGCGCGATTCCTTCGGCTGGCTCGGTGGGGGTCGAAGGAGCGGATCGAACATTGGGCGCTATTGTCCCATATGACAAGTTGGGATCGAAGCGCCGATCAGAGTGATTCGAGCCAGGTGATCGCGGCGCGGGTTTGAAGAAGGCGTAGGTCGAGGACCTGGCGAGCGAAGTCGGTGGCGGGGGTGTCGGAGGCCGCGAGGCGAGTTTCGAGGGAGGACTCCATCTCGCGGCTCTTGTCGAGCTGACCGTGGATCAGGTCCGCAGCGAGGTCGGGATCGAGCAAGCGGGCGAAATAGAGCTTGACCAGGAAATCGAGTCGGATGTCGCGGGTGTGCTTCACCGGCTCGCGCAACCAGCGCAGCAGCTCAGTTTTGCCGTCCTCGGTGAGGGTGTAGACCTGCCGGGGTGGCCGGGTGCCCTGCGGTTCGACATCGACGGTGACCCAGCCGGTGCGGGCAAGCTTCTTCAGATGGTGATAGAGCATGCCCGGTTCGAGCTTGAGCACATCGCCCAGTGGCTGATCGTCCGCGAAATGGCGGGCGAGATCGTAGCCATGGCCGCCCCCTTCCTCGAAATAGAGGAGTCCGAGAACGGCATGTTCGGCTGGTTGGGTCGGTCGCGGCATCGCTTCGCTTCCCTTTTGTCTTGGTCCTGAGTCCGGAGCCGATCGTAGGGCGTGGACTCCGCGCCATGCCGTGTCCGGGGCTCACTGCTGACTACTCATTAGCGTCTCAGGGCTCGGGACTCCGGACCCAGGACCACGATCTCGCCTAACGGTACACTCTTCGCATGGTAGCCGCAGTCTGCTCCTGAGAGGCGAACGACCGATGGAAACAGCGCTCGAAGCGCACGATGTCATGATCGCCGATGTCCCCACCACCACCGCCGATACGCCGGTCGCCGAGGTGATCGCCGTGCTGGAAACGCACGATCTGGGCGGTATGCCCGTGCTGGACGATGAGCAGAAGCTGATCGGCATGGTGACCGAATACGACATCATCAGCAAGCGGGGTCCGACCGCCGGCAGCATCATGAGCCGCGGGGTCATCACCGTGCAGGAAACCGCCCCGCTGTCCGAATTGATCGAGCTGATGGGATTGCACGGCGTCCGCCAGCTGCCGGTGGTGCACGAGGGCCAGCTCATCGGCATCGTCACCCGCCGCGAGCTGATGCGCCGCTACGCCCGCACCATCTGGGCCTGCGAGCAATGCGGCACCGAGGAGCCAGGGTTGCTGCGGCCGTTGAAGTGTGCGGGATGTGGGGGGACGGCATTCAGAATCAGGCAATAGGCAAAAGGCAATGGGCAATAGTGCTGAGCCGGATCAGAGTCGAGCTTTGATCCTGAGCGCTCACTGTTGCCTTTTGCCTATTGCCCATTGCCCACGCCCCATACGTACACACCGAATTCGTGTTACGATCCATTCGTAAGGACCCGTCTCCATCGTCACGATCGCGGACGGCGCATCGGTGTGAACGAATTCCTGTCAGAACTCTTTGCCTCGAAGGTCCGTGCCGCGGTGCTGGGCCAGACCATTCCGCGTCCCCATCTCGCCTATTCCCTGACTGAGTTTTCCCGCATTCTCGACCTCCCCATCAGCTCACTGCAGCACGAGTGCTACAAGCTGGAACGATTGGGGATTCTGGTTTCCCAGCGAGAAGGCGCGTCGCGGCGCTACCGGGTCAATCCCGCGGGACCTTCGATCCGGGAGCTGACCGCGCTGGTGGTGAGCGCGCTCGGGCAGGAAGACGTGATGCGCAGTACGCTCGATGAGATCAGCGGGTTGGAATCGGCCTTCATCGCCACCACGTTGCCTTTGACGCAAGCGGCTATCTCCGGCGCGGATGGGTCGATTCCGCTGGTGCTGATCGGCGAGATTCCACTGGAGCAGATCGACGCCGCACAGGAACGGGTAGCCGCCTTGTTGGGGCTCGATCCGTCCCGCATCGAAGCGGTGTTCTATTTGCCCGAGGATTGGGACGAGCGGGTGCAGCAACGCGCACCGTATGCCGTCTGGTTACTGCAGGCGCCGCGCACCCATCTGTTCGGCACGCCAATCGATTGATCGGATTCCACGTATGAGTGATGGCGCGCTGCTGATCGGTCAGTCCGGCGGAGCGACCGCGGTCGTCAATGCGTCCCTCGTGGGAGCCATCGAAGCGGCGCGCGCACGCGGCTCGTTCGATCGGATTCTGGGTATGCGCAATGGGATCGAGGGGCTGCTGGCCGAGCAATTGCTCGACCTGTCCGATGTTCCGTTGCAGGAGCTCGATGCCCTGCGGGTGACGCCGGGTGCGGCGCTTGGCACCAGCCGGCTCAAGGCGAACGACGACCAACTCGATCTGGCAGTCGCCGTCCTGCACCAACACGATGTGCGCGGGGTGGTGCTGATCGGCGGGAACGACTCGGCCGACACCGCGCGCCGATTGCACGAGCGGACCGGCGGCGAAATTCCGGCGGTGCTTGCCCCCAAGACGGTCGACAACGATCTGATGGAAACCGATTTTTGCCCCGGCTTTCCCTCGGCCGCCAAATTCCTGGCGAATGTTGTTCGGGATGCGACCTGGGACTCGCTTTCGGCGCCGAAGCTCTATCCGGTCAAGCTGATCGAAGTACCGGGACGAGACGCCGGGTGGTTGCCGCTCAGTGGCGCCCTCGGGCTCGCCGGGCGTGACGCCGATATCCATCCGCTGGTTTTTCCGCCCGAAGCGCCCCCGGAATCGGCTGAGGCGCTGGTGCAGGCGATCGTAACTCGCATCGAAACGCATGGCTTCGCGGTGGCGATCGTGCCGGAGACATTGCGGGACGCATCCGGCAAGCATCTCGGCGGGGACGAACCAGAGTATATCGACCCGTTCGGGCATCCCTATTTCGCCTCGGCTGGCGAGGGGATCGCGCGGATATTGCGGTCGGCAGCCGGGGTGCGAGCACGGGTGGAGCGCCCCGGATCGGCCACCCGCATGTCGATCTCGCTGGTGTCGTCGATCGACCAGAGTCTCGCCTACCTCTGCGGCCGGGCTGCCGCGGATGCCCTCGCGCACCGACATGGCGGGGTGATGATCGGAATCGAGCGGGATGCCGGACTCCACCCAGGATTCACGACGCATTACGTCGATCTCGGGGAAGTCGCCAATCGCGTCCGGTCGCTACCTCAGGCATACTTCGATCCACGGAAGCACGCGCCAACCGATGACTTTTTCACGTATGCGCTTCCCCTGCTCGGACCCGATCCGTTCCCACCGTACGAGCGGCTCGATCCGGCAATTTGAGGACCAGACCAGGATGAGAGATTTCTTCCGTCGCAGACGAGGCGCTCCGGGCGCAGCCGAGCAATCGAGTGTGGTGCTCTCCGACCGCCAGCATGAGCTGGTGGACGAGGAGCTGGCGATTCTGTCCCGGCTCGGTGTACTGCTGGACGACTACCCCGCTACGGAAGAGGATCGCGACCAGATCAGCGATGCCAAGGAGCAGCTCACCTCGCTTTTCATGCTGGTCGTCGTCGGCGAGTTCAACGCCGGCAAGTCGGCCTTCATCAATGCGCTGATCGGCGGCCAGATCTTGCCCGAAGGGGTCACGCCCACCACGGCGGTGATCAATATCCTCACCTACGGCGAGCAGAACAGCGAGCGGCGGCTGGGCGACGGAAGCATCGAGCGGACGTACCCAGCGCCGTTCCTGATCGATATCACCGTGGTCGATACCCCCGGCACCAACGCGATCATCCGCGAGCACGAGGCGCTGACGCAGAAGTTCGTGCCGCGCTCGGACATCGTCTTCTTCGTCACCTCGGCCGACCGGCCTTTTACCGAATCCGAACGCGAGTTCATGGAGGGAGTGAAGGACTGGGGCAAGAAGATCGTGGTGGTGATCAACAAGATCGACCTGCTGCGCGATCAGGCCAGCGTCAAACAGGTCATCGAGTTCGTCGATACGAACATCTCGCGCCTGCTGGGCATTGCCCCCGAGATCTTTCCCGTTTCTGCCCTGCTCGCGCAGCAGGCCAACGATTTGGCCGGGCGCAATCTGACCGAAAGCCAGCGTCTCTGGGATGAGAGCCGGCTCGGCAATCTGCAGACCTACATCTTCGAAACGCTGGATGAGGAAGGGCGTATCCGCCTCAAGCTGCTCAGCCCGCTCGGCACCGCCGAGCACCTGGCCGGTAAGTACCTGAAGACGACCAACGAGCGGTTGGCGGTGCTGACCGAGGATATCGACACCCTGCGCACCATCGACCGGCAGCTGGAGCTCTATCAGGAGGACATGCGCAAGCAGTTCGCCTATCACCTCGACCGGATCGAAAACATCATCGGCAAGATGAACGCCCGCGGCGACGAGTTCTTCGAGGACACCATTCGTATCGGCCGCGTTATCGATCTGATGAACAAGGACAAAATCAAGGCCGAATTCGAGCGCAAAGTGGTCGGCGACACCGAGGACGAGATCGATTCCACCGTCAACGAGCTGATCGATTGGATGGTGGAGCAGGATCTGCGCACCTGGGAAGCGATCAACGGGTATCTCGACCGGCGCCGGCTGGCGCAATACGAAGACCAGATGGTCGGCGAGATCAGCAGCCAGTTCCGTTACGACCGCCGGGCGCTGCTCGATGCCGTTTCGAAACGCGCGCAGGAGGAGGTCGATCGCTACGATCCGGAGCAATCGGCCAACGATCTGTCCCTCTCGGTGCGCAATGCCGTCGCGCAGACGGCCATTGCCGAAGTGGGCGCAATCGGGCTGGGCGCGCTGGTGGTTGCCGCGGCCAGCACGGTGGCGGTCGATGTCACCGGGATCGTAGCGGCCAGTCTGCTGGCCGGTTTGGGGCTTTTCATTTTGCCGCGCAAACGGCGGCAGACCAGGGAGGAGTTCCGCAAGCGGTCCAGCGAGCTGGAACAGAATCTGGTCACGGTGATGAACGAGCAGTTCGAGCACGAGCTGCAGCGGTCGGTGCACCGCATGGAAAGCGCCATCGCCCCCTACTCCCGCTTCGTACGCGAACAGCATGCCCGGCAGACGGCGACCAAGGGCGACCTGGAGCAGATCGTCTCCGATCTGAAGGGGATGCGCTTCAAGATCGGCGGCGAGACCGAGAACGCCCCAGCGCTGCAGGCAGGGGTGCGGCCATGGTCTCCCGACGAGCAACCGAAACCGGACTACCGCATCGAGCGCACCGCGCCGGCGCCGGAATCTGACCTGCCCGCTTCCACGGGCAACGGCACGCACGGTACCCGCGGTCTCTTCCGCCCACAAGGTTGAGCCTCTCGTCGTCCCGACCGAAGTGGAGGGACCCCTCGTAGCCCCACGACCCTGCCTCCCGCACAACACCCGGTCGTAGCGCACGGACTCTGTGCTGTGCGATCGAACGCGGCTCGATCATGGGGCTGCCGACCGCCTTCTCCTGGTTGGAGGCGTATTGGCGATATGATCAACGCTGGGCACCATTCGTGCGGGGACGAGGAGAGATTCCTCGCTGCGGCTCAGAATGACAACGGGGGGAGGAAGGACAAGGGGGTGGAATGAATGGAGGTGAATGGGCCAAGCGATAAGACGGTGGGATCGACCGAGACGCTCCGCCTGTCTAGAAGAGACAGCGGAGCCGGGTTCCAGCACCGAGTGTGGGTGACGGGTAACCAGCCCGGGCAGGGTCCGTGGCTGCCCAGGCCCGCGCCCATGCCAGATGTGCCGCTTATCTTCAGTATAGAACATAAGTTCTTTTATTGTCAAGGGGTGTAGGCTGCCAATTTTGGAGTTGGTGGTCGGCCAGGTTGGGTATCGCGCTGGCGCGCGATCGCAGGGCGCGGAGGCACCTGCACTACGACCGAGGTAACGTGCGGGAGGCGGGTTTGCGGGGTGACGAGAGGTCCCTCCGCTGCGGTCGGGACGACGAAGGCGGTCGGGACGGCGAGGGGAAGAACGAAGGGCGGAGCATGTGCTCCGCCCGGGTCCTTCCATTAGATGGGTCGATTAGGTGCGGTCAGCAGCTGGGAACCGGTGAGGGAGGCTCGATCGAGGGGACTCTGAGCTCACCGGGCCAAATCAGCTCCGCCAGCTGCTTGCGCAGCGTTGCCATACGCGGCTCACGCTTCGATCGGTCGATGAAATCTTCGACCACGGGCGCATCGGGCAATGCCGAGAGCGCCTCGGAGCGCGTCACCATACTTGCCGCAATCAATGTAACGAAATCTGGGTTCATGATCTCCTCCTCTTATTTGCTCGATGCTCGACTGGGACGTTGGTTGGACCGGCTTCCTGTAGCTCATCTTTCACCGGTTCGAAGCTCATACGCTTCACGGATATACAACGCATCGACACCCTCCATGTGAGGTGGATTTCAACCGCGAACCGTCGCAATTCGGTTCGGTCAGCAGCGTCGAAACCGCCTCGAAGAGCGCGTCGCATTCGGCCCGGGCGGGCCGGGGCGCAACGCGCTCGGCCAATCGGTAGAGCCACGCGCTGACCGCCTGCCGCAGCTCGATCGAGCGCGAGACCGGGGCGCCGATATGCTCTCGCACCGCGCGCACGTCGGGGGGCAATGGGCGGTCGACGGATTGCGTGGCTTTGGTCATGAGTGTCAGGTCGTAGTTCATTGGAATGCTCCTGTTTCCCGCATCGACATGAACGAATGTACGCATGAGATCGTCGGATGCGTGGCTCGGAAATCGACAGTTTCAGACCGGCGCGTGTCCGGTCGATTGCCGCCAGATCACCTCGGTGGCCAGCTCCGTCCGGGGTGGCGTATCGGTCCAGCCCTGGAGCAGAAACGTGGCGGCAATGTTGCCTTTGCGCTCGTAGGGTTGGCGGATGGTGGTCAGGGGAGGATCGGAGCGCGCCGCTGCCGGGATATCGTCAAACCCGGAGATGCTGACATCGCCCGGAATTGCTAGGCCCCGGGCCAGCGCGGTTTGCATTGCGCCGAACGCGAGCAGATCGCTCATGCAGAGCAGGGCGGTCGGTGGCCGATCGAGATCGAGCAGGGCCGCCGCGGCGCGCACGCCGTTTTCCTGGCTGTTGATCGCGCATTCATAGACCGGGACATCCGCCCAGGCGATACCGGCGGCTTCGACCCCGGTCCGAATGCCCGCCATGCGCTCGCGGGCGGTGGCGTAGATCGAGTCGCGGCGGGCGAGATCGGCGAAGCCGGTCACGCCATCTTCGGCCAGCGGCCAGGTGACGACGCCGAAGCGGCGGTGTCCCTCACCGGCCAGCGTACCGACCAGCTCCTCCAGCCCACTCCGGTCGTCGATACCGACCCAGGCAGCTTCTGGATCGGGGGTGCCATCGACGATCACGACCGGCAACCGCCGCGCCAGCGCGGCAAGCCGTTGCGGATCGGTGTCCGGGAGCGACCAGAGGATGAAGCTGTCGACCACCGCATCGCGCACGGGAGAGGTATCGGCGCGATCGGCGGCGGTGGGAATGAGCAACAAGCGAATCTCGGCTTCTTCGGTTTCCCTGGCGATGCCTTGCAGCACGGCAAGCGCCACCGGATCGGTGAGCGCGTAGGCAAGCGCCTCGGTAAAGATCACCCCGATGGTGTCGGTACGCCCTTTGCGCAGCACCGCGGCGGCGGCATCGGGTCCGCCGTATTTCAGCTCCTTCGCCTTGGCAAGGATCTTCACGCGCAGCTCCGGTGTGAGCTGATCGGGCCGGTTGAAGGCATTCGAGACGGTCGCGCGGGAGACACACATCGCATCCGCAATGGTCTGCAAGGTCACCGCTGGTTCTTTGTCGTCGTGTTTGTGTTTCTTGCCCATAACCGCATCCTCATCGAACTGAATCGATTCAGTTCTTAATCGATACAGTAGCGCACGATTTTCGAGTTGTCAATAGTCTGCTCACCTCTCGTTATTGCCCTGCCCTCTCCCACCATCCAGAGTTGACTTGTCGCGTGCGGCGCCGCCGCGGCATGAAACGGGGCGTCGTGCAGGACCTCCGTGTCCTGCTGTTTCCGGAAACCAGGGCGGGGTTTTCACGGCAAGGGAGTGAAGGTCTTCTCGTCGATGGGAGTAGGGGATGCGCTTCCCCGTTTTGGCAATGCCATTCCTCATCATGAACAGTGTTAGCGGAGAACACGAGAGCGATGCTTCGCTGCGCTCAGTAGGGCGTCCAATGCACACGGTCCGGTTCCAGCGGGAGGGGTTGGGGGCCAGTCCGACGAGAGAGATTCTTCACTACGTTCAGAATGACAATAGAGGGAGAGCACCGACGATGAGCCACAATCCGGCATGCTCGATTGGACGCACCACTCAGTAGTCCGTGCAACGTCATTTGGCAGACGCGGGTGGGGCACGGCGGTCGGCCACCCGCTTCTGCCAAATGACGTTGCACAACGTACTCAGAATGACAGAAGGGGTGGGCGGCTCTCTACGGAGCGTCGATAGCACCGGCCTCGTGCATGACGATTCAGAATTGCGCTGGGTCTCACGATGTCGTTGGTTCTCGCCAGATTGGGTTCGAGAGCGCCTTCATGTCGAGCGCCTGATCGACGATCTGGGCGCGCACATAGGATGCCGTCGACGGAAAGCGGAGGCTCATCGACCAATCGTCGCGGTCGATGAGGTGGGATTCCAGCAGCGCGCCGGCGCCGACCAGCATGAGCGTGTGGCCCCGCGCTCCCCCTACGCGTAGGCGAAGCTCGCCGGGGTCGCCCGTGTCCAGCAAGAGCTGCGGTCCATCCGGAGACGCCGAAAGAAAGCTGCGGCCCTGCCGCAATCCATCCAGGATCGAGCTCACCGTGAGCGGTCCTTCCGGCTTTACCCAGACGGTCGGCTCGCCGAGCTTGGGTCTGGGTAGAAATCCCTCATCGGTTCCTTTCAACCGGTGCGTATCGCTGCCGCCGACCGCAACCACCCGCCGTCCCGCCTGCAACAGGTCTTCCCAAACGACCAGGCTAATCGCATTGAAGGCGAGCCAGGGTCCATTCCAGACCTCGATGGCCTGAAAAGGGAGATCGGTTCCGTATTCCCAGTCCGGGCCGAGCGGACGCGGATGATTCACGCTCACCAGCCCGGCCGTGTCGCGGGCAAGCGCCATCTCCCGCGCCATGGCGTCGCGCGTTGGCACGCGAAAGTCGTACCAGCGGCTGCCGCCCCAGACATTCCAGTGACCGCGGTAGGTGGTGACCTCGGTTCCGGGGATGAGCAGCGGCCCATCGACCGGGGTCCGACCGGCGAAGGGGGGCGCGTTGTGATCGGTGATGCCCAGGAAATCGAATCCGAGCGATCTGGCGCGGTCCAGCAGGGCTTCCGGGGTCGAGTCGCCATCGGAATGCGTGCTGTGGCAATGCAGATCCCCCCGCACCCAGCCCGGTTCGAGCGCTGGGGTCCGCGATTCCGGAGCGATGGCTGGAACGGTGAGCGCATCGACCGGTTCGGGCCGGAGTCCGGGGTCGAACCAGATCTCGGCTTGATACTCGAGTCCCTCGGGCGCGACTTTGTACGCGCCCAGCAGGAGACACCATTCCCCGGGCTGCAGGGCGCCGGCCCGGTAGGGCGGGGTGGCCCAATCGCGGTCGATGGTGATCTCGGTTTTTTCGCTGCCACTCCAACCGCGAAAGCCGGGACTGCCCGATTCCGCTCCACGCGCATCGAAGAGCCCGATATCGAGGGTATTGCCTCCCCGCAGAGTCGGACTGGAGCCGATCCGCGCGTTGTAGCCGACACGAAGGTGCAGCTGGTGAATTCCCGCGGGAACCTGGAAGGGAAGATGGCGGTAGGTCAGCTGATCGGTGGGTTCGAACCGACCCGTCAGCATGATGTCCGGCGTGGAGGATGCGCTCATGGACCTGGCCCTTCCGCGTGCGATCGGGTCCTTGCCCGATATCGGCCTTCCGGCGATGATGGTCGCCACATGTTGGCGAAGTATGCTGCGAGGTTTCCCAGATGACCGTGACGCATTCCCGCACCCAGACCATTCCGGCGCTGCCCGAACCGCACATCCCCTTGACCCAGGACGGGTTTTCCGAAGCGCTCGCGGACTATTTCGGCGATCTATCCGGTCTGGCCGGCGTGGCCGTGCACGATTTTGGGACCGGCATGGATTTCAGCTACAACGCGGACGCGATCTACCCGACTGCCTCCACCCTGAAAGTGCCGCTGCTCTACACGCTCTACCGCCTGGTCGACGCCGGCGAGATCGATCTGAGCGAGCGGGTCACCCTTTCGTACAGGAATCGCGTGCCGGGTTCCGGGGTGTTGCAGCATATGGACGAGGGTTTGCAGCCGACGCTGCGCGATCTGGCTGAGCTGATGATCATCGTTTCGGACAACTGGGCGACCGATCTGCTCTGGAACCGGATGAC
>DASTFJ010000063.1:0-5293 GCA_035708745.1 Thermomicrobiales bacterium | reverse complement strand
CGCAAAGCTCGCCAGCTCGTCGACGAAGGCGCCATCGGTGAGCTCCACAGCATGGTCGCCCATTTCGGCGGGGGGTTGATGTGGATCGGCTCGCACGCCCTGGATCTGCTGAACTACTTCAATAACGACTTACCCGTGCGCTGGGTATCCGGAGCCCTGGAAGATGACCAGGAGCTCGATCCGGGCGGAAGCGCCCTCATTCTGTATGAGAATGGCGTGCGCGCGTTCGTCAACGGCAGCGCCAGAGAGTCGACGTCATTCCGCGTCGAGGTCATGGGCAGCGCGGGACGCATCGTCATCGGCAACCACGATCTGGAGCTCTGGCGCCGGAATCCGTCCAGCGAGTTCTTCGAGCTCCTCCAGCATCCGTTTCCACTGGCGTTGCCAGCGATTTCGCCGATGACCCTGTTCGTGGATGAGCTGATCGATGCCATCGAAAACGGCGCCCCGCTGGTAAGCAACGGCGTAACCGCCACCCGCGCGCTCGAATTGATCGTTGGTATCTACACATCTTCATGCAACGCTGGCAGCCGCGTCGAAATCGCGAACCTCGATCGTTCGACGATCATTCGCTCGAACTAGCCCGAATGAGGCGTAGACGAATTCCCCCGCGTAGTTGCAGCCTTCTGTGGCTGCTGTTGGAGAGCAGCCACAGAAGGCTGCAACTACGGAATCGAAGCGCTCGATGCCGCTCCGTAATCAATCCGAACTAGACTGTCGGCAGGGCTTGCACGTTCTGCATTGCGGTAAAGCCTGAAGAGACACATGCGGCGTGCTTGCTCCTGGACCGAACGTGTACGTACACTCTGATCACATGAAGACTTCGGGGAACAGTCTTTCTCCCGCCTTCCCACCTTTCCCAACCGTCTATAAAGGAGCGCGACGGTGAGCCTCCCAAATCCATCTCCCCATGAGCCGGTCCCCATTCGGGCCGAACTTCAACTTTCGCCAGTCGAGGGCAGCACCACCAGGTCGCCGTTCGTCGGGGCAGCGCCGAAGGTCACATTGCAACGCGACGAATCGACCTCCCATCCGTTTTCGGTCGCGATTGCGGCCGCGTGGAGCTGTTACGGCGGCAAACCGGCCAAGGTCGAGAACGTCCGCAAGCTGATCGGCCCGGCGCCAGAAGGACTTTCCGATGAGAAGGCGGCCGATCGGGAGAACCGTCAGGCGCGCGCGCTTCGCCTCTATAGCGATCTCTTCGCGGCCGGTCACCACACTACCCTGCAACATGCCAGCTTCACCTTCGTGCTGGACAACGTCTCCCGCCTGGCGATCTGGAGCTTCTTCCATTCACACCCGTTCTATAACTCGGAGCAAGTGTCACAACGCTACCGCGAGGTCACCGGTGAAACAGTGCTCATCCCGGATCTGCCGGCTGGGGAGCAGGAGATCTACGCCAGCGCCATCGAGCGCAGCCTGCAAGGCTATCGGCGGCTGGTCGAGATCCTGACCCCCGATTTCGCACGCGACTACACCCGGGTCTTTCCCGCGCGCTCCAAGGGCACGACCCCGGCGGCCGTGGCGCGTTTCGACGGCGCCGTGCAAAAACGTGCGCAGGAAGTGGCGCGCTATGTGCTGCCGCTGGCCACACCGAGTCATCTCTATCACACGGTCAGCGGGCTGACCCTGTTGCGCTATCACGTACTGGCGAACCAGCCGGACGCGCCTGCCGAGGTGCGCTACATCGTCGACCGCATGATCGATGAGGTGCTGGCCGTCGATCCCTTTTTCCTCGGGGCGCCGGACGCCCCGCTCGATCTGCGCCAGCTTGCGCAGGGCGACTCGATCGAGGCGCAGGCGTTCGAATCATGGCGGGAATCACTGCACGAGGTTCCGAACGAAGCCTTCTTCCAGGAATACGATGCCGCCCTCGGCAACCATCAGCAGAGCCGGCTGGCGGGCTTCGATCCCAAGGCCGAAGCGACCATGGCGAACGCAATCCGCACGGTGCTGGCCCGCGCTTCCTCCGAGATGAGCGACGAGGACGCGATCGCCCAGGTGCTCGATCCAAAGCTGAACCCCTACCTCGGGCATCCGCTCTTCCTCGGGATGAACACCAAGCTGATGCAGACGATGAACCACATCCCCTTCACCTTCCAGAAGCGGATCAGCGGCGCCGAGGACGCCCAAAACCAGCGGCACCGCGGCACGCTCTCATCCAGCCCGCTGCTCCTGGCCCACCAGCGGCGCGAACCGGACGTGATGATCCCCTGGGCAATCCAGCGCAATCCGGACGCGCTGCGCGAATATCACGAAACGGTTTCGGCACTCTGGAGTGCCAAGAATGCGCTGCTCGATGCGGGCGTCGATCCGCAATGGAGTCTCTATCTCCTGCCGAACAGCCATCGCGTGCGCTTCTACGAAACCGGCACGCTGCTCAATTACTACTGGAAATGGGTCAAACGTCTCTGTTTCGACGCCCAGCGCGAGATCTTTTCGACCGCGGTCGAGGAAGTGGGGCAAGTGCGCGCCCAATTCCCGATCGTCGGCCGATACGTAGACGGCCCCCCCTGCGTCATGCGCTCCCGCGCCGGCTCGATGCCGACCTGCCCCGAAGGCGAGCGCTTCTGCGGCATCCCCGTCTGGCGCGGCCACGAATTCGAGACGTTGGCAGACCGGCGGGTGATGTGAGGGCAAAAGGCAATAGGCAATAGTGAAAACGAGCCAAAGAGCGGTATGACGCTCATCGAGGAACCAGCCGGTGAGTATCGTGCGGTCCAGGATTACACCGATTTGCGAGTGTGGCAGTTGGGCATGGATCTTGCGGTTGCGCTCTACGATGCCACCAAGACGTTTCCTGCCGATGAACGATTCGGGCTGACGAGCCAATTGCGCCGTGCCGGCGTCTCGGTACCATCGAACATCGCTGAAGGCAACGCCCGCAACAGCACAGCCGACTATCTGTGCTTTCTGCGACTCTCGCGGGGCTCACTAGCCGAGATCAAGACGCAACTTTTCATTTCCAAACGCCTTGGGCACCTCCCTGATGAAGCCTCCGCGTTACTCCTAACGAAGACTGAAGATCTTTTGCGCCAGCTCACTGCTCTGTACACAGCGATCGAACGGTCGTCTGCCCGCGGCGGAAGCATCCCAGCCTAGACTCGCTATTGCCTATTGCCCCGCCCATGAGATACTTCCGGCTGGACTGGTCCAGGCCGCGAAAGTACAATTCCCTTATGTCACCTCAAGATACCAAGACCTGGGACGCCGAGGTCGATTGGGGCGAGCCCGTCTACCTCCGGTCCTCGTTCTTCGGACGCCAGCGCGATCTCTCCGCTCTGCAGGAGATGCTTACCGATCCGTCGGTCCGGTTGATCACGATCACCGGCCCCAGCGGAGTCGGAAAATCGCGCCTGGCCGCCCAGCTCTATGTCGATGCGCGCGATGCGTTTCCCGATGGGATCGTCTTCGTTTCACTCTCCGCGGTGCACGATCCCGAGCTGGTGCTCTCGTTCCTGGCCAAGGCGCTCGATCTGCGGGACGATCTCGATTTGCCAGTGCTCGACCAGTTGCAGGAACGGATCGATGATCGCCGCATGCTCCTGGTGCTCGACGGCTTCGAACACGTCCTGAGCGCATCTCGGGCGATTACCGAGCTCCTGAGCCGGGTGAGCGGTCCGGTGGTGCTGGCTACCAGCCGGGCGCCGCTGCGCATCACCGCCGAGCACGAATATCTGTTGGCGCCATTCGAGCTTCCCGCGGTGGATGAGAAACACACCCCCGGGCAATTGCTGGAAAACACCGCGGTGGCGCTTTTCGTCGACCGGGCGCGGGCGGTGCGCAACACCTTCGAGCTGACCGAGGAGAATGCCGAGGCGGTGGCCGATGTCTGCCGCCGCCTCGATGGGTTGCCGCTGGCCATCGAGCTGGCGGCAGCCCGCACCAAGATTCTGTCGCCGCAAGCGTTGCTGGCGCGGCTTTCGAACCGCCTGCAGCTCCTCACCGGCGGTCCGCGCGATGTGCCCCTCCGCCTGCAAACCATGCGGGACGCCATCGCCTGGTCGCACGATCTGCTCTCGCCGGAGCATCGCGCGGTTTTCCGGCATATCAGTGTCTTTTCCGGCGGGTTCAATCTCGACGAAGCGTCGGCCATCGAAGGGATCACTCCCCTGGGTGACGACCCCTTTCGACCGGGTGACGGCGGCGATCCGCTCGAGCTCTTCGAGGCGATTGCCGCGCTGGTCGATAGCAGCATGGTGCTGGCCGATCGCTCGTCCGAATCCGATGCCCGCTTCATCGTGCTGGAGACCCTGCGCGAGTTCGGACTGGAACAGCTCGAAGCCGCCGGGGAAACCAACGAGTACCGGCGGCGCCACGCGGAAGCGTTTCTGCGGGTCGTGGTCTACGCCGATGAGCGCATCTGGGGTCCGGATTCGTATCGCTGGGTCAATCGTCTGGAGCAGGAGCACGAGAATCTGCGGGCCGCGCTCGAGTGGTCGTTGGCGCACGACCCCGATATCGCGCTCAAGCTGGCCGGCAAGCTCTGGTGGTTTTGGCAAACCCGCGGGCATTTGACCGATGGACGCCGCTGGATCCAGCGTTCCCTCGCCACCGCACCATACGAAGCCAGCCACGATCGCCTGCAGGCCACCTTCGGCGGTGGATTTCTGGCCGTCATGCAGGGAGATCCGGTGGCCGCGGTGCCGTACCTGGAGCAATCGCGCCAGATCGTGATCGAGATGGGCGCCACCGATGCCGAGCATGAGGGGCAGCTGCGCTTCATGGAAAGCTTCGTCATCGGCGGTAAGGGAGAGCACCAGGCCGCGGCTGAAGCAGCTCGGGTCGCATTGGCAAAATTCGAGGAGTCGAACGCTGCCGAGCGGATCCCCTTCGCGCACAACCGGCTTGGCATCGAGCTGGCAGCCATCGGCGAGAACGCGGAAAGCGAAGAACACTTCCACCTGGCGCTCGACAAATGGCGGGTGCGCGGCAGCGAATGGGGGGAAGTGACCGCCCTCATCAATCTCGCCATTGCCGCGCGCAATCGCTGTGACTATGTCAAAGCCGTCTCCGATCTGGCGCTCTGCCTGGAGCCCGCGCATCGGCAGGGCGATCCCTGGGGTGAAGCCGAAACCCGGCTGACCATGGCGGGGCTGGCGGGATTGCTGGGCGATCAGACGATGTCGGTTCGATTCCAGGCCTCGGCCGAGCGCATCCGGCAGTCGATTGGATTGCGATTGCAGGAGTACATCGATCCCGCGTTGCTCGACAGCTCGACGGTGGAGGAGCGGATGAAGGACCCGGACTTCGCCGCGGCCTGGACCGAAGGGCAATCGGCGCCCATCGAACA
>DASTFJ010000062.1:0-19824 GCA_035708745.1 Thermomicrobiales bacterium | reverse complement strand
TGTCAGAGCGCCACAGCAGCGGGCCATCGCCGGTCGAGTAGGTCTGTACGATGCCATCGGGCGTCCCAGTAAAGACCACGTCGTTGGCGACCGTGGCCGCGCTGACGTTGCCCGCGGGAGATCGACATTCCATTCGCACCGTAGATTTTGCCGTAGCCGAGAGCGGCCCCGTTCGGCGCAACCTCGAGACCGGTCACATTTCTCGAGTCGATAGCCGCATTCTGCGCAGCTCGATGATTCAGAAGATCACCCTGACGTGCAGGCCAGTCACCCGCATATTGCTCGATTTCGGGTGGAACGGTCGGGAGGGTCGAGTACCTCTCCGGGGTCGGACTCCCTGCGGCCGCGGTTCCTTCGCTTTCGCCGGCCGCCTGCGGGCTGGCCGCGGGCGTCCCTTCATCCTGAGCATATGACCCTCCTCGCCACACCAGGACTGCCACGATCGTGGCAGCGCCCCTAGCGGCAAGCACGCGCCGGCGAGTTGAGGAGCGAGGGGTGGTCGAAACGATGGGTTCTTCTGGTGCGGTCATGATTCTTTCTCCTGACGAGGAGGCAGCGTTCGACCAAACGCCGTCTTCTACTCGAACCTCCTTCCTAGTAGGGTTGGTTCATTACCTCGCCCGAAATCGATAGCCAGATTTGCCTGCAAACGCACACTGCCCGCTCCGTGGCACCCTACGCAGGGTGAGGAGTGGCATGGCGATCGCGCAGCGGTTCGAGGGGCGAGTCTATTACGGCTGGGTCGTGGTGGCGACCCTGGCGGTAACCGAAACGGTCTCCTGGGGCATCCTCTATTACGCCTTTTCGGTCTTCCTCGTGCCCATGCGCGCCGAGCTCAGCTGGTCGGAAGCAACCCTCACCGGGGCGTATTCCCTGGCGTTGCTCGTTTCCGGAATTGCTGCCCCGCTCGCCGGCCGCTGGATCGACCGGCGTGGTCCGCGCTGGTTGATGACCGGCGGCTCGCTATTGGGCGTGGCCATGGTGCTGGCATGGTCGCAGATCGGCAACCAGCTCGCCTGGTATCTCATCTGGGCGGGGATGGGTCTGGCAATGTCGGCCACCCTCTACGACCCCGCCTTCACAGCCGTGACCGCCTGGTTCGAACGTGGCCGCGCCAAAGCGTTTCTCCTGGTCACCATCGCGGCCGGGTTCGCCAGCACGATCTTCCTGCCGCTCTCCGCGTGGCTCGTGGAGGCGCGTGGCTGGCGTCCAGCCCTGGTGATGCTGGCGGTAATCCTGCTGATCTCGACGGTCCTTCCGCATGCCCTGCTCCTGCGCCGCCGCCCGGAAGATCTCGGGTTGCATCCCGATGGCGATACCCGCGATCCCGATGGTCCGGCTCCGGACCGGTACGAGCCATCCGGCGTCGAGCTGCGGGAGGCGCTGCACGACCCCGCGTTCTGGTGGCTGGCGGCGGGTTTCGCGCTGGAAACCCTCTCCGCGGTCGCGGTCGGAGTGTTCCTGATCTCCTATCTGACCGACCGAGGCGATGGCGCGCGGTTCGCCGCCTTCGCAACCGGTCTCATCGGCGCGGCCCAGGTCGTGGCGCGCATTTTGGCCACCATTCTCGGCAACCGGATCTCACCGATCGCCTTGACGGGCATCGTCTTCGCCATGCAGGCGCTGGCGCTGGCGATCTTGCTCGAATGGCAAGTCAACGCCGGTGTGCTGCTGGCGGTGTTGATTCTCGGGATGGGCCGGGGAGTGGTGACGCTGATGCGAGCGGGCCTGGTGGCCGATTTTTATGGACGACGCAATTTCGGCGCGATCAATGGCTCACTGGCGCTCATCCTCAATGGCGCCCGGGCCGTATCCCCGATCGGGGCTGGACTCGCCTTCGGCGCGCTCGGCAGCTACCGCCCCGTCTTTTGGGGTTTGGCGGGCATCTCCTTACTGGGCGCGTTGATGATGGTCGGGGTCAGCCGCACCGAGCGGGCGCGTAAAGCAAATCGATCGTAAGAAGCACGCTGTCTACGAGCGAACATAGAGCGAGGCATACTCGCCGCCTCTTGAAATCAGCTCATCGTGCGTGCCGTGCTCGACGATACTGCCCTGCTTCAACACGTAGATTTGATCGGCGCCACGGATCGTCGAGAGCCGGTGGGCGATGGCGATAGTGGTCCGGCCGTGGCTGGCGGCATCGAGCGCGGCCTGCACCTGCGATTCGACCACGGTATCGAGCGCGCTGGTCGCCTCGTCCAGAATCAACACTGCCGGGTCCTTCAAGAAGATGCGGGCGATGGCGATACGCTGCTTTTCTCCGCCCGAGAGGCGGTGCCCGCGCTCCCCCACGATGGTGTCGTACCCCGCGGGAAAGGACATGATCACCTCATGAATCGACGCGGCGCGAGCGGCAGCTTCCAGCTCATCCTGGGTGGCGTCCGGTTTGGCATAGCGCAGATTCGCGCCGATGCTGTCATGAAACAGATAGGTTTCCTGACTTACGATGCCGATATGGGAAAGCAGGCTTTCCTGCTCGAGGTGTTTCACATCGGTTCCAGCAAAGCAGACGACACCCGAGGTCGCATCCTGGAAGCGCGGGATCAGAGCGGCCACGGTGCTCTTACCCGCGCCGGACGGCCCGACGAACGCGGCGAACTCGCCCGGCTCGATCCGGAAAGAGACATCATGCAGTGTCGGCAGCGAATCGGCCGGCGCATCTGAATACCGAAACGTGACATGGTCGAATTCGACCTTGCCCAGCTGCGACACATCGACCGCGACGGCATCGGGCGCATCGACGATGGACGGCCGCAAGTCGAGGTATTCGAAGATGCGGGCAAAGAGCGCGCCCGATGTCTGCAAATCCAGCGCCGAGCGCATCAACCCCAAGAGCGGAAAGGTGAGCCGCGCCTGCACGGTGGTGAAGGCCACGATGGTGCCGGCCGTAAGCGTCGCGTTGCCGTTCGACATCAGCCAGCCCGCCAGGAAATAGACGATGGCCGGCACCGCCTGGAAGAAGACGGTAATGACCGCGAAGAACCCCTGACCGCTCATCGCCTCGCGAATCTGCAGCTGGATTTGCTGCTGATTCTCCTGCGCATAACGCTCGGTCTCCTCGCGCTGCCGCCCGAACGCTTTCGAAAGCAGGATGCCGGAGATGCTGAGCGACTCTTGCGTGATCGAGGTCATGCGGGAGAGCGATTCCTGCGTGCTGGCGGCAATGCGGGCGCGCATCTGACCGATCCGCTGCTGCACCACGGCCATCAGCGGCATGAGGAAGAGCGCCACGATGGTCAGCTGCCAGCTCAGGATCAGCATGGAGATCAGCGAGGCCACCACCGTGACCGAGTTGCCGACCACGGTTGCCACCGTATTGGTCAGCACATTCGAGACTCCGCCGACATCGTTTTGCAAGCGCGACTGAATAACGCCGGTCTTGGTGCGGGTAAAGAAGGAAACCTCCATGGTTTGCAGCCGCTCGTAGAGCTGCACGCGCAAATCGCCCATAACCCGGCTGCCGACCCGGGTGGTAAACCAGGTCTGGGCGATCCCGACCATGGCGACGATCGCGATCAGCAGCACAGTCAAGCCGACCAGTTCGCCGAGCAGCCGCATATTCGGCTGCCCGCTAGCCGGAAAGAGCGCCTTGTCGAAGATATTGCGGGTAATCAGCGGCAACGCGACCGTAACCCCGGCGCTCACCAGCACCAGAGCGATGGTGACGCCAAGCTCGAGCTTGTAAGGAAGAAAAAGGGCGGCGATCCGGCGCCGCAAATGGGGAATGCGGGGAGCTTCCGCATTCAGCTGGCGCTGGCGCTCGTTGTCGATACCGCTCGCACTGGCTAAGGCTGACCGTCGCCCACCTCGCATGGCCATGAGACACCTCCCCTCCCGCTACTCGGCGCTCAGAGGGTCGCGGCGCGACTGGCAGCACCTCATCTCACGAACGGCCGCGCGCGAGCTCGACCTGCTCCCGAACCCGCGGAAGGATCTCGCCCGCGATCCTGCGCAGCAACCCCGAATCTGGCGGCACACCGAAGAGGAACGTATCGAACCCGATCGACGTGGCGAGGTGGGTGAGAAACGCTGCCCAGGCGGCAGGCGATCCTGCGAACTCGCCGCTTGTTTCATCGATCGGCGCTGGCGGTGCGTCTATGAAGCCGCCCCAGATGTTGTAGGCACGGCGGATATCGGCCGGATTGCGGCCGGCGGAGACGGCGGCGCTATCGATCGTTTGCATCGCCTCCCGGGCAGCCGCGGGCGGGACGTACGCCAGGGACGGCACCCACCCGTCGGCCTTTCGACCGGCCAACCTGAGCGCACGTGGCCCGTAGACGCCCAGCCAGATGCCGATCCGATGCGCGGGCGCGGGACCTGGCCGCCATCCCCGGAGTTGGTAGATCTCGCCCTGATGATCGACCGAGCGAGCGCCATCGAACGCGGCGCGCAGGATATCGATCGCCTCATCCAGGGAGGCGTACGCTTCGCCGGGCGACCGGCGCGGGCCACCCATGGCGACGATCGCATCCCAGAACGCGCCGGAGCCGAGTCCCAGCTCGAACCGGCCGTTGCCGAGCAGATCGAGGGTGACCGCCTGCTTCGCCAGCATGGCCGGCGACCGCAATGAAAGCGTGGCGACATCGGGAACGAACCGGACGCGCTCGGTGCGGGCCAGGCCCATGCCGATCAAGGTCATGGCGTCGAGCTGGGCTCGGTTGTACGGATGGTCCTGGATGCCGATCCAGTCGAAACCGAGTTCGTCGATGAAGGCGATCGTGTCGAGCACGGTCGCCGACTGTTCGGCCGCGGGATCGAGAAAGATGCCGAATTCGATCGGCCGGCCGTAATCGGTCATTGTGCGGTTCCTCTAGGCGGTCGCACCGCGGGCATTTGCCAGGAGCGTGGCGATCTCGGACGGCATGCGATAGCCAAGCTGCCCCTCCGTCCAGGGGCGCTTCAATCCCAGGGCGGCCGCCGATTCGCCGATGGAATACGCGGCCAAGGCGACATCCTTGTGCTGGGGAAACTGCAGCGCCGCCTGCAGCGCCTCGCTGTCGATCTGCACATTCGGATGGTCGATCAGATAATCGAGCATCTGCCGCGGCTGACCATTCTCGACCAGCCCGTAAAGCTCAGTGGCCAGCACCACGTTATCCGGTGCCAGGGAAACGGTCATGACATCATCCTCTCTCAGCCTCGATCAGATCTGGCAGATAGTAAAAGGCAACCCCAAGCTGGTAAGGTGATGGCATGACGGCCGGTAACTTTGACACGGTACATCTTGTCGGCAGCGGGGCGTTCGGATTTGGATTGAGTTGCAGTCATGATAGCTCTCCGGATTCTGGGCGGACCTCGATGATACGCTCGATCAACATCGCGTTCAATGAATGGTTCATTGAAGCCGATACGATCTAGAATTCCGGCAGATAGCTGTCATGTGCGCCGTCGACCAATAATGTCTGACCGGTGGTAAAGCCAGTTTCCGGGAGACAGAAGAACAGCACCGCCGCGGCGATATCGTCAGCCCTGCCAATGCGGCCGAGAGGGATCTTGGCTGCGCCCTGGTCCCACCATTCCTCGTAGGTCGTGCCGGGCCGGTCGGCGATGTTGCCGGGAGCCACGCAATTGACGCTGATCCCATACGGTCCCAGCTCGTAGGCCATATTCCGTGTCATGACCTCCACGGCGCCCTTGGCGGCGTCGTACACCAGCGCATCGGTGTGGCAAGCACGCGCGCCAATGGTGCTGATATTGACGATGCGCCCCCGAATTCCTCTGTCGATCATGTGTTTCGCGACCGTTTGATTGAGCACAAACGGGGATCGCCAGTTGACGTTCACCTGCTCGTCGAACTGCGCTCGGGTGACCTCCCAGAACGATTGGCGGATGCTCATTCCCGCGTTGTTGACGAGGATGTCCAGCGCTGGCGCGTGCGCGAGCGCTTCTTCGGCCAGCCGGTCGGTATCGTCGAGATTCGCCAGATCGGCCGCAATCCCGAATGCGTTGCTACCAAGGTCGTTCAGCGCTTGCACCGACGCCTCCACGTCACCGGCTTCGCGCCCCGATACGATCACATCGGCGCCTTCACGCGCCAGCCATTCGGCGATGGTGCGGCCCAACCCACGGGTGCTGCCAGTCACCAACGCGGTCTTTCCATCGAGCCGCCGGAGCGAGTTATTCATCATTGCTTGGCTGGGTTTCCTTTGCTGGATCCGGTTCGTCAGCAGATTTTGGGAAGATCGTTGCCAGTTCGAGGTCGAAGCCGTCGATCACCGTGGAGCGCAACGTGTCGTCCCGGCCGTATTCGCCGGTCAGCAGGTAACGATCGCCCTCCAGAGTCTGGACGCTAACCGTTTCTCCTTCAGGATTGACAATCCAGTATTCCCGCACGCCGGCTTGCTCGTAGAGTTTCGATTTCCGTAGGAAATCAGTCTCGATCGAAGACGGCGAAAGGATCTCGACGACCAGGTCGGGCGCGCCAACCACTCTCCCATGCTGAATGATGGCTGATCGCTCGTTCAACACGACGAGGAGATCCGGTTGCACCACATCGTTGCTCGACAAAAGGACATCCATCGGCGCCGCCACGATCTCGCCCATGCCCTCGCGTGTCAAGTAACTGTCGATCGCATTCCCCAGCTTCATCGACGCACGCTGGTGCGGATACGTAGGCGACGGCGACACGATCAGTTGTCCTGCAATGATTTCGTAGCGGTTGCCGTCGTCAGGGAACGACTCGAAGTCCTCAGCGGTCAATGGGCGCTGGGAGGTCTGAAGTATTTGGTGAGTCGATGCCATAGCGCGCCTATCCAGTCCAACGTACAAATACGCACCAAGTTTACCCCTTGCGTTCTGGGAAACCTCACCATAAGATGGTTCCCGGCGAATCTTGGTTTCGCCACTCCTCCCGGTCATCAGCCGGGCTAGAAAATGGAAATGTCTTTATGGCCATCACTGCGTTGATCCTTGTTTCGGGCCTGGGGTTCGGGGAGTAAGTCTTTCGCATTCGATCGATCCGTTTCGTATCCGCTGAAGTTCCTCCTCCCCCTGGTTTTGGACGTCCGTCCATGACCTGTTGCTGGCGCACTCCTCTTCTTCGCGCTGGCTAACCCCGTTCATTCGGTAGCCCAAATCGACGTTGTGCCGGCGATATGCGCCGGTGTTCTCGGTAACGACCGTTTTGCCGGTCGGTGCGCCGCTGTGCGTGTCCGCCGGAAACCCGAATTGGAGGATTTCATGGCAGCCGTCTTTGTCCAGCGCGTGAGCGCAGAAGCCTATCTGTCGTCTTCTACAGCTGGAGTAAACCGAGTTGTCCCGAACAGGAACGTGGAACCATTGGATCGACGACGACGAGAATGATGAGCCGGATTCGTGGCGGAGCCGTTCGTCGTACCGCCGCTCGGAGCGGCTCTACCGGGCGCCGTCCCGCCGGCAAACCGAAACCGAAGAGTTCAAATGCGGTCATTGCAAGACCTTCGTCGGCCCGCCGATCAGCGGCGGCCGGCATCGAAATCATTGCCCGCTCTGTCTCTTTTCGAAGCATGTCGATCATGCGCCGGGCGACCGGAAGAACACGTGCCGCAGCCTGATGGAGCCGATCGGCACCGCCTTCCGCCGCAATGGCGAGCAGGTGATCGTGCATCGGTGCCTGGGATGCGGTGAGGTGCGTTATTGCCGGGCGGCGGCCGATGACCATTTGCTGGTCTGCATGCGGCTTCCACCGATGGAGCTGCCCATGCGACTACCCCACGAGGAGTCGGAGGAAGCGATCGCTTAGGGGTCCGGGGTCCGGGGACGAGTGTCTCAGAGCCCAGGTCTCCGGGCTCCAGACCCATTACCCGGTGCGCTTCCGGAAATAACGCTCGATGCCCATCGCCGCCATATAGGCCGGTGTTGCCATCTCGTAGCTGGCCAGCACTTCCGGATCGTTCGAATCGAGATCGGACGCCATCTGGTCGGTCAACGCCTGGCGCACCTGGTTCTGGTCGGCGCCTCGCCCAAAGAGATCGACTCCCAAATCGATGAATCCACTCACCTCCGGCATGACCCGGTCGAGGTGATAACCGGGATCGTAAACTGGGCCGAAGTGCGTCAGGCAGAGCCGCCTGGCCCTCAGCCCTTCCATGCGTGCCACACTGTTGGCCCACGCACCGGGATCGAGATCCGGCGGCGGAGTCGGCGCGCACACATAGGTGTGGTGCGGCATGCGCACCCCACCGACATCTCCCGTGAAGAGCGTTGCCGCCGCCGGGTCCCAGAACGCCACATGATGCCAGGCATGTCCTGGAGTGAAAAAGACCTGGAGGCTCCGGCCGGCCACCTGCATGGTCTGCTCATCCTCGAAGGCCACCACCTGATCGGGGTGGATCGGCGCGAACTCTCCCCAGAGTGGTTCCATCTGGTCGCCGTAGATGCGGGTGGCGCTGTTGATCAGCTTGGTCGGGTCGATCAGATGCGGCGCTCCGAATGGATGGACATGCACCGTCACCGCCGGATTTTCCCGCGCGATCAGTCCGGCCGCTCCCGCGTGATCGAGATGGATATGGGTCACGAACACCCGCGTCAGATCCTGAATCGTGAACCCGATCCGCTTCATCGCCCGGCGTAAATGGCCGATGGTCGATCCGGGGCCGGTTTCGATCAGCACCAGCTCGTCATCGCTTACCAGCAGATAGGCGGCCACGACTTCCTTGCGATTCTGAAATCCGAGATCGATGAGAAAGAGGCCGGCGTCGATCTCTTCGATCGCGTCTTCCAGTTGCCAATCCCATGTTGTGTTCATTTCGATGATCCCCCAGCATTGTTCGACTGAGGAGGATACTCCCTCACAGCCGGCGGTACGCGGCGGCCAGAAGGTCGATTCAGCTCGCAACACGGCCGCGCTTACCCATGGGCTTTTTGCTCATGGCCTCCCGTTTCTGCGTGCCGCGTGCCGCGTGCTGCGTGCGAGGCAAGCACCCCCTATAATGTGCCCCGGGAAGATAAGGGACATGCGCCGGTAACGCCCCCGCAGGGCCGGCAGCCGCGCATCCAGCAGATGGAGGGAGTGGTGGACGGCGGCGAGTTGCTGACCGTGGCAGATGCCGCGGTTCGTCTGGACCGGTCGACCGAACAGGTGCGGCGTTATCTGCGCGAGGGTCGCCTGAGTGGGCGGCGCATCGGCGGGCAATGGTTCATCGAACAACAAGCATTGCAAAGCTTCGGCGAGCAAAAGCGCGATGCCCGCGCGTTTCTCGACCGCATTGCGTCCGCGGCCACGAGCGATCCGCTTGGATCGACCATCGGCATGGCGGCCGGCGGGGGCAGCAATCTGGCGGACGGCAAGAACGCCTACCGCCAGACACTCTGGCGGAGGCGCTAAATGGTCACCCCGCTCCCGCAGTCTCACGCGGCGTTCGTCGATTCCTCGGCACTCGTATCGCTGGTCGATCGTGACGACTACACACACCGCGCCGCGGTGGATGCCTACGAATCGCTCAAGGCCGATGGCTACCGGCTCTTTACCAGCAACCACATCGTGGCCGAAACGTATGACATCCTCGCCAGCTCGCTCGGGCACGAAGTGGCACGTACCTGGCTGGACGAGATGGGCTTGCCGGTCTATGTCGCCGATTCGAACGATCTCGAGCAAGCGCGCGATCGGGTGATCGCCTCCCGCAACCCGTTGAACTTCAACGATGCGCTCAGCGTGGTCATCATGCAACGGCTCGGCGTTGCGGACGCCTTCGCGGTCGACCCGGATTTCCTGGCCGCCCTCGGCTGAACGATCAGTCCTCGAAACAAAAGAGTACCAAGGGCGCCTTGGGAGAACGCCTTTCGTCGTCCCGCTCGAGGTGCATGGTCCGCTCATTGCCGCATGATTCCGTCTTCGCGCCGGTCGATTCACCCGATCAGCTCCCAATCCCGAAGGAACGAACGCATCTGCATTCGATCTGCGTCCAGCCTATCCGCTCGCTCACCGTTCATCGAACCACGCCAAAATCTGGCTATTCAACGCAGGAAACCGCGGTCAACCGCCAATGTTGTCGTGTGAGACGACAGCCGAGGCGAAAACAGGGTGAAATTTCGAACGAACGGACCCATTCGAATATCCGTTCGGACCGGTCGAATCTCTGAGCGTCAACTACTATTGAGTCAAGCCATTCCGGCTCCACTGCCAGCCACAGTGGAGTTGTCCCCCTTCCCTCGAGTGGTGAAAGATACGGCGCGGGGCCAGCAACACCGCGCCGTATCGCTTTTTCCGGGCAACGGGCAATAAGTGCGAAGAGTGTCGGCGCTTTCGCTCGTGTTGACGGTCCGCCCAACGGGCAATTTGCCAAATGCCTCTTGCCTCTTGACCTCGGACCCGTCGCCGCCTACCCAATCCGCTGTAGCATTCCCCCAAAGGGACACGCCGGGTTCACGGTGAATCCCGGCCACCCGCTACGACGAAGACGATCGATTCCCACCCATGCGCAGCGCTTTTCACCTTCTGACAGTTCGCGGCATACCGATACGGGTCCATATCACATTCATCTGGTTTCCCATCTGGGCTGCCTTCATGTGGAGTTCCCGCAGCGACGACGTGGTGCGTGGAGCGCTCTTCGGCGTCATCGCCGCCCTCTTGCTCTTCGCCTGTGTGACCTTGCACGAGCTCGGCCACGCCATCGTGGCGCAACGCTTCGGCATCATCGTGGAAGACATCACCCTCCTGCCTTTCGGCGGACTTGCCAGGTTGCGCACGATTCCGCGCGAACCGAAAAAGGAGCTGGCTATCGCCATTGCCGGGCCGCTGGTGAATGTCGCGATCTTTTTGGCACTGGCGCTGGTGGGTGGCTTCATCTACCGCAATGAGCCGAATATCACTCCTGATTTCCTGATGGACCAGCTCGATCGGGGCAACGCCAATTCGCTCCTGATCTATCTGATGCTGGCGAATGTGATCCTGGTGCTCTTCAATTTGATCCCGGCCTTCCCACTGGATGGTGGGCGGGTGCTGCGGGCGCTCCTGGCGCTCAAGCTCCCCTGGGAACAGGCCACCCGCATTGCCGCCGCGGCCGGTCTTGGCTTTGCCGGCTTTTTCGTGCTTGGTGGTCTCGCCGCGCGCGATTTCTTTCTATCGCTGATCGGCTTGATGGTCGGCTTTGGCGCCTGGCAGGAACGGCAGATTGCGGCGCATCAGAGCGCGCCCAAATGGGAGCCTGTCGCGTCCCCGGCGGCCACCCACGTGGTGGTCGTGCCCCGCTCTACGGTCTCCAGCGCCATGACGCCGCCCCCACCCACGATTGGCATCTCCCAGCGCGTGCATGAGGTGGCCGATCTCGCGCCGGCGGCGTCGGTGGCCGGCGCTCTGCCGGTGATGGACCGGGATAACTACGTCGTCGGCGTCTTGCCGGCAACGCGCCTGGCAGCCGCCCTGCGCGATCAGCCCGACGCGCCGGCGCTCGAGCTCATGCGCCGCGTGTTCCCTATCGCCCGGCCGGACGAGCCCCTCTACGATCAGTGGTACAAAACCGGCGCTGACGATCAGCATTATGTCGTGGTGCTGCAAGACGACGGCCGTCTCGCCGGTTGGCTGACCCGCGCCGATATCTCCAACGGTCTCCGCGTGGGGCAAGCCGCCCAATCCACACCAGACTCCGAATCCGCCTGGCAAGAGCTCGACCGCGAGTTCGTCTAGGACTACGGGAACACCGCTTTCTCGCGCAGTTGCCATCGGCTGAGCCGCGCTCTCCCTTTTGTCATTCTGAGCCGAAACGAAGGATCGCTTGTTGGACGCGACCCGCTATGACTCGCAGTCTCCCGCCCGCCCTCTGGCGCGCCGCTTGCTTCTCGGTTCATCTCATTCCAAACGGCCGCATCGCGATATTCCGACATTGTTGATAGAATACTGATGAATATCCGCCTGAGGTCAGGCGGGTGAGACCTATGGAGCAACGGTTGCGACGAGATGATGTGATCGACAGCGAGCTGAGCGTTCCGGCCGGATTGACTTTCGTAGACCAACCTGCTCGGATCGTCTCATCAGCACGGGGTCTGTTGTTGCCGTCCAACGCGTCGAACGCGCGGCAATGGCGCAATGCGATTTCTGACAAATGGCAGCTCCATCCGGAACACTGATATCTGGAAAACGAACGCGCGATATGGAGGAACACCATGACCAATCCGAACGAATCGACCGATCTTCGCGCTCTGGTGGCATCGCTCGATGCGGCTGAGCTCGACCGGCGCCAGTTCTTCGCCAATCTCGCCCGGCTCGGCATTGCCGGAGCGGCCGCCACCGCTCTCTGGCAGGTGGGAGTCCGGCAGGCCGGTGCCACCTCGGCCGGCAACACGGCTGCGCCCCGCTTCTCACTGCAAAACGAGAAAACCCTGATCGTCGCCATCCCACAAGCGACCGTGCAGCTCGACCCGGCCGTGGCCGGCGGCAATGGCTACGGCGACATCATTCCCATCAACGAGAACATCACCGAGGGTCTGACCCGCTACAAAAACGGCACCGCTGAAATCGAGCCGGCACTGGCAGAGAGCTGGACGGTCTCCGACGATGGGCTCACCACGGTCTTCAAGATCCGTGAGGGCGTCACCTTCCACGACGGCACCCCCCTCGATGCCAAGGCGGTCGAAACCAATTTCCTGCGGCAGCTCGACCCGGAGAACCCACTCCACCAGGACAATTTTCCCTATGTGGAAATCGTCTTCGCCGAGGTCGACACCGTGGCTGCCACCGGCGACTTCGAGCTGACCATCACCCTCAAGCGCCCGATCACCCTGCTGCCGGCCAACCTGGCCGTGTTCGCGGGCGGCATCGTCAGCCCGACCGCGCTGGAAACCTACGGCGCCGATTACAGCGATCACGCCGCTGGCACCGGTCCGTTCAAGCTCGATTCCTGGACCAAGGATGTCGAGCTGGTGCTGACCGCCAATGATGACTACTGGGGCGGCCGCCCGGCGCTGGACAAGGTGGTCTTCCGCACCATTGCGGACGACACCGTGCGCATCGCCGAGCTGACCACCGGCGGCATCGATGTCGCCAACCAGATCGACTTCAAAGATGTCGCCTCGGTCGAGGGCAACCCCGATCTGCAGCTGATCACAGGGGATTTCTGGAATGTGCAGTTTCTCGGCTTCAACCAATCGGTCGCGCCGTTCGACAACAAGCAATTCCGCCAGGCGCTTCAATACGCCATCAACAAGCAGAACATCTCCGATGCGGTCTTCTATGGCAACTACACCCTGGGCGGCGGACCGATCGCGCCGGGGCTGCTCGGCTACGACGAGAGCCTGGAGACCACATACGCACTCGATCCCGATCAGGCCACGTCCCTCATCGCCGAATCGGGCGTGACGGAGCTGAGCTTCGATCTCTACAACCGGACCAATTCCTTCTGGCCCATCCTCGGTCAGCTGGTCCAGGCCGATTTGGCCGCGGTGGGGGTGACCGTCAATCTGGTGTCACTCGAGGATGCCGAGTTCTTCGACGCTCTTAACACCGCCGGCGAAGTGGGCGCCTTCCTGAACGACTGGACCTGGGACAACGGCGACCCGGACAACATCATCTATTCGCTCTTCGCCTCGCCGCGCGCCGAAACTCGCCTGGGGCTGAGCAATGACCAGATCATCGATCTGACCGCTCAGGCGCAGACCGAAACCGACCAGGCCACCCGCGCAGATCTCTACAAGCAGATCCAGGGCATCCTGCTCGACGAGTCGGTCAGCGTCTTCCTCGGCTACCCGAAACGCGCCATCGGCACTGTCGCGGGCGTCACCGGTCTGGTCCTCTCCCCGATCGGCAACATCGTCCTGCGCCCGGTCGACATCGCATAATCTGGGACCTGATGACGATTGCAGGGTAGGGGCGCCTCCCCGTGGGCGCCCTTGCCGCGCCGCACGTTCGCTCGATTGGGGCACGCTCGTTCGTGGGAAATTCGTCCCGAATCTCTGTGCCACCGCGGGCGGATGGTGTCCCCAACATGGGCGGCCACAGGGAGCCGCCGCTACCAGGTGGTCGCGGGCGGGGAATGGGTTTTTCGGCGTGCTCACGAGCGAGATTCTTCGCCGGAGGTCAGAATGACATGGTTATGGGCGTGGATTGCGCCTTGCCAAAACCGACCAACGACAGGATCGAATCCATGCCACTGACCGACTCCGATGCCCAAGCCAAACAACTGCGCGACACCGAGTTCGCGGCGGTGGCCGACTTGGCCTACCTCGACCATGCCTCCGATTCACCGGCGCCGGAGCGCACCCGGCGGGTGATCGTGGAGCGGGCCGAGCTCCTGGCGAATCCGCTCGCCCAGGTTCGCAATCGTGAGGACTATCTGGCCGATGCGAATCGCTTTCTCGGCGAGCTGCTCAACACGACACCGGATCGCTTCGCCTACCTGACCAACGCCGCCGATGCCACGGCTGCCATCGCCAACGGCATCGGCTGGCAACCGGGCGACAACGTGGTGTTGGTGCAAGGCGAATATCCGTCGTTCGTGCTTCCCTGGACCCGGCTCGCTCGCTACGGCGTCGACGCCCGCTTTGCCACGCCCAACGGAATCGAAACCGACCTGGAAGCAATCGATGCCGTGATCGATGACCAGACCCGTGCTGTCGTCATCAGCCATGTCGATTTCAACTCCGGCTACCGCAACGATCTCGCCACCATCGGCCTGCTGGCACATGCGCACGGCGCGCTCTTCGTGGTCGATGCCAGCCAATCGCTGGGCGCCATCCCAGTCGACGTCACCGCCTGGGGAATCGACGCGCTCGTCTGCGTCGGCTACAAGTGGCTGATGGGCCCCCACGGCATCTCGGTCCTCTACATCAGCGAATCCGCACAGGACCAGATCGTGCCGACCAGCCCCGGACGCTATAGCGTCCGATCTGGCTGGCCCTTCCCGAACTACGATCTCGATTGGGCCGACAGCGCCATCCGCTATCAGGGTGGCGCGCTCAACTGGATCGGTGTCTGCGCCCTGGCCGAATCGATCGGGCTGCACGCTGAGGTCGGGAGTGACGTGATCGCCCGGCGCGTCATCGAGCTGACCGACCTGCTCATCGACAAACTCGATACACTGCCGGTGGAGATCACCAGCAGTCGCGATCTCCAACATCGATCCTCCTATCTCACTTTCACACTCGGCTCCATCGAACGCGACGATACCTTGGTCGATGCCGGCAAAGCCGCCAACGTTCTCTTCGGGCGGCGCGGCGGCGGGGTGCGGGTCGGCACACATTTCTGGAATGACGAAACCGATCTCGACCGGCTGACCGCGCTCGTCGAACAATCAGCGAAGGCATGACCATGCCCGGCCGGGAGTGGTATCAGGGTGCCAACCGTTGGGAGCGGATCCAGGACGCCATCGAGCGGCACAACCTCGATGCACTGCTGGCGCTGACACCGGAAAACGCGCGCTACCTGGCCGGGTTCGGCAACTACATTGCCACCCACTGGCGGTTGCCGGGGCTCTTCGCGGCAGTCATCGGCAAGAACGGCCGCAAAGCGATCGTCTCCGGCGAGTTCGGACGCGATCCCCGCACTCCCGAATCGGATTTCGCCTGGTTTCCCTATACCAGCTGGACCGAATCGGTCGATGTCCGCGGGATCACCGGCGGGTCGATCGCCGAACGCACCCAGCGGGCACGGCCCCACCCGGTCGAGCGTCCGGCGCAGTTCGACATGCAGGAGGTCTTCGATCGAGTTGGAGATGCGATTCGCCATATCGCGCCGGATGCCCGCAGGATCGGTGTCGATCTCGATGAAGTCGACGATTTCTCGGTCGGCCTCCTCGTGCGCCAGTTGGGTAACACGCTCGCCCTTCCATACGACGAGATCTTCGACGATCTACGCGCGGTCAAGGACCCGGAAGAAATCGAGTTTCTGCGCCTCGCCTGCGAGCTGGTCGAAATCGGCATCAGCGAAGCGGCGAAATCCCTCGAGCTCGACCAATCCGAGCTGGCGGTCAACGGCGCCTACCACATCGCCGTTCACCACGCGGCCGCCGGCGACCCGCGCTTCGGCCAATTCCAGCAATCGGAAGGGGTCGCCGCGATCGGCCTTGGCCTCGAGTCGCCTGGCCGGGTCGAGCGCGGCCAGACCGTAAAATTCGACATGCAGGTCGATATCGCCGGCTATCACAGTGATGTCGGCCGCACGTATGCCGTCGATCCAACTCCCGATCAACAGGCTATCTACGATGCGCTCCTGCATGCCCTGCACGAAATGACCGCGGCCGTTGCGCCCGGCATCACTTTTGCCCAGCTCTATGCCACCGGCTCCGGCGCTATGCACCGCGCCGGTTTCCCAAACTACAGTCGCGGCCACCTGGGTCACAGCGACGGCCTGACTCAACATTTCGAAGAATCGCCCTTCATCGCCCCGATGGAACACCGTCCCCTCGCGCCGAATATGGTCCTCAGTCTGGAAATGCCGTACTACCTGTATGGGGTCGGCGCGTTTCAGCTCGAACGAATGGTGCTCGTGACGGAAGACGGACACGAGATGCTGGATTCGCTGCCGTTCCAGTTGGCGATGGAGCGGTAGGACCTTGATGGGAATGCGTGCAATGCACTCAGGCGTGGTACGGAAGCCAGGCGTCAGTTCCCGTTTTCGCCTCACCCCCAATCCCTCTGGGGTGAGCCGATCCGGCAGCCCACAGCCAATCCACAACCGATCAACCATCCATCTCAAAACCAGGACGGACACCTGATCTCATGGCCCGCTATATGCTGCAGCGCATTCTCATCGCCGTCCCGGTCCTGATCGGCGTCTCGATCGTCGTCTTTCTCATGCTCCACTCCGCCGGAGGCGATCCCGCCCAGCAGATTCTCGGCCCGCGAGCGGACGCGGAATCGATCGCGCGGTTGCGGGACGAGATGGGGTTGAACCGGCCATTGGCGGTGCAATACGCCGACTTCGCGCAGGACGCCCTGAAAGGCGACCTCGGCCGCTCCTATCGCTCCAACGACACCGTCACCGACGAAGTCCTCTCCCGCTTCCCGGCCACCATCGAGTTGGCAATGGCGGCCATGCTGATCGGCACCACCATTGGGCTGATCGCCGGCATCGTTGCCGGGGTACGGCGCGATTCGTTTTTCGATTACTCCAGCACCCTCGGGGCGCTGCTCGGTATCTCGATTCCCACCTTCTGGCTCGGGATGATCCTGATCATCGTCTTTGGGGTGGAACTGCGCTGGCTGCCGATTTCGGGCCGGGTCAATCCCCGCCTCGGCGCCGATCCGTCCGCGCCATTCCTGGTCATCGATTCGGCGCTCCACGGCAATTGGGTCGTCTTCCGCGATTCGCTGGAACATCTGATCCTGCCGGCCCTGACCCTGGCCGGCTGGCCGGCCGCCATCGTGGCGCGCATGACGCGCGCCGCCATGATCGAAACGATGGACCTGGACTACATCCGCACTGCCCGCGCCAAGGGGTTGAAGGAATCGGCGGTGGTCAGGCGCCACGCCTTGCGCAATGCCTTCATCCCGGTGGTGACCGTGGTTGGACTCGAGCTGGGCGGACTCTTGGGCGGCGCGGTCGTCACCGAAACGGTCTTTTCCTGGCCGGGGGTCGGCAAGCTGGCGGCCGACGCCATCCTCGCCCGTGACTATCAGGTCGTGCAGGGCGTCGTGCTGCTCCTGGCGGCGATCTTCATCATCCTCAACCTGCTGGTCGACCTGATCTACTCGTGGCTCGATCCGCGCATCCGGTACGCCTGATGGAGATCCTCATCACCGAGCCCTTGCTCGATCGGGCTCCCCGCGTCGGTGGCCGCTGGAAACGCATCGGCCGGCAATTCACCCGCAACCGGTTGGCAGTGGCCGGCACGGTTATTCTGCTGGCACTGGCGGTCGTCGCCATCGTCGGACCGTTCCTGGTTGCCGATCCGCGCGCGCAAGATGTGCCCAACCGCTTCGCCCATCCCAGCCGGGACCACTGGTTCGGCACCGACGAGCTGGGGCGCGATATCTTCGCCCGCACCGTCAACGGCGCTCGCATCTCCCTCGCGTCGGCCCTGGCGGCGGTCGCGGTCGCGCTCTCCATCGGCACGACTATCGGCTTGATTGCCGGCTATCTGGAAGGCAAGGTCGGACTCTGGCTTATGGCCTTCATCGATCTGCTGCTGGCTATCCCGGCCATCCTGCTGGCGATCACGCTAGCCGCGCGACTCGGACCCGGCCTCACCTCGGCCATGATCGCCGCCGCGTTGGTCGGACTCCCTGCCTATGCCCGGCTGGCGCGCGGCTCGGCATTGGCGGTAAAGCGGCAGGAATACGTCACCGCCGCTCAGGTCACCGGGACGTCGCGCGCAGGCATCATCCGCAAGCACATCTTTCCGAATATCCTCACCCCGGTGATCATCCAGTCGACCATCGGGGTCGGCAACGCGATCCTGCTCGTTTCCGCGCTGGGATACCTCGGCGTCGGCGCGCAGCCACCCACCTCGGAATGGGGCCGCATGCTCAGCGACGCGCAGAAATACATTCTCACCGAACCCTATATCGCCATCTTTCCGGGCGTGGCAATCGCCCTGACGGTGATTGGCTTCAATCTCGCGGGCGACGGTCTGCGCGACGCATTCGATCCGGTGGTGAAACGATGAGTGATTTTCCAATCGACGACACCCTCATGCCCGGCGCCCGCCGCATCGTGTCAGTTTGCGCAGCGGTACAACCGGGCGAACAGGTCGTTATCGTCTCCGACACCAACCGCCCGCTATCGGTCATGACCGCCCTGTTGGAGGCGGTTTCCGAAGCCAGCGGCATCGGCTCGCTCATCATCACCAAGCCTGTCCCCTCCGGCGCCGAACCGCCGGATGCCGTCCGTGCTGCCATCCATGCCTCCGATGTCACCCTGGCCCTCACCAGTGGCGCGCTCTATCACACCCGCGCCGTACAGGACGCAGAAAATCGGCGCTTCCTGGGACTCACCGCCTTCATCCCTGATGTTCTACGCGAGGGCGGCGTCTTCGCCGATTTCCCGGCCCTGGCTCCCCGGGCGTACCGCCTGGCCGAACTGCTTTCCGACGCGCGTATCGCCCGGGTGACCGCGCCCGGCGGCACCGACTTGACCGTCGACCTCACCGGCCGCAGGGCCGTGCCGATCACCGCTATGGCGCAGCGTCCAGGCGAGAAAAACGGCTGTCCTGATATCGAGGCGTTCATCGCGCCACTCGAAGCCAGCGCCAACGGCGTAGTCGTGATCGATGCGTCCGCCTCGGTCGCCGGGGTGCTATCCGAGCCGATTCGCATCACCGTGGAAAACGGCCGCGCGGTCGCCATCGACGGCGGCGACGGCGCGGCGAAGGTCCGCGCCGCCCTCGAAGCCGCCGGCACCGACACCGTCTACCAGCTGGCCGAATTCGCATTTGGGCTCAACCCGAACGGCATCATCCGCGGCGTCATCGTCGAAGATGAAGGCGTGGCCGGCACTGGCCATATCGCCCTCGGCAGCAACATCCACTTCGGCGGCACGAACGACGCGCCGCTTCATCTCGATTTCGTCTACCACGATCCGACCTTGTGGCTGGATGGCGAGCAAGTAGAGATCGTCGGGTAGCCCCGCCCTGGGTTGAAACCCAGGGCTACGCAAGCGAAGTCCCTTCGGGACTCGCATTCCCAGTCCCGAAGGGACTTCGCTTGAGTAGCCCGGTCACTTTAGTGCCGGGCGAGCCGAGGCTACTATTCCCGCACCGTTACAACCGACCCCGAATCGAAGGAGACCCAACCGATGCTCCAGGAATTCACCGGCCGTCCAACCGACATTCTTCAGCAGGACGATTCCGCCCACGGCGGCGATGGCTGGGTTCCCCGCGCGGGAACGCGCCTGGACGAGCTCGGAACCATCTGGGAACAGTGCGGCGTTGCGGCCGAGTGGTATCCATTGCGCACCGTGCTGACCCACCGTCCCGG
>DASTFJ010000061.1:0-7533 GCA_035708745.1 Thermomicrobiales bacterium | reverse complement strand
TTCCGACCGGGGGCCATTGCTTTCGCTCGATTCGACGGGGAGTGGACGGCGGCGTCCTTCGTAGACATAGCGCAAGGTCGATTCCGAGACATCCTCCGGGGCGACGATGCGACCCGCTTCGCCGGCGTCGATGGTGGCGCCCACGACGGCCGCGGCCACATTGGGAGCGACCCTGAAATCGAAGATATTCGGCACGATGTAGTCGGCGTGGAGCTCATCCGGCTTGACCATATCGGCCAGCGCGTTGGCGGCCGCGACCAGGGTACGCAGGCGGATATTGTGGGCGCGACAATCGAGCAGTCCGCGGAAGACGCCCGGAAAGACCAGGGAGATATCCATGGTGTTGGCGTAGTCGGAACGGCCCGTGGCGACGATGCGCGCGCCCGCGGCGCGGGCCACGGCGGGGTCGACTTCCGGGGTGGGAATCGAGAGGGCGAAAACGATGGCCTCGGGCGCCATCGCGGCGATGTCTTCCTCGGTGACGATATCGCCGGTCGAGACGCCGATGAAGACGTCGGCGTCCTTCAGCATCTCCGAGAGCGAGCCGTGACGCCGGTCGAGATTGGTTTCCTTGGCGACGTAGGACTTGGCCCAGTTCATCCGCTCGGGGCGGTAGAGGTAGATGGCGCCGGCGCGGTCGCAGACGGTGACGTTTTTCGCGCCGGTGCGGATCAGCAGCCGCGCCACGCCGACGCCGGCGATTCCCGCGCCGCTGATGACGATGCGGGCGGTGGCGAGGTCTTTTTTCACCACTTTGAGCGCGTTGATGAGGGCGCCAAGCACGAGCACGCCGGTGCCGTGGTGCTGGTTGGAAAAGACGGCGATGTCGGTGGCGCGTTCCAGGTGGTCGGCGATGGTGAAGGTACGCGGGCTGGAGATGTCGTCGATGCAAATGGCGCCGAAGGTGGGCGCCATGGCGGTGCCGGCTTCGATGATCTCGGTCATGTCGCGGGTGCCGAGACAGAGGGGGAAAGCATCGACCCCGGCGAACGTTTTGAAGAGGACGCTCTTGCCTTCTTCGATGGGGATGGCCGATTCGGGCGGTCCACCCTGGCGGCCGAAGAGATCGGAGCCGTCGGTGATGAGGGCGACGGTGTTGCCGCGGCAGGTGAGATCGAACGATTCGAGCGGATTTTCCTGAATGGCGAGACAGGCTTCGGCGACGCCGGGGGTATAGACGAGCGAAAGGACGGCACGGTCGCGCAGCGGGATCTTGGAATTGACGCCAATGAGACCGCGATAGCGGCGGCGATATTCGAGGCCGTCGCTTTTTCCGTTGCCATTGAGCCAGTTGTTCACGTCATGCCCTCAGGTGGTCGATCGCGTGAGGGAGTTTACAACGGGAGGGTCCGGGGGCCGGGGTCCGGAGCCTTGCGACGATTCGGGGGAGTCAGCCGGGCGTGGGTTGACACGAGAGTGCAGAGACGCCCTTCGCTACGATCGACGATGTCGCAGGGCTCAGGGCTCTACTGTGGCGGAGGAGTAGAGGAAGCAGGCGACCGAATGGTCGCGTTCGATTTCGACGAGGGCGGGGCGGGCGGTGTCGCAGGTGCCGGGCATGCGGCGGGGGCAGCGGGAGAAGAAGGGGCAAAAGGTGGGAGCGTCCGCGGCGTTGGAAGGTTCGCCGGGGACGACATCGCGGCGGCGGTGGCGATTGGCGGGGTCGGGTTCGGGGATGGCGGCAATGAGGGCGATGGTGTAGGGATGAAGGGGGTGGTCGATGACCGCGCCGATGGGACCGGTTTCGACGATGGTGCCCTGGTACATGACGGCAATGCGGTCGGAGAAGTAGCGGGCGCTGGCGATGTCGTGCGTGATGTAGGCGAAGGAGACGCCGCGGTTGGTTTGCAGATTGGCGAGGAGTGAGAGGATTTCGATGCGGCTGGAGGCGTCGATCATGGAAACGGGCTCGTCGGCGACGATGTAATCGGGATTGCGGACGAGGGCGCGAGCGATGCCGACGCGCTGGCGTTGACCGCCGGACATCTGGTTGGGGTACTTGCTGCCGAAGCGGGCAGCGGGAATGAGATCGACCGCGGCGAGAGCTTCGTTGGCGCGCTCGCGGCGTTCCTTGGCGCTCTTGACGCCGTCGATTTGGAGTGGTTCCTCGATGAGATCCCAGACGCGCATGTACGGATTGAGGGAGGAAAAGGGGTCCTGAAAGACGATCTGGGCGCGCTGGCGGAACCATTTGAGTTCATGTTCGGAAAGGTGGGTGATGTCGCGGCCGAGGAATTCGATGGTTCCCTCGGTGGGCTCGACCAGGCGGAGGGTGAGACGGCCGAGGGTGGTTTTGCCGGAGCCGGATTCGCCGGCGAGCGCGAGGGTTTCGGCGACGCCGATCTCGATGGAGACATCATCGAGGGCGTGAACCTCGCCGGATTTGAAGAGCCCTTTGCGGGTTTCGAAGACGACGGAGGCATTTTCGACCCGGATCATGGGCGGGGTCGCCAGAATGATGGCGGGGTCGTAGGGTAACGCCAACGAGAGAGATTCTTCGCTGCGCTCAGAATGACAATCTGGGGGTTGGTTGCCTGCATTGTTGTCAGGCATCGTGAGCTGTCCCGAGGTGGATTCGATAGCGGTCGCCGGCGAGGTATTGGTCGTTCAGGAAGCAGCGGGCGTGGCCACCGTCGTCGATCGGGTATTCGGGGGGCATGATCTTGGGGCAGGGATCGAAAGCGTAGGGGCAGCGCGGGTGGAAGCGGCAGCCGCTGGGTGGGTTGGAGAGATCGGGTGGCTCGCCGGGCATGGGAGTCGGTGGGGTGGGGTCGTGCAGCCTCGGCAGAGATGAGAGTAAGAGACCGGTGTAGGGATGGCGCGGTTCGACCAGCACGCGGTCGGCCGGGCCGAATTCGACCTGCTGGCCGGCGTAGGCGACAGCGATCGAATCGCAAAGATCGCTGGCGAGACCGATATCGTGGGTAATGAAGATCATGGAGATGCCGGGATCCTCCTTGAGGTCCTTGAGCAGGTTCATGATCTGGGCCTGGATACTGACATCGAGAGCGGACGTGGGTTCGTCGAGGATCAGCAGCTCTGGATTCATGATGAGGGCGGTGGCGATGACGACGCGCTGGCGTTGACCGCCGGAGAGCTCGTGCGCGTAGCGGCGGCCGATGCCGGCCGGCAGACCGACCCGTTCGAGCAGCTGGTCGGCCCGGGCGAGCGCAGTTCTTTTGTTCTCGCCTTCGAAGATGAGGGTTTCGGCGACTTGCTCTCCGACGCGGACCACGGGATTGAGGACGTTCATGGCGCCTTGAAAGACCATGGCGATCTTTTTCCAGCGAATCTGGCGGCGGAATTGGTCGTCGGAGAGGGTGGTGAGCTCCTGACCGTCGAGCTGGATGGAACCGCGAAAGAGCTCGACGTTTTTGGGGAGCATGCGCATGAGCGCGGTGGCCATGGAGGTTTTGCCGGAGCCGGATTCTCCGACGATGCCGACCGCCTGGCCACGGTCTTCGATGGTGAAGGAGACACCGTCGACCGCGTGGACCGGGCGCTTGCCGGCTTTGTAGTAGAGAAAGAGGTCCTGGACGCGGAGAAGCGGCGTGGTCATTGGAGTGGCGTGTGAATAGGTGGCCCGAGGCTGAAGCCATGGGCTAGGGCGCCGGGTGAAGTACGTGGGATTGCTGGGGAGAGTGAGGTTTCGGGGTTACGAGAGGTCCCTCCACTTCGGTCGGGATGACGACAAGGCGAAGAGGTCCCGCCACTTCGGTCGGGATGACAGAAGGAGGCGAGGGCGATGCGCGGCGATCCCATGGGTGCTATCGAGCGCGGGCCAGGGCGGGTTCCAGGGCGTTGCCGGCGGCGCGGGTGGCGAATTCCTCGACGCCGAGCTTACGCACGCGAACCAGATTGCTATGGAACGAGGCCTGGTTGCCGATATCGGAAAGGACGTCGGTGGTCAGCCAGTTGACATTGCGACCAGCCAGCGAGCTTTGCGACCAATAGCCCTTGGTGGTGACCGCGCACCCGGGAATGACGTCATCGGTGACATGAGCGCGGAGGATGCACCAGCCACGGTCGTTTTCGACCAGCAGCTCGTCATCGGTTTCGATGTCGCGGGCGGCCGCGTCGGTGGGATGGATTTCGAGGGAGGGGGTGCCTTCCTTGTGACGAAGCGGGGGTTGGTTGGCGAAACTGCTGCTGACGAAATGATGTGGGGCGGCGCTGACCAGCACGAGCTCGTCGGGCTGGCGGTCGATCATCTCGACCGGGACGACATAGTCGGGAAGGGGATCGATGCCGAGCGGAATGACGGCCTCGGAATAGAGCTCGATCTTGCCGGAGGGGGTGCCGAAGTTGAGATCGGGCCAGTTGAAGGTGGTGGTGTCGTCCGGTTCGGCATAGGGGAGCCAGCCTTTGTCGACCAGCTCATCGAAGTCGATGCCGGTGAGATAGGGATTGGTCCGTTTGGTGGCGTCGAAGACTTCGCGGGCGACCTCGATATTGGTTTGGTCGAACCAGCTTTCGGTGAAGCCCATCTTTTTGGCGATCTGGCGTTGGACGTCCCAGTTGCCGCGTGCCTGACCCAGCGGCGGCATGGCGGCTTTGTTGAAATGAACGTGCCGGTGACCGGACGGTTTGACGACGTCGTCGACTTCGAGCTGCGAGGTGGCCGGCAAGACGATATCGGCAAAGCGGGCGGTATCGGTCATGAACTGCTCGTGCACTACGGTGAAGAGATCTTCGCGCAGGAGCCCGCGGATGACCTTTGCGGAATTGGGGGTCGAGGTGGCGGGGTTGGCGATGAAGACGTAGAGCGATTTGATGGGTGGGTCGGTGATCTCGCCAGTGAGGGCGGCGCCCAGCCGGTTCATATTGACGATGCGGGGTTGGGGCGGGCACTCGGAGGCTTTGCCGAGGGCTTCGCCGTCCCAGACGATGGCGCTGCTTTCGGAATAGAAGGCGCCGGCGCCGCGCTGGCCGTAGTGCCCGGTGACGGCCGGGAGTGCGAGGATGGCGCGGATGGTCTGGCCGCCGTTTTGCGAGCGCTGGATGCCGTCGTTGAATTTGACGAGCGGGGCCCTGGCATCCATCCAGCGCCGGGCGAGCTCGATGATGGTGTCTTCGGGGAGACCGGTGATCTGGGAAACGCGCTCGGCTGGATATTCGGCGGCGCGTTCGCGCAGCTCACGCCAGCCGACGGTGTGTTCTTCCAGCCACGGCTCGTTGTGCCGCTCCGCGGAGAAGATCAGGTTTATGACGCCGAGTGCGAGGGCGGCGTCGGTGGACGGATTGGGCTGGATGTGGAGGTCGGCGGCGCGGGCGGAACGGGTGCGACGCGGATCGATGACCACCACATACGTGCCCTTGCGTTGGGCTTCGCGCATGAGCGGGACGAAGTGGGGCGAGGTGCTAGAGGGGTTGTGTCCCCAGATCAGAACGAGATCGCTGTGCTCGATCTCGCGCGGGTCCATGGCAGGTTTGCCGCCGAGGGTGTGCTTGCAGGCGGCGGTGGCGGCCGCATCGCAAATGGTGCGTTCGAGGCCGGAGGCGCCGAGGCGGTTCCAGAGTCGGGTGGCCGATGCCAGATTTTCGACCATGCCGAGCGTGCCGCTAAAGGAATAGGGCAGGATGGCAGCTCCGCCGTCTCGATCGATGATGTCTTGCCAGCGATCGGCAATTTCGGAGATGGCGTCGTTCCATGAAATGCGTTGCCAGCGATTGGAGCCCTTGGGGCCGGAGCGGCGCATGGGGTATTGCAGGCGGTCGGGGGCGTAGACGCGGTCGAGATAGGGACGGACCTTGGCGCAGAGCCAGCCCTGGGTGATGGGGTGGTCGGGATTGGCGTAGAAGTCGACGACCCGGCCGTCTTCGACTTCGGAGATGAAGGAGCAGCCGTCGGGGCAGTCGTGGGCGCAGGCGCCGCGGACGATGAGGCGTTCGGTGGTCGACATGGATAGGTGCTCCGGGTGGTCGGTTTGCGGCCGGTGAAATCGTGGAATGAGTGTACAGGAGGGAAAGATGAGTGCGAAACCGAAGATTGGGATTCGGGCTGGATCTCAACCTTCACTCATCCCCCCAACCCCGGCAGGGCGCGGAGTCCCTGCCCTACGCCAGGCTTGGGAGAGAGAAGGGGGAGCCGAGCACAGTCTTCTCCTGCCACTACGCAAGAGCCCCCTTCCTTCTCCCAATCCTGGGAGAAGGAAGGGGGTTGGGGGATGGATGAGGGTCGAAATGCCGCCCTATCGGTCTCTCATCTATTCCAAGGTGGAATCGAGCTCGATCTTGACGTTGTTGCGGAGGGCGTTGGAGACGGGGCAACCGGCTTCGCCGGCTTTGGCGAGCTCGGTGAATTGCTCCTTGGTGACGCCGTCGACCTTGCCTTTGACGGCGAGCTTCGAGTAGGTGACCTGCATGCCACCGCCTTCTTTGGGTCCGAAGCCGACCTTGGAGGTGACTTCCAGTCGTTGCGGGGGTGTGCCGTTCTCTGCCAGAACATTGGAAAACGCCATGGCGTAGCACGCGGCATGGGCGGCGGCAATGAGCTCTTCGGGGCTGGTTGCGCCTTCCGGTTCCTCGGTGCGCCGAGCCCAGCTCACCGGCTGCGGGCCAAATGCTCCGGAGCCGACTGTGACGGTGCCAGAACCGTCGAAGAGGCTGCCTTCCCAGATGGTAGTTGCGGTTCGTTCGGCCATGGTGTGGTTCTCCTTCCGAATAGCTGGACTGGAGTCAAGTGTCCAGGGTCCAGCGTCAAGTGATTGGTTTCGACGAGATCGGTTTTCTTCGATGACTGGTTTCTTGGTGAGCCCGACGAGAGAGATTCTTCGCTTCGCTCAGAATGACAAGCAGTGGTTAGGCCGGTGGCGGGTCGATGTAGACGGTTTTGATTTGGGTGTAGAAGTCGCGGGCGGATTTGCCTTGCTCGCGAGAGTAGGAGCTGGAGGCTTTGTAGCCGCCGAAGGGGACTTGCGGTTCGGCGCCGGGAGTTTCGCTGTTGATGTGGACGATACCGGCCTGGATCTTTTTGGCGAACTGCAGGGCGCGGCCAATGTCGCGGGTGAAGATGGAGGCGGCGAGCCCGTATCTGACCGAGTTGGCGATTTCGATCGCCTGGTCCATATCGTCGACCGGGATGACGCCCATGATCGGTCCGAAGATCTCTTCCTGACCGAGATGGGAGGCGGGGTCGACATTGGCGAAAAGCGTCGGCGCGACGAAATAGCCATGCTCGCGGCCGTCATCGCTGAGCCGCGTGCCGCCGGCAAGAAGCTCGCTGCCTTCAGATTTGGCCTTGTCGGCTCCGGCGATCATGCTGTCGGCCGCATCCTGGGAAATGAGCGGACCGAGGTGGGTCGATTCGTCGAGCGGGTCGCCGACTTTGAGGCCCTTGATTTTATCGAGCAGCTTGGTGGTGAACTCGTCGACGATGGAGCGGTGGACGATGGCGCGGCTGGTGGCGGTGCATTTTTGCCCGCTGGACCACATCGCGCCGGTCATGACGTGCTGAAGGGCGTGGTTCATGTCGGCATCGGCCAGCACGATGGCCGGATTTTGGCCGCCGAGCTCGAGCTGCACTTTGGCGCC
>DASTFJ010000060.1:0-12071 GCA_035708745.1 Thermomicrobiales bacterium | reverse complement strand
ACAGACGATCGTGATTCGGGACGAGCCCGAGAATGCTGCTGGCACAATCGACACGGCGCTCTTTTTCGATTCCATCTCTATCGATCGATCGAATCCGCTTCAGGGGGTCGTTTCGGCCGAAACGACTACGGGAGATGATGTGCTGGTCGTCTCGTTGCACCGTGCAACCTACGATCCAACGGCCGGCGCTCTGTCCTACATCGCGACCCGGCTCGACGACTATACCGATGTCCATGGAATCACTCCGTTGCAGGGGCAAGACGGCAACTTCACACTACCCGCATCGTTCGGAGCAACGACGCTGTTCATTACGAATGCGTTTTGCCGGGCCGCGGGCGGCGCGACGTGCCAGTTCGGATAGCGAAGCCTATCCTTACCTTCGCCCTCGTGCTCGGTAACGTCCAGAGGTGGCGCCGCCGGAACCCGGGCATAACTCGCTTGCTCTGGGGCCATATCGTGTCCCACATCGCGGCTACCGCGCTTGTAGTTGGGGTAACTGCGCTGGTGACTGCTTGCAGGGCGCCTGTTTTCCAGATTGCATCAGTCGGAGCGACCGAGAGCTGTGCACCGCTCCACACTCCCGAGGCCGGATCGGAAATCGCCCATACAGTTTCCGCAAGTCCGGAAACGAATTCAGGCGATCTCGCCATCCTCGATTCCATGCTTCGGCAACACGCGCGCGCAATGTCGCTGGCAAACCTGGCTCTCCAAAACGCACAAGACAGCCGCGTACGGCGTATTGCGCTCCGGATGGCGGAAGCGCACTCCGGAGTGATGCAGCGCTTGCGCAGCTGGCGCTCCAGCTGGTTTACTCAAGCGGATGCGGCCGTGAGCAACGCGGAGTTCGACGATCTCGGCTCTATTCTGATGGAATGCTCGAGCGAAACGTTCGATCGCGCATTCCTCGTGCTTCTTCGAGCCGAGCTGCAAGCTGAAGTGGACGAAGCCCGTATAGCGCAGAAAAAAGCAGCTCATGCCGGCCTGCAGAACTTGGCCACATCGCTCGTTCGAGTGCGGACTGAAGAAATCGCGTCGATCGACACCCTTCTCGCTGCACTCTGAATCCCCGCCGCGCGAGGGAATGGCATTCGCGTTTACGGTATAGTTACGCGGTTGTGTTCGGGCGGGTTATGCATCCGCCTGTTTCGTGTTGTCGTTCATAGCTCGACCCCTCGTTTGGAAGGCGTTACACAGAATGAAAATCGTGCTTCGGCAAGATGTCGAAAACCTGGGTGAAAAGGGCTCGGTCAAGAATGTTGCCGATGGCTACGCCCGCAATTACCTGATCCCGCGTGGAATGGCTGTCGTGGCCACCCCAGGCGAGCTAAAGGTGGTCGCCACCAACGAAGCGGTGAAACAACGCAAGATCACCCGGCAGGAGACGGAGCTTCAGGGGTTGGCCGACCGCATCAATGGTCAAAAGCTGGAGTTCGAGGCGCGCGCCGGTAGCAACGGGCGGCTCTTTGGCTCGATCACCAACGGCGATATCGCCGAGAAGCTTTCGAAAGCAGTCGATACGGAAATCGATCGGCGCAAGATCGTGATCGACGAGCCGATCCGAACCGTAGGTGATCACGCGGTGACGGTCAATCTCGTCGGCAAGCTGCGACCGCAGGTGACCGTGGTGGTCAATGGCATCGTCGACGAAGAAGAGGTCGACGCCGCCACCATCGAGCTCGTCGATGACGAGCAGAACGAGCTCGCCGCCGAGTCATAAACCCTCGATTCTCCGCAGAGTCCCGGCCCACCCCTGCGCGATAAGCCGGGACTCTGCTACCATCCACCTATCGTCTCCGGATCATCCCCGCCTGATCTGACCAACGGGTCGCCCAACCCTCAGGCATCGCCATCTCATGGTTGCAGCAATCGATCGACTTCCGCCCCACAATCTCGAGGCGGAGCAATCCGCCCTCGGAAGCATTCTGCTCGACCGGGACGCCATCATTCGGGTGGAGACTATTCTGCGCCCGGAGGATTTCTATCAACCCGCGCATGGCATGATCTACCAGGCCATGCGCGATCTCTACAATCGCCGCGAGCCGACCGACATCCTGACGCTTTCCGATGAGCTCGGCCGTCGCAATCAGCTCGATTCGGTCGGCGGTCTCGCATATCTCGGCTCGCTCATCGAAAGCGTGCCAACCGCGGTCCATGTCGAGTACTACAGCCGCATCGTCGAGCGCACATCCACCCAGCGACGGTTGATTCAGGCCGGCGCTGAAGTCGTTAGTGTCGGCTACCGCGAAGACCTGGAGATCGAGGACGCGCTCGATCAGGCCGAGCGCAGCATCTTTGGGGTCGCCCAGCGGCGAATGACCAAAGAATTCACCAAGATCGATGAGGTGCTCGAAGGATTCTTCGATCGCCTCGGCGAGCGCCGGGAGCAGCGTGACGCGCTGGTGGGCGTTCCCACTGGATTCAGCGATCTCGACAAGCTCACGGGTGGCTTCCAGCGATCGGACCTGATCATCGTGGCCGCCCGTCCGGGATTCGGCAAATCGGCGCTCGCACTCGGGTTCGCCTATTCTGCGGCGGTGCAGCATGATCGCACCGTTGGTATCTTTTCGCTGGAAATGCCAGCCGACCAGCTCGTGCAGCGCCTGGTGGCGGCGGAAACCGGAGTCGATTCCCATCGTCTGCGCATGGGACATATCGAGGACAATGAATGGGAGCGCGTGGTGCGCGCCTTCGGGCGCCTTTCAAATGCGCCGATGTATGTGGACGATTCGGGTTCGCTTTCGATATCGGATGTGCGCACAAAAGCTAGGCGCCTGGCGGCCGAACATGGGCTCGACATGCTCATCGTCGACTACCTCCAGTTAATGCAGGGCAAGCGCAGCGAAAATCGCGTGCAGGAGATCGCCGACATCTCTCGTGGTCTGAAGTCGCTCGCACGTGAGCTCGATGTGCCGGTCGTCGCGCTGTCGCAGCTGAGTCGTGCGATCGAGAGTCGCACCGGCCACCGGCCGCAGCTCTCCGACCTTCGAGAATCAGGATCGATCGAGCAGGACGCCGATATCGTGATGTTCATCCATCGCGAGGACAAATTCGACCACGAATCGGAAAAGAAGAATCTGGCCGAAGTCATCGTGGCGAAGCATCGCAACGGACCAATTGGCTCGATTCCACTCCGGTTTTTCGAGAACAATGCCCGCTTTGCCGATCTGCAAACGTTTCATGACGGCGCATTCTAGGGCGTAACAAACAATGACGAACCAGCCAGTCGTGACGTTGCCAGTAACCTCGCATACCGAGATTCCCATTCCGCGAGAGTTCCTCGCTGAGCGAATAGCCTTCATCGACGATCCAGCTGAGCTGCACGTCACTCTCGCGGTGTTCCGTCTGGCTGCCGATTCCGGCTCGACTCCTCCCGCCGTGAGCGAAGATGCCGTGCTTCGGGATGGTGTGCTGGCTCGAACGTTCCACGAGGACCGCAAATCGAGCAAGCTCTCACAGCGCATACGACGTGGTTTGCAGTACGCCACCGCGCGCGACTCGATCGTCCAGGTCGTGCTCAAGACCGATGGGCATGACGAACGATGGTATGTGCCGGCCAGTGGTGAGCACCGAGCGGCTCTCGAGGCTGTCCTGCTCGAGCCAGGCGCCTGGCCAATCGCGGGGATCGATGCGACCATCGTTGCAACCGCGCCGTCGGTCTTTTCACTCTATGAGAAGAACATCGGCATGCTCACGCCGCTTCTGACCGACCAGATCGAATCGGCAATGGAGCTCTACCCGCTGGAATGGATCGAAGACGCCATTCGTGAAGCCGTCACGTATAACAAGCGAAACTGGCGCTATGTCCAGCGCGTGCTCGAAAACTGGTCGGTCAACGGGCGCGGAGATTCGCAATCGAGAGGAAACCAGCATGCGACGAATTGGGGAGGCACTCCCGAACCTTTCGATCCCGCTGTCTACAAACAAAAGCAACGACGACGCGGCTCGACCTGATCTGCCCCAATACGAGTGCTCGATCTGCCAGGACGCCGGTTGGGTTCGCTTCGATTCAGAACCCGGAGATCCCAAGTTCGGAATGCTCTTTCCTTGCATTTGCACAACCGAACGCCAGCAGACGAAGCGCTCGCGCGAGCTGAATAATCTGTCCAATATGGAATCGCTGCGGCACTTGACCTTCGAAAGCTTCGATGCCACCCAGCGCGGTACCGAAACCGCATTTCGAGTCGCCCGGGAATATGCTCGCACGACCGATGGATGGCTGGTCTTCCATGGAGGAGTAGGGGTCGGGAAAACGCATCTCGCCGCCGCGATCGCCAATGCCTACGCGAGCCGGAACATCCAGGCAACAGTCTACTTTCGGGTCGTGCCCGATCTGCTCGATCAATTGCGCGCCACGTTCGATCCAGAAACAGGGGTCGCCTACGATGAGCGCTTTCAGCAAATCCGAAACGCTAACCTTCTGGTGCTGGACGACGTTGGAACCGAAAATTCCACAGCCTGGGCGAGCGAGAAGCTCTTCCAGCTCATCAACCACCGGTACAACGAACAGCTGCCGACGGTAATTACGTCGAACGCGCGCCTCGATCGAATCGAAGACCGGATCGTGTCACGCATGCTCGATTCACGCCTCTCCCGCTACCTCTTCATGGAAGCAGAGGACTATCGCGTGCGGGGATTTTCCCGGCCGAACGCGGGGCAGTAGGTTTAAGCGCAACCCGCGCGTTCTGTAAACCTGGCGGCATCGTTCTGCCTTGCTTGCGATGCTAAGATACCCATGGAATCTGGATATTCTGCATATGGGGCGCGTTTTACATGCCGGAAATAAGGTGGCTTCTTTCCGAACTCTGGAGCCTCCGATCCCTCCTCGATGTTGCGGTTGTTTCTCTTCTGATTTTCTGGCTGCTCGGAGTCGCGCAAGGTACACGCGCCACTTCACTCATCCGGGGCGCTATCATCTTCCTGGCGCTGGTCTATATCCTCGCTACCGTCTTCGACCTGGAAACCCTCAACTGGATCCTCGCGCACACCTGGCCGGCGCTGTTGGTGGCGATTCCCGTCATCTTCCAGCCTGAGCTGCGTCGCGCGCTCGAACAGCTCGGCCACACCGGAGCTCGGTTGCGTGAGACATTTCCGGCAAATGTCGACACCGACACCGAGCTCGCGATCGATGAGATCGTGCGCGCCGCCGGACAGCTCGCCCGTCAACGATACGGTGCGCTAATGATCATCGAACGGGAATCTGGCCTGCAGGACTATGCGGAATCGGGCGTGCCGATCGACGCGAAGCTGACGCGCCAGCTGCTCATCAACATCTTCTATCCAAATTCGCCACTCCATGACGGCGCCGTGTTGACCCGCGGCGACCGCATCGTGGCAGCGAGCGTCGTCCTGCCCCTCACCGACAACATTTCGGCGTCCAGCCAATTGGGAACCCGTCACCGTGCAGCGATCGGCGTTACGGAGGATTCGGATGCCCTCGCCGTCGTCGTGTCGGAAGAGACGGGCCAGATCGCGGTTGCGCACAGTGGCCGGCTCATTCGAGGGTTGGATCAGGACCGACTGCGCCGCGTGCTTCGTACCCTGATGCGGCTCGATCGCGAAGAGACCGACCAGAATGCCCCGTCCGGCCGGTTCCATCTACCGACGACCGAGCGCATGCGCGCGCGGCGGGCATCGACCTCGAGCGGACGGGCCAAGGAATCCGCGCATTCCGGAGCTCAGGGAGGCGTGTGATGACAATGGACCGCGCCCGTTCGTTCCTGACTCGAGAAGTTGCGCTCAGGCTGTTGGCGTCGATCGCGCTCGCGCTGATTCTCTGGGCACTCGTCACGCTGCGGCAGGATCCTGAAACCTCCCGAGCGTTCAACGACATTCCGGTACAAGCATTGTCACTCGACGCTTCATTGGTCATCGTCAATGAGGTCGAACCAGTGCGAGTTGAGCTGTCCGGGCCCCGTTCCGACGTCGTCCCGATCGACGCGGGCGCATTGGTCGCCAATATCGATTTCAGCACAGTGGAACAACCTGGCGTCTACGAACTGCCCGTTTCGGTGCCGACGCCCAAGGGAATCTGGAGTTCGGAAGTTTCACCGGCGACCGCCTCAGTCGTCATCGAGCGGTCCGAATCGGAACCATTCCGCCTGGCGCCGGTAGTCACCGACCTCGATGAAAACAGCTTGCGGACGGTGACCGTCTCTCCCGAGGTGGACCAGGTCACCGTCACCGGGCCAACCTCGCTGATCGATTCGATCCACGAGGTGGTCTTGCCCGTGCAGGTATCCGGCGGCACGCAGACCTTCCAGGATGTCTATGTCCCAGAAGCGCGCGATCAGTCCGGCGAAGTGATCGAAGGCGTGTCGATCGAGCCCGCTGCTGTGAATGCCACTGTCCGAGTGTCGGCGCGCGGAAAGAGCGTTGCGGTGCTGGCGAACATTACCGGCACGCCAGCAACAGGCTTCGAGGTGGCGGATCGCACGGTCAATCCCCAGTTCGTGATCGTCGATGGCGAAGAAGGTGCGCTCGACTCGCTCGTCGCACTATCGACCGAGCCAATCGATGTGAGTGGCGCGGATGCGAGCTTCAATCGAAAAGTCGGCATCGTTGGGCTGCCGGATGGCGTTCAGATCCTGCAACCGTCGGACGCGAAGGTCGAGGTGCTCGTGCAGATCACCCAGCGCGGGGTGCATCAATCGTTGCCCTCTCAGCAGGTGACAGTGGTTGGAGTTGGCCCGGGACTTGTCGCGTCTGTGTCACCGGACGAGATTACGATCGAGGTCGTTGCGCCCGACGATGCGCTGGCCAGTCTCGATTCGAAAACGCTGCAGGTGGTGGTGGACGCCAGCGGGCTGACAGCCGGCACATACGCGGTGCAGCCGTCGGTCATCATGCCTCCGCGCGTCCAATGGGTAACGACCTTCCCGGCAGAGGTAACGTTGACTCTTTCGCCAGCGCCGGGTACGGCCGAGTCGTCCCCGAATCCAACTGCTTCCGGAACGCCGGAGAGCGCTCCCTGAGGAAGCGCTCCCGACAACGAGATTTCTAGACAGGGGTTCTACATTCCGTCGGTGGCGTCACCGGCTGGAGTGGCCGATATATCCATCTCGTAGGTCAGCAGGATTGCCTCGGCGACTTCTTTCATCGATTTGCGCGAGTCCATGCTGGTTTTACGGATGCGGCGAAAAGCATCGGCCTCCGGAAGCCCATGGACCTCCATCAGAACACCCTTGGCCCGCTCGACTACCTTGCGGGTTTCGAGCGCATCCCGCAGATCGCCGACTTCTTTTCGCAACGCGGTGAATTCAGCAAACCGGGTGAGCGAAAGCTCGATCACCGGCAGGAGCTCAGCTTCGCGGAATGGCTTGACGACATATCCAACGACACCAGCATCGCGCGCGCGCTCGACCAGCGCTTGGTCGGAGTAGGCCGTGAGCAGCACGACTGGTGCAATCTGCTCGCGCGTCAGAATCTCGGCGGCTGCGATGCCGTCGACCTCAGGCATCTTGATATCCATGATGACCAGGTCGGGCCTGAGCTTGCGACTAAGGTCGATGGCCGCCCCGCCGTCGCCGACTTCCGCGACCACGTCGTACCCCAGGTGGGTGAGCATCTCTTTCAGATCGAGCCGTATGAGCGATTCATCGTCGGCAATGAGAATACGGCAGGTTGTTCGTTGGATATTCGTCGGTCGCATCGATCCACCGATGATGATCGCACCAGGCACGCCGGCCACCGATGGCCACGTTGGAGGTGGAAGCCAAAGTCGTAGGGTTTTCGCCGCAACAGCGAGACGGTCGGGGTGAGAGGATTCGAACCTCCGACCACTGGTACCCCATACCAGTGCGCTACCGGACTGCGCCACACCCCGTGACGCACCATTATAACGCGGACGCGCCAATTCACCTACTAGCCTCGAGCGGGACTGAGCTGAATCGTAGCCGCCAATTCGAATCGTCAGCCACAGGGCGTCCCGGAGACGACAACGGGACGGCCGCATTGGCCGTCCCATTTTCGCTGCTCGCAAGGAGGTTACTTGACGTCGGCTTTGGCGCCGGCCTCTTCCAGTTTCGCCTTGGCGGCCTGAGCCTCTTCCTTGGATACGGCTTCCTTGACCGCCTTCGGGGCGGCTTCGACCAGATCCTTGGCTTCCTTCAGTCCCAGACTGGTGAGCTCGCGGACGGCTTTGATGACCTGAATCTTGTTCGCGCCGATATCGGTCAGGATAACGTCGAATTCGGTCTGCTCCTCGGCCGGTGCGGCCTCGGCGCCACCACCGGCGGCGACCGCGCCCCCGACAGCGACCGGGGCCGCGGCGGAAACGCCCCAGCGATCCTCCAGCTCCTTGACCAGGTCATTGATCTCGAGAACGGTCATCTTCTCGAGTTGTTCGATCAATGCAGCATTGCTCATTGTTGACTCCTGTTGTTGGGACGATCCATTCGCCCCCGGCTCTGACGAAAAACGACAAAACGAATCGAACTAGTCGGCGGCCATGGCTTCACTGCCGAGCTGGCCGGCACGAGCGTTGAGCACGTACACGGCGGAACGGCTCGGGCCGCTGAGCACGGCCAGCGTGCGGGCCAACGGCGATTGCAGCAGTCCCAGGAGCTTGCCTTGAAGCTGTTCCCTGGACGGCAACGTGGCGATCGCTTCGACTTGGTCGGCAGCGATGACGTTCTTGTCGAGTACGCCACCACGAATCGTGAGGATGCGCGTTGTGCGGGCGAAATCCGAGAGGGACTTCGTGAATCCGACGATGTCGTCATTGGCGATTCCGAGCGCCAGCGGTCCTTCGAGAAAGGATTCGAGTCCGGTGATGCCGGCATTCTCGGCGGCGATGCGAGTCAGCGTATTCTTGGCAACCCGGAATTCGCCACCACTCTTGCGCAGGTTCCCCCGGAGTTCCTGGAGATCGGCAACCCGAAGACCGCGGTAGTCGGTGAGCACGATCAGCTTTGCGTTCGCCAGCTGCTCGGTAAGCTCGTCAATTGTCTGTGCTTTGGCTGTAGTTGGCATTGCGTTTACCTCCTTTCTGTTTCCAACTCAGGACGAATGTCTCGAATCAAAAGCGCCCTGGAACCTCGAAGTCCCAGGGCGCATTCATCATCGATGCGATGCTCGCCATTCGCGGGACCTCGGCCGGAAATTGAGCCCGAAGGCGCCGGCTGTCTTAGGTCGATTGGATTGTTCGAACGTTTGCTCGGTTGGTCCCCTTCGGTCCCGGGCGGCTGAATCTAGCGGGCAGTTCCTTCGGCTTCGGCCAGCGTTTGGCCTATGTCGAGGTGAATGCCGGGGCCCATCGTACTCGCAAGTGAGAGCGACTTCAAGTAGACGCCTTTGACACCCGAAGGCTTGGCCCGGTTGAGGGCATCGACGAATGCCAGCAGATTGTCTTTCAGCTCGGCATCGGTGAATCGCTTCTTCCCGATGACGGTATGAACGATGCCCAGCCGGTCGTTGCGGAATTCGACGCGTCCGCCCTTGAGATCCCGAACGACATTCGGTAGATCTTCCGGCGAACGGACGACCGTGCCCGAGCGCGGATTCGGCATGAGACCGCGACGGCCGAGGACCCGGCCGAGCGTACCGACCTTACCCATCATATCCGCGGTCGCGATAGCGGCATCGAAATCGACCCAACCATCATTGATCTTGGCGATAAGCTCGTCCGCGCCAACGAAATCGGCGCCGGCCTCTTCGGCGATACGAGCAGCTTCTCCCTGGGCAAAGACGAGCACACGCACGCTGCTTCCGGTGCCATGCGGCAGGGTCACCGTGGTGCGGACCGCCTGATCGGCTTGCCGGGGGTCGATGCCGAGGCGCGCGTGCATCTCGACGGTCTCGTCGAACTTGGCGTACGACGCCTCGCGCATGAGCTCGATGGCTTCTTCGGGGGAATAAAGCTTCTGGCGGTCGACTTTCGCGCTGGCCGCCACTGCATTTTTGCCGGACTTCGGCATGGTTCTTACCTCCGTGGTACGAGCGGCTCCTGGAAAAAGGAGCCTCCCACTACGAAAAACTGGGTTAAGCGACGACTTCGATGCCCATCGAGCGCGCGGTGCCCTCGACTTGCTTCACGGCGCCTTCGATATCGATCGCGTTGAGATCCTTCATTTTGGTCTCGGCGATTTCGCGGACCTGATCCTGCGTCACCTTGCCCACCGCCCGCACGGACGCGTTGGACGAGCCCTTGTCGACGCCGGCCGCGCGACGGAGCAAGTCCGAGGCCGGCGGAGTCTTGGTAACGAAGGTGAACGAGCGGTCCTCATAGACGGTGATGAGCACGGGAACCGTCTGGCCGGCCATATTGGCGGTGCGCTCGTTGTACTCCTTGACGAAGTTCATGATCGCAACGCCGTGCTGACCGAGCGCGGGGCCAACCGGCGGAGCCGGGGTCGCCTTGCCCGCGGGAATCTGAAGTTTCACATATGCACGAATACGCTTTGCCAAAAATGCACCCTCCCGGCGGGTCGAACGCCGGCTCTAGGACTCTCGCTCTGCCTGCAAAAAGTCGAGCTCGACCGGTGTTTCGCGGCCAAAGAACGACACAAGTACTCGAATCTTGCCTTTTTCCTGGTTGATCTCGTCGATCTCGCCACGGAAGTCCGCGAACGGTCCATCGACAATTCGCACGGTGTCGCCCAGCTGGAAGGCGATCTTCACCTTCGGCGCCTCGGCGGTCATGCCCGTCATGATGGCCTGGACTTCACGCTCCCCGAGCGGAACCGGCTTGTTGTTGATCGAAACAAATCCGGTCACGCCCGGCGTATTGCGCAGGGCATACCAGGTCTCATCATCCAGCTCCATACGGACCAGGACATACCCCGGGAAGACCTTGCGCTGCACCGTGTGTCGCTGGCCGCTCTTGATCTCGATCTCTTCTTGCGTCGGCACGACGATCTCGTAGACGCGCTCGCCGAGATCGAGCGATTCGACCCGGCTCTCGATCGATTTCTTGACCTTGTTCTCGTACCCGGAATAGGTATGCAGCACATACCACCCGCCTTCGAGGGACTCCTGGCCGGCGCCGGCTTCATTAGCGCGGCGCTCGGCGAGCCGTTCCTTGATCGATTTTCGGGCAGAGCTAGCAGTTTCAGTCATGGGATTCCAATCGGCGCCTGGTTACGTGAGCGCGTCGAAGACCTTGAGCAAGACGTAGTCGATGCCGCCCAGTAACAGTCCGAGGGCGATCGCCATCACCAGCACGAGCGCTGTCAGGCGGCGGACCGTGTCTCCGTCTGGCCAGCTGATCTTCTTGATCTCCGACCAGGTGTCCAGAATGAGCTTTCGGATTCGCTCCATACGGAGCGAGAGCTTGCTGCGCGGCTTGTCCGGGTCGATTTCCTTGACGGGAGCCGGTTTCGGCGGCCGTGACAAGCTATCGGCAGCTCGGGCTCGTTCGGCCATGGCCTCCGCCTGCACCGCGTCCTCTTTTTTCGGAGCGGCGGTGCGGCGCGATTTCGTGGCAGTACGGCGCTGAGCAGTGCTCATTTCGACATTCCAATCAACTCGTCATCGAACGAGGGACGTCTTCGTTGCATGAAAACAGGGTGGAACCCAATGGCGCCACCCTACCGATCGACGTTCTCGAGGCAGGGCCGGCAGGAATCGAACCCGCAACCTGCGGTTTTGGAGACCGCTGCTCTACCAATTGAGCTACGACCCTAAGCACGCCCTTGTGGCGCTACGCAGTGGAGGCTAACGAGTTTCCCGGTGAAGCTGATGCGCCCGGCAACGCGGGCAAAACTTCTTCAGCTCGATCCGACCGGGGTCGTTGCGCCGGTTTTTTTCAGTCGTATAGTTCCGCTCGCGGCAGATCGTGCATTCGAGCGTGATCACGTGCCGGTCGGCCTTCGACTTCTTGGCCATTGTACATCATCCTCTATTTCGAACTTCGTCGATGGCGCAACCAAAGAGCCGCGTTTCCAATGAGCAAAACCGCATGGAAACGCGACTCCTAAGTATAGCAGGGTTTGTTACTGAATGATCGAGGTCACCACGCCGGCGCCGACGGTGCGACCGCCTTCGCGGATGGCAAAGCGCAGGCCTTCCTCACACGCCACCGGGGTGATCAGCTCCACCGTCATCTGGATGTTGTCGCCGGGCATCACCATCTC
>DASTFJ010000059.1:0-52594 GCA_035708745.1 Thermomicrobiales bacterium | reverse complement strand
CAGCCGGCTCGCTTCGATGTCATTGTGATGGAAAACATGTTCGGCGACATTCTGACCGACGAAGCGTCGGTGCTGGCCGGATCGATCGGGCTGCTGCCGTCGGCCAGCATTGGCGCCATGCGCAGCGCGACCGATAACCGCCGGCGTGGCGTCTACGAGCCGATCCACGGGAGCGCGCCGGCCATGACCGGACAGCAACGCGCCAACCCGGTGGGAACGATCCTGTCGCTCGCCATGTTGCTCCGAACCTCGCTCGGTCTTCCCGAAGCCGGTGATGCAGTCGAGCACGCAGTCGATGAAGCGATTGCCGCTGGTATTCGCACGCCGGATATCGCGGGCGACTTGCCGCCGGCCACGACAGACATGTTTGGGGATGAAGTCGCTGCCCGAATACGCTGAGCCAGCGGCAGGACACGTGATCGTTGCCCGAGCGCAATTCCAGGGCGACGCCCACGTCGCACCCGCGAACCGCTCGGATCAGAAGACGCAGTGACCATGCTCATCGACGGCACCGCTTTCGCAGCAATTGCCGATCGAATCGAGCACACCCGTGTCGCAGCACACGCCGTCCTTATCGATGATACGACTGTAGCAACAACGAGCGTTGACATCTACCACGCCAGACTCGCAACAATCGCCCTGCCGGTCGAGGACGTTCGTATCGCAACATTGGTTGTCTCGGGTGCAAACGGTCGAGCTGCAGCACGCTCCGCCGCAAATTGCCCCGCACGTCCTCCCGCAACCGTCGTCGGCGCAGGTGTTTCCATCGCAATGGGGAACACACGCCCGCGGCGCTAGCAGCTTCGTCCCGCCGAAACCCCGCCGGGCTGCTTCACCATCCTGTTGCAGCCGGTCGATTGCAATGGCCGCGCCACCGATACCGAGCAGTGATCGCAGCGCGGCCCTTCGGTTCACGCGAACAAACCAGGGGCCATCGCCGCGGGAATCGTCTCGAGTCGCACGCTGGTGCCCTATCGGTTCGGCCCAGACTCGACCAGCCGGACCATTCCACTCGACTCGATCTCGATGACATCCCCATTGCCGATCAGCTTCCATTCTTCGACTTCGAGGCGAATAACCGGCACCACCCGCCCGAGCAGCTCGTCTCCGAGAATCGCCCCTAAGCCGATGATGGGGTCGACCTCGCACACGATGATGCCCCCGGGAGCGGTTCCATTCGCGATCGATTCGAACAGAACTCCGCTGGCCGAGCACGACCCCCGCCCGGACGGCAACACCAGAATGCGGCCCGCCATCGTCTGGCCCAACAGCGGATGACGCTTGTCGATGATCCGTCCATCTTTCGGATCGACTCCTCCCCAAAAGCTGAGCGGAACGTCGGTCGCCAATGCAATTCCGCGGGCACCTCCGTCGACCAGTGGATATCCCCGCAATCGTCTCAATGCCATACCGAATCGTCGACGTCTGGCCTGCCGGTGATCGCGGCCTGCACACACTCTTCGGTCGAACCGTAGATCGATTCGACCCCGATGATTCCCGGGCCATAGTGCGCGTACTTGCCCGAATTGGTCATCAGCACGCGCGCGCCGGGCCGCACCAGCGGCGCCACGGCAATGCATGTGTCCGCAACGACGCTCGTTCCGAACGCCTCGATCTTCGCCAGCGCACCATTTCGGGAAAGGATTTCTTTCACGCCCCGGCTGGTCGTGACGAAGACCTGCATTCCGACCCGCGCGGTTCGCCCATCCATCAGCTCCGCCAATTGCAGACACTCCTGCAAGCTCGCATGCGGACTGCCAAAGGCAACTACATCGACCTGGTCGGCCGTGGCGGTCGTGAGCATCCCACGAATCTTGCGTAATCGTTCGAGGGTGATCAGCTCGGCTTCCGGCACCGGGGCGCCTTGGAACGCTTCCCGCAGAGTTGGCGCTTCCGGTGTGACCCCAACGAGATGGAAGAGCGCGATAGCTCCGGAGGATGCCGCCGCCGCGGCGAGGGACTTTAACTGATCGCTTGCTGGCATAACCGAAAGCCCGTCGACCACGGGAACGCCATTCGTCACACTCTGACCCAGCAGATAGCCGAGTACGGGATAGAACTCGTCGCGCTCTTGCAGGCGTTGCGGAATTCTGTCCAACCGAAATAAATGAGTGCCACGCCGGTTCTCGGTCAGGTGCAGACCGGACGCCGGTACCCGCCCGATCAGCGCGCAGGAGATATCGAGATAGTCGCCATATCGATTCGAGCGCGCGCCGATGACCGAATTGGCATAAGCGACGGCATTCGATTCCGACCACGCGATCTGCTCGCCAAAACTCGGAGCCCATTCGGTCTGGTAAGGAGCGCAAGTGAAGGTCGGCACCGCTCCCATGCGAACGTAGGCGGAACCGAGTCTGCGCGCGTTCGTGGCAAACGATGGGTCCTGACCGAGCTGGCGCCAATTCGTGCGATCCATCGACATGACATTGAGCGAGGTCGGCACCCGCACCTGTCCGCCCAGGTCAGCGAGTCGCTCAGCAAACGCGAGCCCGGCATTTCCTTCGTAGACGATACCGTCGATATGCGCTCGTGTTACGTCGATGAATCGATCGGCGCCATAGAGCGGCGCCATGCGAGCTAGGATCCGCATAGCCAACGCCGTTGCCGGGCCGAGCTCACCCTGGAGCATAGATCGCTCGCCGTCGTTCAAATGGAGATTGCTGAATTCCACGGTCGAGTTCATCGAATCCTCGACGCCCGGGCTTCGAGATAGCTCTCGACGATGATCGCACCGAGCTCGTCGAGCAGCCGCCGTCCTTCGTCGGCGGTCGAAACCGCCGGATTGCCAAAGTAGCCTTGCGTCCCACCCGCCTCGTCGAAGGTCCGCGCGCCCGCTTGCAAACGGGCGGGGAGGTCGATCCAGACGGGCTCGAGCTCGGAAAGCAGCTCGGTTCGCACGGCGGCGGGCGCCGCCTCCAGCACAATCGAAGTCTCATACGAGCCTGCATGCCGGCTGCCACCAGAAAATTCGGCTCCCAATCGTGATGCCCAGCGCGGCGCTCGGTGATCGACGCAATGAATGCAGGAAGCCGTTTGTGTCGAGACGGTTGCGCACGCGATCAGAATCGCGTCGAAATGCGCGGGTTCCAAATGAGCATTGACGACGATCACATCCGATCCGCCGATACTACTCAAACCGCGCAGCACCCATTCGAGATAAGATCGAAACGCATCGGGCGCCACAGGGGTGGTACCGGCAAACGAACCGCCGGCGAACGAGACGCCGTACCAGATCGGCGGCGCAATCCAGGCATCGGTTCCTATCACGGCAAAACGATCGGCCGCGCCTCGAGCGGCGGCTTCGGCAATAATGACGTCAGTGCCGAGTCCGAGATGCGGTCCATGCGCTTCGACGGCCCCGATCGGCAACAGAATGACCGAGCCGGCGCCGACCCAATCGGCAGCTTCGGTCCAGCTCAGGGACGCGAGCTCGCGTCCGTGGTGGTTCGGAACGGGTATCACGTGACCGTCCTTAGTCTCGCTCTCGACCAACATTCCCGACGGCACATGCGAACCGGGACGACTGGGCGATGAAGCTCATCATCGCCATCGTACAGGCATATGACACCGACCGGCTGCTCCGCACGGTGACGGGCTCCGGCTTTCGGGTGACTCGTATCCAAAGTACCGGCGGCTTTCTCCGAGCCGGTAATTCTACGGTCTTGATGGGGGTCGAAGATGCGCGCGTTCGTGAATGCCTGGAGCTCATCAAATCGAGCTCGCGCTCGCGAGTAGAGACGCTCCCCGATGAGCTCGATGAGCATGTCTTCGAGCTCACCGGGGGCGATGTTGCCAGCGTGGCGGTCGGCGGAGCGGTGGTCTTCGTTCTGCCGATCTCGCGCTTCGAGCGAGTTACTGTCGACGCCTAGGCCGGCTGCAGCTCGCTGGCATAGCGTGCCTCGGGCGAAAGCATCGGCGCGAGAATTTGTTGCATCGCCATAATGTGACTGCAAGTGCCAAGCGTGTGCGATTCGAAGGTATGGCAGCTACACGTCCATTGCCGGCCATCGAATGCGACGTGATAGTCATCGTGGCCGCCGCGGAACGTCGCCTCGAACGACTGAAACTTAATGCGGTCGGGTTCCTGGGCATAGCGATGAGCTTTTTCGATCTTACCGATCATCGTCGAATTCATCTGCGGCTCCTCCCGTAACTCTTGTCCGCCCAGAGCGGATCACACAGTACGACCCAAACAAAAAAGCACCATGCAAGTACTGCATTGGTGCTCGTCGCGGGTTGCTGCGGTTTGCCACGATTCGTGGCGGTGACTGCCTCGTCACTGCCAAATCCTTTCACGCGTCACCACGTTCAGGTCTATGTGCAGGCTATTCTAGCAAGAAAGCCTCACGACGTTAAGACTACATGAAATGAGTGAACGTACACTTTTCCCCAACAGAAATGAGATTTACCCAGATCTTGCCGTTGCGGTGTTGGCCGGCGGGCAGGCGCGCCGATTCGGCGCGGATAAGGCGCTGGTGCAGCTCGGGCCTAATGGAACGACGATCCTTGCGCGAACCGCCGGCATTGCAGGCAGTTTGTCCGACATGGTGGCAATCGTCGGGCATGAGCGGTATGCCGATTTGGATTTGGGCGTCTCGATCCTTGAGGATGACGACCCCGGCAGCGGTCCACTGGGCGGCATCGCAACCGCCATGCGTAAGCTCGATCGACCTCGCCTGCTCGTACTGGCAAGTGACATGCCGTGTCTTTCACGTCCGCTGCTGCGCTGGATGATCGAACAACCGCTCACCGCCGATGTTCTGATCCCCCGTACGGACGATGGCCGCTGGCAACCATTGCACGCGATCTACCGACGCACCGCATTACCGGTCATCCAACGCTGCCTGAGCACCGGCTCTGGGGCCGTTCGCTCGATCTTGCCGCTGCTGAACGTCGAGGAAATTGCAGAAACCGCGCTCCGCCGCATCGACCCCGAGCTGAATTCCCTGTTCAGCTTGAACCGGCCCGAAGATCTTGAACGCGCGAGACGTTGCGTCGTAGGCAGATAGCTTGATACAGCATGACGCAGGGTGCCGCGATTTGGTGTATCCTGAGAATATGCAGCCTGAACCAGTCGAAGACCGACCGCTGCGCAAACCGAACACCGCACACAGGAGCATCCTTCCGTGTCTACTCGAACCGCTCGATTCAAGAACCTCGGATCACTCTGGCCCCTCATGCGCGATCCGCGCATTCCGTTCTGGGCGAAAGCCGCCATTCCGGCCGCGGCCGCCGCATACGTGATCTCGCCGGTCGACCTGATTCCCGATTTTCTGATCGGTGCGGGTCAACTCGACGATATCGGCGTTATCCTTTTCGCTGCGTCGGCGACTGTTGCCTTTCTGCAGAAATTCTTTGCAAACCAGCAACCGGAACCGGAACCCGTGCGCGTTCGGTCCAACGATCAGGAACGCGGTGGGCGCATTTACGACACCAGCTATCGGGTCAAATAGCATCCGGGATCGAGGATATGCGCCAGTGAGCGACCGTCCAAGAAGGACCAGGCAAACCAACCGCAAACCGAACCGCGCGCAGCGCAAAGCCCAGGAGGTGCGCCTCGCCGAGTCCAGCTCTCCGGCGCCGGTCGACCTGACCGTCGCACTCGAGCAGGATGAGATCGTGCCAGCGGCAACTACCGCGCCGGCGCAGGCAAGCCGTCGCGTGAATCGCGGAAAGTCGCAAGCAGCCACCTATGTGCTGCCGCGCGACGTCGAATACGCCTATATCCGCTCCGATCTGCGCCGGCTGATCCTCACGGCCGCTGCATTGCTCGTGCTGATGTTTGTACTGCTTTTCGTTCTCGACTAGCACATCGTCCACGAACGCAATGCCAACGGCGCGAGGCAAATGCCTCGCGCCGTATCGCTCACATCGAATTTCCAGGTGGGACTAGATCGCGTTCTGATCGTCCTCGTTGGGATCGACATCGCCCAGGGTGTCGAGGTTGTCGGAATCACTGGAGTCATCTTCCGAATCGGCGTTTACGTTCCCCAGCTCTTCCTCTTCCGCTTCGTCGTCGTCGAGATAGAAATCGGACTCGTCTCGGCGGCGCAGATCGTCTCGCTCCCGCAAGTATTTGCGTGTCGCGGTAATTTGGCGCGGAAACGAGATTTGCCCCGCCAGCGACGGATCGTGGTGGACTTCACGCAGAATCACGCGGATCGAAGCGGCAGACGGGCCTAGCGCATAGACCTCGTAAATATTGCCGCCGCCCATAAGCTGCATCACGCGCTCGGCGGTTTTGGCTTCGATCTCGCCGATGCGCCGGCCGCTTGCGTCATGCACCGCCAGGCGAGGGCCGTCCGGTACAAGCTCGAGTTTCTGACCGGCGTAAATCTCGGCCAGCTCGGTCATTGGCGCCGGGTTTACCAGCTCATCCACCCACGTCTTGCCGACTTCCTCGATGAACACGAGCGTGCGCGGAAAAACGGTCGCGGGTGCATCGACCGGCGTTGTGCCCGCCCGCAAATGCTCCAACCGCTGCAAATTCCGACGGGAAATCAAATTGGCGGGATCGCTCTTGAGCGCGTCGGAATAGGCCTCGTATGCGGCGGCGTAATCTTGCTGTTCGAGATAAGCGCGGCCGAGACGGTTGTACGCCGCGCTGTCCTTCGGATCACGCTCGAGAAGACCCTTGTTGATTTCGATGGCGCCATCCCAGTCTCCATCGAGGGCGGCGCGGCGCGCCTCTTCGACGATCTGGCGCCGGTTCTTCTGCTTCACTTCGGGCATGTCTGCCATTACCTTCCTTGAATTGGGTTCATCGGGGCGAGCCGACGACTTCTCCGATGAGATACCAGGGACTCGATTCGGTAATACGCACATCGACCATCGATCCGAGCAAGTCACGCTCATCGGCGACGTGCACCAGGGTATTGCCCCGGCTGCGCCCACCCCAGCGTCCCTTGTTATGAGAATCGATCAGCACTTCGAGTTGCTGCCCCACGCGGGCAGCGTTACGCGCCGTGCACAGGCGCACCTGCAGCGCTTCCACTGCCTGATGCCGCGCATGCTTCACGTCCGCGGGAACATCATCTTCCCAGCGGGCGGACAGGGTGCCAGGGCGCGGTGAGTACATCGCCACGTGCACCTTGTCGCAATCCGCGGCATCGAGCACATCGAGCGTGTGCTGGAATTGCTCGTCGGTTTCGCCCGGGAAGCCAACGATGATATCGGTCGCCACAGTAATGCCGGGCATGAGCTCGCGGGCTTTCGCCAGCCGTTCCAACCAGAGCTCGGTGGTATAGGTGCGCCGCATGCGCCGCAACACCTCGTTGTCACCGGCCTGGACCGGGAGATTCAGATGCTCGCAAATCGATGAGACGTCGGCCATCGCTTCCAGAATGCGGTCGGACATGTACTTCGGGTGCGACGTCAGGAAACGCAACCGGTCGAGCCCGTCGATCGCGCCGACCGCGCGCAACAAGTCGGCAAGATCTGGCTTGTCCGGCAGGTCATGCCCATAGGCATTAACGGTCTGCCCCAGCAGGGTGACATCGCGCACTCCGCGATCCACCAACCCCTGCACCTCTTCGACGATCTTGTCGAAGGGCCGGCTGGTCTCCTTACCGCGACGGTACGGCACGATGCAATAGGAGCACAGGAAATTACATCCGTAGATGATCGGCACATACGCGGACACCGCGGCATCCGCCGCGTCTTCCAGATAGTAATGCGGCAGGGTGGCCAGATCGTCTTCCATTTCGGCCAGCTCCGGCACGAAATGCCGGAGCGAATCGAAATCGGACGGATCGAAAAAGAGATCGACGTGCGGGAAACGCTCCTTGAGCTTTTCCTGCTGGTTGGTCACCATGCAACCGGTGAGCACCAGGCTCATCTCCGGCCGAGCGCGTTTTTCGCGAATCAGGGAATTGAGCTTGCCGGCGACCTTGTCTTCGGCCGCCTGGCGTACCACGCACGAATTCAGCACGACGATATCGGCGTCTTGTTCGGATTCGGTCGCGCGGTAGCCGGCCTCGTGCAGCATGGCAGCCACGCGAGAACTATCGGCTTCGTTCATTTGACAACCGATGGTCCAGATATGGAAGCGCTTGCCATTTTCCGGAAGCGGAGCCGGCGAGAGCACCGGAATCAATTCGAGCGTTGCGCCCTTTGGCACGGTGGGATTGCCTCGATGTGGATTGGTAACCGGGTGCGCCTGATTGACAGGCACCAGAATCGACCGCGATACGCGGCAGCAGATCAGTTTACATCATCCTGATCTCTGGCGCAGCGGCCCGGTTTCGTGACAAACTGTGCATTCCAGTCATCGTGAAATCCGCGGAATTCGCCAGTTCGTTCATGTCCGTACGCTCTGAACGTGCCAGATAGACAATGACCGAACGGCTTGCTAGAATGTCCGTGCAGCGGGCAGAGGGGTGCCTACTCTCACCAAAATCGACAATCTCGACATGATCGCAAAGCGCTCAGGTCTTCCCTCCGGCTTGCCTGCTCAGACTGCTCATCCCATACGAAAGCGAGTTCGCCGGTGAAGAGACGCGTTTGCGAAAGCTGTCTCTACTTCGAGTCCGCTGGGTTCTCCCGAAATGGATGGTGCCATCACCCGTCCCGACGGCAGAACTCGGATATCCGACTGATGGTGCGAGCCAATGAGCTCGGTTGCCGCAATGGATGGAATGCCGATCTCTGGGTCCCAGCGAACACCGACGAGAGCTCGACGGAGCGGGTGCAGCCGCGCGACTCGATCGGGGGCCGCGCCAGGTCCGAAGTTGGCCCTGCTCAGCAAACCGATCTCATCACGTCCATAGTTGCCGCCAAGACGGACAACGCGATCCTGCCGGCGGAGCGCCCAAAGCTGGCTGCCCCGCCCCATTCCGCGGTCGAAGAAGACATCTTCGTCAAGCAGACGCCGTCGCTCAGCTGGAGCAACGGGCCAGTCTCGTCGCAACCGGCAAGCGAGCTGGTGCAAGATCCCAAAGCCGCGATTCTGCGCGCCCGCGACCAGTTTCGCGAACGCCGCAAAACCGAGGGGCGGCTCGCGGATCGGCAGATCGCTCCGCCGCCGGCCCCCATGCTTGCATCCTCGCGTGAAGCGCGTCTGGTCGACGAGCTCGACCTCACCGAACCCGACCCCGCGCCCGAATCGGTCGATCCTCGCTATGAGAACCGCCCCCTCCTGCGACCAGCGCCGGTCGACGCGTATGACAGTCGCCGGCCGGTGGCCCCGGTCACTCGAAGGGAAATCGATCGCCCCTTCCCCTCGATGACCGAATTTCCAGAAGACCGCGTCCGCTTCGAGTCAGTACCGTATGACGGTCAGTACCTTGACGAAGAAGCCCTCATGGATATCGAGCCAGACGATATGTGGCTCGAAACCCGTCAGATCGACACCATTCCGCCCGAGCCGTACGTGGTCGACGAGCTCTTCGACGAAGACGAGCTCGGCGCGTACGTTGAAACCGAGCCGTATCAAGAGGAATCGCTCGTCGTCCGCCACCGGGAATCACCGCTGAACCGGTTTTTCCGGCAGCGCCGGGAACGACGCGACCGGACCTCTCTTGTCGAAGAACGGCACTTCGAGGAGACGCCGCACCTTGCCGTGGCAACTCAGGAGCCTTCGGTGGCGCCGGAACCAGAACCTGCTGTGGTGGCCCGCGTGATCCAGCCGGCATACCGCGAACCACCGGCGTCGCACGCTCGGACTACCATTTGGGAGCATGATGAGCGCAACGAGCAGCCAAGCGCGATTACGCCACAATCCGAGCGGAGGCGCCCGGAGCAGCCGCCAACCGAATTCGAAGACGATTTCGTGCTGCCACCGCCTTTGCCCGAACTGGAACCGCGCGTCCAGGAGCAATCGGGCAGGCATGCTCTGCCCCGCCCGCACAACGAGCACGCGGCGCCAGTTCGGCGGCCTGAGGCCCGTCGTGAACACGTCGAACAACCGGTAGCGGACGAATTCGGCGACCAACCGCTTTTTGCTGCGAGCCCGCTTCCTCCGGTCGAGGATTACGAGATCGATTCGCCTCCTGGCGCTCCGAACGCGCGCGCGCTGCCAGGCTTCAGATTGGAGCGAATCTGCCAAACCTGCCGCGATTTCCGCCCATCCGACAATGGCGAGCGCGGCTGGTGCAACAACAAATGGGCGTTCAATCACCGGCGCATGGTCGATGCCGACGATCTGGCTTGTCGGAATTCGCTCGGCAGCTGGTGGACGCCGAAAGATGATGTCTGGCGGCGTGATGGCGATATTTCTCGCCACGCTCAGCAAACTCCCAGAGTCGATCAGTGGCTTTTTGGCGCTAGTTCGGATGAGAATGAACGGCGCAGATCGAGTAGTTAGGCAGCCGACGGTTTGTTAGACTAATCGAGGCGCGGCAAGCACCCGCAATTTGTGAACCGGCGCATCATCAGGACTTCCATCCACCATGTCCGTCTTCGGCGACACCCTGCGACAGGCCCGCGCGCAAAAGGGAATTACCCTCCGCCAGGCTGAGCAGGAAATTCGAATCAACCGGCACTACCTCGCCGCACTCGAAGACGAAACCTTCGACAACCTACCTGCTCTTCCGTATCAGCGCGGCATCGTTCGAACGTATGCAGCCTATTTGGGACTCGACCAAACTCGTCTCGTCGAGCTATTCGATGAAGCGCGCGGTACCCGGCCGAACGATCCACCCCGCATCGAAACAATCGAACCGGTCGACATGCCGAGTCACTGGGCGCCGAACTTCGCCATCATCGCGTTCACGCTGATCGCAGGCGCGGTCATCTTTGCCTGGATGTACAGCGCCTATTTCAAGGAACCGCCCGTCACCGATCTCAGCACGTTAGATCTGCAACCGACAGTGACCCGGGTAAGTGAGGATCAGATCTTCGTCCCGAGTCCCACCCCAGATCTCCCCAGCCCGACGCCGACTTCGCCGCCAACCAACACACCAGTCGATACCCCGGTACCGGTGCCCTCCGCCACGGAAAACGCGGCTGGTGAGATCGTCAATGGATCTGGCCCGCAGGCTATTTCGGTGAGCACCGCGGCCGATACGAACGCCGGACAGCCGGGCGTCGCCAAGACTGTTCCGGATCAGCTGCCAGATGGGCTCGTTGCCATCAAGATCACTGCTGAATCAGATCTCTACGTGCAGATTACGGCGGACGGCATACAGTATTTCGCTGGCAACCTCGCGCAGGGTCAATCGACCGATTGGATTGTGGGGCATACCTACTCGGTCTATACGTCGTCCGGAGCAAACACGCTCTTCACGAACAACCAGGGCACGCAATTCCACATGGGGACCGAACCGGGCGAGATGGTCTACAACCTCTAACGCGCATTCATGAAGCACTGAATTGCAATCGATCGAGAATGCCCTGATTTCAGATCAGGGCATTCTTGCGTCTTGCGAACGTCAGTGAGACACCGCGTTATCTGCGAATGAGTTCGATCGCATTAGGCAGCACGTCGATGTCGAGCGGGGTCGATCCGACGACCTCGCCATCGAGCTCGGCCGGCACGGGGGGATCCGACTCGATCCGGATCGATTTGCCACGGCGGCGAATGACCTGCCCACTCAGCTCCAGATGTCCCGTGAGGGAAACCAACCCGGCCAAGGCTAGTTGTATCGGATTGCTGGCAGTATAGATCAGCACATCGAACTCGCCATCAGTGCGGCTCACGCCGCCGACGATATGAATTTTCGAGCTAAGGAGCTGAGCCGAATTCGCTACCAGCACCAGACTCGATCTTGCCTGGGTCACGTCGCCGTCGACCGTCACGGTGAAATCCGTCTGGGCGGCGAAGGCGCCTGTGATCGCCGGCGGAACGTACGCCGCCCACCGGATTCGCTTCTTCAGCCTGGGATCGGCTCCAATGAAGATGCGGGCGTCCAGCCCGGCCCCGCCCAGGTGCAACAACAACCGTTCGGCGCTGCGGCCCACATCGATCCGTTCGCGGCGGTGGTAGCCGAAGATGAGTTGGACTGCCTTTTCCGGATTCGAAGGAATATCGCTGACCTTCGCAACCATATTGGTGGATCCAGCCGGTACGATTCCCAGCGGAATCCGGTGTTCCAGGATAGCGGCAGCCACTTGGGAAACGGTCCCATCTCCCCCCGAGGCGATGGCAATCGTGGCACGATCGAGCTCGTCTTCGATCAGCCCGTGGATCGGTATATCCGGGTTGGTGTGCCGCACCGTGATAGACGACCCCTGCGGCATGTACGCGCGCACCAGGGTTTCGAGTCGGTCGGGCGACACCCGGCTCTTTGGGTTTGCGACGACCACGATCCGTTGCGGACCGCGCAGCCGCACGCGGTCTTCGTACGCGTCCGAGTTTGCCTGCGCCAGCCTCAAGCCTCGATTTCGTCTGGACCAAAGAATCGGTCGACGAGGTAATTGGCCAACCAGGTCACCGCGGCGGTGAGCACCAACACGATGACACCGCGTACGGCGTTCTTCATCTGTTTGTTCATCGAGAGATCCTTCCCCTTCGCATCAATCACGCGGCCCACGGGCCAAGAGAAACAATGGGAACGCTACGACCGCCGCGACCAACGTCAGATCGGCCAGCGCCAGCCGGTTGATGATACGGAAATCGCCGCCGGGCACCAGCTTGAGTATCGATGCGAGCGGGTCGGTGATGCCATAGATGAAGCTACCGACCCAAAGACTGCCAGAGATGCCCACGCTCAGCAAGAGCGCCCGAATGATGATCAACCCCGCCACCACGGCATACGCCGTGAGCGCCAGCTCGACGGCGAGCTGCGAGCCGACCGGTTGCAAGCGATTGATGCGCCGAACCATTTCAGCGCGCCAACAGCTCGGCGATGCGGTCGACCAACATCACCGCGACGTCGTCCTTCGGCATGAGTGGTAGCTCGTCTACCCGGCCGTCAGGCCAGACCAGGGTCACACGATTATCACGGCTGCCGATCGCCTGCTCGGCATCGTTGGCCACGACCAGATCGAGCCCTTTCTGGGTCAGCTTCTTGCGAGCATGCCCGACCAGGTTGGAAGTCTCGGCAGCAAAACCGATCTTGAGCAATCCGGGCTCGTCGATCTCGGCGATGATATCCGGATTCGCGACCAGATCAAGCGCGAGCGAGGCGCCAAGTTCGGATTTCTTCATTTTTTCACTGCGCACGTCTTTTGGCCGGTAGTCCGCGACGGCGGCCGACATCACGATGGCCTGAGCGCCTTTGACTGCCTCGCCGATCGCATGTTTCATCTGCACCGCGGTTTGGACGTCGATGCGAACCGCTCCATACGGAGTGGGCAGACTGGTGGGTCCGCTCACGAGCGTCACTTCGGCGCCAGCATCGATTGCCGCCTGCGCAACCGCATACCCCATCAGGCCAGTCGAGCGATTTCCCAGATAGCGAACAGGATCGAGCGCCTCACGGGTGCCTCCCGCGGTCACGACGATCCGCTTGCCGCTCAGCAATCCATGCTGCCCAAGGGCAAAGCGCGCCGCCCCGAGAATCGTAGTTGGCTCCGACATGCGGCCGACCCCATAGTCGCCGGATGCGAGCCGGCCGCTCTCCGGTCCAACCAGGATTGCTCCGCGCTGCTGCAACGTCTCGAGGTTATGCTGGGTAGCCGGATGGCGATACATCGTGTCTTCCATGGCCGGTGCAATCAGCAGCGGCGCGTTGGAAGCCAGGGCAGCGGCGCCGAGCATGTCCGGCGCCAGCCCCATCGCCAGCTCAGCGATGACATTCGCGGTCGCCGGCGCAACGATAATCAGGTCGCTTTCCTCACCCAGCGTGATATGGCCAGCGTACGACTCGGTCCACGGCTCGAATGCCGACCCGTGCACAGGCCGGCGTGTGATCGCTTGTAACCCGGCCGGCCCCACGAATTGCCGCGCCGACTCTGTGAGCACGACATCGACCCGCGCACCTTGTTGCACCAGCTTGCTGGCCAGATCGACCGCTTTATGGGCCGCAACGCCGCCAGTGATCCCGAGCAGCACCCGCGCTCCACGCAGAATCGACACGTATCTTCTCCAGCATTCGGTCGCACGGTCCAACGCCGCGCACATCATACCCGGCGCCGATAGCGGCGGGCATAGAAAAACGGGCGGGAGAACCCGCCCGTTTGAGGAAGTCGAATCGCTTACTGCACGACGCTCGAGATGGCTGCAAAGACTGCCCAGATGACCGCCAGAATAATCGTTGCATTGAATACGGTTCGATCGAACCCTCGTCGCGTGCGATAAATCGAATCGCTCCCTCCCGTCAGGCTGCCGCCAAAGGAATTGGACTTGCCTTGCAGCAGCACGACCCCGATGAGCAGGACCGAAAGAATGATCATAACGATAAAAAGCGCGGTTTCCATCTATCGATAACCTGTCCAGCGATCGGCGCGAACGTTCCTCAACCCGTGAACGCTACCATCCAGCGCACCATCTCGCAAGCTTATCCAGCCGACGCGATGATGTCCAGAAACGAGTCAGAGGTTAGGCATGCGCCACCGACGAGCAACCCATCGATATTCGGAGCAGCCAGATACGAACCTGCATTTGCCGCGTTCGCGCTCCCTCCATAGAGAATGCGCACCGACTCGGCAGCCGCTGGCCGCGCATGCGCGAGCCGCCGACGAATCGCCGCCGCGATCTCTTCGGCATCGTCTTCCGACGCGGAACGGCCGGTTCCGATCGCCCAGATTGGCTCGTACGCCACAATGAGCCCCGTCAACTGGTCGGAACCAACTGCAGCGATGACGGCTTCGACCTGCTCCTCGACCCAGGCAACGGCTTTACCCGCGTCGCGCACCTCGATGGCCTCGCCAACACAGACGATTGGAGCGATACCTGCATCGAGCGCCGCTCGCGCTTTGCGTCCCACGAGTTCGTTTGATTCGCAGCAGTCACGCCGGTGCTCGGAATGCCCGGCGATCACATAGCGGCAGAGTCCGTTGAGCATCGTCGCGGAAACCTGCCCGGTATATGCGCCAGAGACTTCGGCACTGCAATCCTGAGCGCCGAGGGCCACCCGGCTCCCCTCCAGCACAGCCGCGACCGGCACGAGCCACGGAAACGGTGGACACACCACCACATCCGCGGTTCCATCGGGTAACCCGTCGGCGATCGAGCCAGCAAGCTCGACTGCCTCCCATTCTTCGAGATTCATTTTCCAATTACCGGCGATCAACCGCGTTCGGTTCGGCATCAGGAAATCGCCCCTTTGTCTTCGAGCGCCGCGATCCCGGGAAGGGTGCGTCCCTCGATGAACTCGAGCGATGCGCCGCCTCCGGTCGAGATGTGCGAGATGCGGTCGGCCAACCCCGATTGTTCGATAGCCGATACGGAATCGCCGCCGCCGACGACCGTAAATGCGTCCGATTCGGCAACCGCCCTCGCGACGCCGAGGGTACCCGACGCAAATGCCGGTCGCTCGAACACGCCCATCGGTCCATTCCAGAAGATGGTCTTTGCGTTGGCGATCACCTTGCCATAGTCCTGCACCGTGCGGGGACCAATGTCGAACGCGGCCCAGCCGTCGGGTATCGAGTCGGCATCGACTATCGCCGCCTCACCATCCAGCCCCTGCGCAGCCACGACATCGACCGGGAGCAGCACATCGACGCCTTTGTCGCTTGCTTTGGAGAGCACGTCGTTCGCGGTATCGACGAAATCACTTTCGACCAGCGAATCGCCGACTGCCTTGCCTTCGGCAAGCAGGAAGGTGTTCGCCATTCCCCCTCCCAGCAATACGGCGTCTACCAGCGAAAGCAGGTTCTCGATGACACCGATCTTGTCGGAAACCTTGGCGCCCCCCAGGATAGCCACGAACGGCCGTGCCGGGTCATTTGTCAGAGACCCAAGGGCATTCACCTCGGCCACCATCAGATCGCCCGCATAGCTGGGAAGATGTGCCGCTATGCCCACCGTCGATGCGTGCGCGCGGTGTGCCGTACCGAAGGCATCGTTCACATAGAGATCGCCGAGTCCGGCCAGCTCGCGGGCCAGCACATCGTCGTTCTTCTCCTCGCCCGGCTCGAACCGAACATTCTCCAACAGGAGCACATCGCCCGGCCGCAAATTCGCCGCTTTCGCGTGCGCATCGTCACCGATCACATCATCCGCCAGTGTCACGGGCCGGCCCAGCAGCTCCGAAAGCCGCCGGGCCACGGGCCGCAACGACAAATCCGGGTTGACGTTTCCCTTGGGACGCCCGAGATGAGAGATGAGAATCAGCGACGCGCCGCCGTCCAGGAGCCGCTTCAGGGTTGGCAGCGCCGCCTGGATACGCGTGTCGTCCTGGATTTCGCCATTTTCGACCGGAACATTGAAATCGACTCGGACGATGGCCCGCTTACCGAAGACATTCACACCATCCAGGGTTCTCAGAGTCACGGTCTATTACTCACTTTCAGGATTACCGCATCAGGCGGTGCCAGGAATGCCTTCTTCACAGATCAGCGCGAGCGTATCCGCCAGCCGGCACGCGGCGGCCCATTCGGCATCGAACCAACCGGTCATCGTCGCGAACGTGTCATAGAGCAGCCTGGATTGAGCCCAATCGACCACCAGCGTTCGGGAATCGCGCAGGAGGTCGGACGACGATGAGATGTCGGATTGGGATCCAATCAAGCCGACCAGCTCGTCGCTGCCTTCGGCCGTGCCCACCATCTCGCGCAGCGCCTCGTCGGAGACGCGTTGTTCCAGCCAAACGCCGAAGGTGATCGAACCGACCGCTTGGGTAGGCGTTTGGACCTCGGTCACACTGAGCCGATTGTTGAGCTTGCCGAGCAGCTGTTCGTATATACCGCCGTCACCAGGCCCGGTTGGCCAGATCGACGCGCCCCCGCGCTCGGCGGCCGAATCGAGGAGCGGGCGCTTTCCATCGGCAGGCGCCGTTACGGCGGCAACGCCGCAGCGTATCTTGCCAAATTGCTCCAGGAGCTGAAACAGCATGGCAACAGCTGACGGAGCGCCCCCCGCCGAAGCGACGATGTTGTGCTTTTCGAGATCGTAGCTGCTTTCGTTCACGCCGATGCCGACATTGAGATCGGCCAGGGATGACGCCGCCGGCAAGATCACCCGCTTGGCGCCCTTCTTGAGATGTTGATCGAGCGCCATCGCGTCGTTGGCCGCGGAACCGTCCACGATGACCAGCGGAATATCGGCCTTGCTCCAGGGAGCGTTTTTACTGTCGTCGTTCGCAGAAAGCGCGATTTTCAGGTCACCGATCTTCAGCGTCTCTCCGTCGAGCACCAGCTCACCGGGAAACGGACCGTAGACGGCATCGTTTTTTAGTGCCCGGACAATTGCCTCCGGCCCCGATTTGTCATGAATTGCTGCGATTTCGAAGAGATCGGAAAATCCGCCTTCGTTGACTACCCGCACGAGCTGCGCGGAAATGCGCCCAAGCCCATTGATTGCCAGCCGTAATGCCACGCTTTGCTCCCTGTCGTTTCCAGATGCAGCTCCGTGATCGCCCAGCAGGCGACACCGGCCGCGGAAATTCTAGATTCTCAGGGGATCGCGGGTGGGCGGCGCTATGCGGGCAACCGGCAGCGGGGCTACCGAGCCGCCCGGCCGGGTGAGCTCGACCAGGACGCGCGAGAGTTTGGTCGGATCGTGACGTAGCGGATTGATGTCGCTAATGACATCGGCACCGACGATCTTGACGCCGTCATAAACTGCAATCTGCCCATCGTCGAGCACGGCATGGACGCCAAGCTCTGGGCGGATCGCGTTCGCCGAGGCCCGGTTGGAATTGACCACCGCGTAATCGAGACTACCGCGCCCAAGGTATTCCACTACCGCTTTGATGTGGTCGGTCGCGCTAAAGTGATCGGTTTCACCGATCTGCGTTGCGACATTGCAGGCGTAGACCGTGGTGCCGCGCGACCACTTGATCGCATCGATCACGCCGCTCACCAGGAGATTTGGAATAACGCTGGTATAGAGGCTGCCGGGTCCCAGAATGATGAGGTCGGCATTCAGGATCGCGTCGATCGCAGGCGGATACGCTTCCGGTTGCTCCGGCGACAAGTAAACCCTTCGAATCGGCGACTGATCCCCGGTGATCTTCGATTCCCCGCGGACGGTCGAGCCATCGACCAGCTCGGCACAGAGATCGATATTCTCCAGCGTCGATGGCATCACGCGACCCCGGATGTTGACGACTTTGCCAAATTCGAGCACGGCCTGCTCGAAGCTGCCGGTCACCTGCGTCAATGCGGTGATGAAGAGATTGCCGAGAGAGTGTCCCTTGAGGTCGGAGCCGTCACGGTCGAAGCGGTATTGGAAGAGCTCACTGACCAGCGACTCGTCATCGGCCAGCGCGACGATGCAGTTGCGCAAATCGCCCGGCGCCGGCATGTCATATTCCCGGCGGATGCGGCCGGTGCTTCCGCCATCGTCCGCCACCGTAACGATGGCGGTTATGTCGATATGGTGCTGTTTGAGACCGCGCAGCAGATGGGACAAGCCGGTGCCACCCCCGATCGCCACGACATTGATCTCTGGAATGCTTTTTCCAAATCGATGGTCTGCCACGATCTGTGAGATCGGCTGCCGGACCGACGTGAGCGCCAGGATCGGCCCGATGACCGCGTGTCCCAGCTTCCAGAGACCGAAGCAGAGCAATCCGATGCCCGGAATGATGAGCAACAGCTCACGATATGGGTGTGGGATGAATTGGAGGGTAACAAAGCGGACGGCGCCGGAGGTCGAAGCAAGCTGCCAGTAGTACGTGCGGTACGCCCACGTCAGCCCCATCGCCAGCCCCAGACTGATCACGATGATGCCGAACATAGCCAGAAGAATCCAGCGTTTGATCAGCATGCCGGGACGCAGCCAGGTGCGCCAGCTTCGCAGCTCCATATCCCCTCCGCAGGTCGCCCAAAAAATTCCCTCGATTTCTGGACGAGTCGCAGTATAGCACCGCGTCAGAACGGCGCTAACGATCTCCCATCGGGGTGAACGAACACCCGATGGCAACAGAAACCTTCGAACGGAACGGCACACGCGAGAAACGAACAGATCATCATCTCAGCGCGACTCCAGCGCTTGCTCAGAGCAACACGGGTTCGGGAGGTCAGGCATGCGCCCTCGCTCCGCCCTGACACGAGTCATGGACGGCGGTGCTGGGCCGCTGAGATCCATTCAAGTAGTTCCGTCACACCACTCGAGCGACTCCGGTTGCCGTTCGTTGCGTCCCAGTCCGTCCGGTCGTCTTTACTGCTCGGGCGATACCTGGCTCATACGATGTATTGGTACGATTCGATAGCATGCCCCGAGAATTCCGCCATAGACGAGGTGCGCCAGAATGACCGATATTGGCGTACGCCGGCCGTAGTGGAGCGCAAGGAATCCCGGCGGCTCCAGCTGTCTGGTCGGTGTCGGACCGCGCTCCTCACTCGCCATACGGGGGTGAAGACTTGGCAACAGCGGCATAAGGGTGAAAAGCACGAAGAGGGCGTGCGCGAGGCCAATCAGTGCGCCACGCCACCAACTCGACTGTTGCCGGCTCTGGAAAATCGCGGCGTAGCCACTGGCGAAGATCCAACCAGCGATCGCATGCATTCCGAAGCCGACAGATTTCGCTCGGTCACGGTCAGCAGTCACCATGGTGCCCAACATGTACGGTAGGTTCATTCTCGTAAGGCCAAGCGCCTGGCTGCCCGACATCAGGGCCGTCAGTATCAGTGTGCTTACGAAGCCCCAGAGGGCCGTGCCGCGCCAGTTCATTTCCCGTCTCCCCTCGGTTGGCCGAATGCCAAACTACCGACACTCTGAGTTCGGCCACATTCCGCGAGCGTGAGTGCCGCGTTGATGACCCCCACATGCGTAAACGCTTGCGGGAAATTGCCCAGGGCAGCGCCGCTCCCGGGATCGATCTCTTCGGCGAAGAGGCCAAGATCGTTGGCGTAGGAGAGTAAACGCTCGAACGCCCACCTCGCTCCCTCGAGATCTCCGCCGCGCGCCCGGGTCTCGACTGCCCAGAATCCGCAGATTCCGAACGCTCCCTCGCCGCCTGGAAGTCCGTCCTTCATCGCTCGTTCATACCGATGAAGGAGCGCGCCGTGCGCGAGCCGCTCATGAATGCGTTCGCAGGTGGAAATCATGCGCGGGTTGCTCGCTTCGACATAGCCATACCAGGAGAGGGTGAGCAGACTCGCGTCGACGGTCTCGCCGTCGAACACCTGGGTGTAACTGCCGATCTGATCGTTGTACCCACGGGCCTCGATCGCCGCTCGTATCTCAGCCCGTTCGGTTCGAAACCGTTCGACGTGGAAATTCAGACCATATCGTTCGTGCATCCGGATCAGGCGATCGAGCGCGACCCAACAGAGTGCTTTCGAATGCGTATGGTGTGCCCGCCCGCCCCGGCTCTCCCAGATTCCGTCATCGGGCTCGCGCCACCGCGTGCAGACCGTGCGTCCTAACCCGTCGAGGAAATGAACCGTATCCCGGTCCAGCCGCTCTCCCTGGAGAATGAACCGCGTGACGGCGTCGAGCACCTCTCCATAGACGTCGAGCTGGAGCTGGCCGAATGCGCCGTTTCCGATGCGAACCGGTCTGGAGCCGGCGTACCCATCCAGGTGCGAAAGTTCGCGTTCTGGAATGTGCGCTTCGCCATACGCGTCGTAAAGCACCTGGAGCTCGGGTTGCGTTAGTCGCGTCGCGTGCAGGAGCCAGTCGTAATACGCGGCTGCTTCCTTGTCGTAGCCAAGATCGAGAAGCGCCCGCAATGTGAACGACGCATCGCGCAGCCAGCAATAGCGGTAATCCCAGTTTCGGGTTCCGCCAATCTCTTCTGGCAACGACGTCGTCGGAGCGGCAATCACCGCGCCCGACGGGGCAAAACACATGAGTTTCAGCGCCAACGCGCTGCGAATGACTTCTTCACGATACGGCCCCTGGTATGTGCAGCGATCGGCCCAGTCTCGCCACCAATCGATGGTTTGGCGCGACCGGCCCCATGCCGCGGCGCCAAGCTCAGGAACAACCGCTGGAGCGTCATCACTGTATGACAATGAGAGGTAGGCCCGATCCCCCGACACGATTCGCGCTCCGCCGGTTGCGGACGCCTTGTTCTCATCTATCTGGAGAGGGATGTCACTTCGAAGCAATAGCAGGCCATGACCGATGTTTGTGCAAATACCAAGTGCACCGCGCCGTTCGAGTCGCGCAGACGTTTCCGCATATCGGGGCCGCGGCTCGAACACAAGTTCGAGGTCGACGACGCCGCGGAGACCTTCGATCTCGCGGAGGATCTCGTGCTCGGCGAACAGATGCGTCCGTTTCGCGTCCTCCGTGCTGACCGTCATCATGTCTCGTAACGCGATGCTGCCCGTCGTGGTGTGGAAGCGGGTTTCCAGGACATTCGAGCGGGGCAGATATTCACGTTCCGCGCGAAACGCACCTTTGGGCCGAACCGAAAATCGCCCTCCCTTTTCAGCGTCGATGAGCGCGCCAAACAAGGATGGACTGTCGAACTTGGGCCAGCACAACCAGTCAATGGAACCAGCGCAGGAGACAAGCGCGGAGCTGCGGCAATCGCCGATGAGGCCATAGTCCTCGATCGGGAGATAGGATCCCTTGCCGCGCGCTTCGCCCATCAGGAGCCCCCAGGCGAAGCGGAGTGCTCGGTTGCACCGTTCACTGACTTTCGTGCTTGCCAGAAAGCCAGGCTGGCAATACCGAATCCGAATCCGACCGCGCGAAAATGTGGACGCAGCCGCATTTGCAGGTCTGGACCGTGTTCCCGATCGCGATAGGGACCGTGCATGCCAGGATCCCCCGGCAGGGTCTCGAAGAGAATGTCGCGGCCATTCTGGCTATTGGGCTCATCGACGAATTGTGAAGCGAATCCGCGTGCGCCCAGATACCGATCGAGCAACCCCGGGATGAACTTTTGCCCCCAAAGCGCTGCCACGCTGGGCCAGCCGATGAGTGGCTCACGCGGGGTTTTCTCAGCCGCCCACAGGATGAGATCGGCGATCGCCTCGGGTGCGTACATTGGTGGGACAGGCTGCGCTTGCTGTGGCATCTTGTTGCGTTGCCGTATCGATTGAGGCGTATTGACCGCGGGGAGCTGCACCATAGTGATACGGATCGGCGAGTGATCGTGGATCAGCTCCGTCCGCAGTGAATCGGTGAATCCACGGAGCGCTGCCTTGGCCGCGCAATAGGCGCTTTGCAGCGGAATCGAACGATAGGCTAGTGTCGAGCCGACCTGGACGATGACGCCCTCCTGCTGTCGACGCATCTGCCTGAGCGCCGCCAGCGTTCCGTAGACGCTGCCCAGATATGTCACGTCGGTCACTCGCCGGAATTCCGCTGGGGTAATGTCGGAAACCGGGGCAAAGACCGTTGCCATCGCGCAATTGATCCAAATGTCGATGCGACCCCAGCGATGCACGACTGCGATCGCCGCGTCGTCGATTGCCGTCTCGTCCGTCACGTCCACCGGCAGAACCAGCGCCTCGCCGCCGGCGCGCGCAATTTGGTCCGCCGCGATCTCCAGCGCTCCGGTATTGCGCGAGAGAAGCGCGACCCGCTTCCCGCGTGAGCCGGCTGCGATCGCTACTGCCCGGCCTATGCCGGATGAAGCTCCCGTCACCACAATCACGTCCGGGTGCGAAGTTGTTTCCACGGTGATTTGCTCCTGCGCTCGGAGCCTCGGAAAATACACAGCCCGGGCAGCGAAGGCAAAAAGGTTCCTTCTCCAAATCGTATCCCCCCTCCAGCGTTGCAACGCAAATCGCTGAGTTGAGCCTGGCCGGCAACGAGCCTGGTGGGGTTGGGCCGCGCACGGTCGCGCACCCGGCTCGGTCTCGCGTTTCGGCAAGGTTGGCACTCGGAAGACGAAGCCCCTGCCTGCTGGTGTCCAGAGAGTGGGCCTGAGCGTCGTTGCCGCCGAACACTCCATCGGACGGAGCGCCTCGTACGAGGTTGCGCCGGGTGCGCCGAGCCTTTCGGAGTCTGCGATGGACCGTCGAGCTTAGGTTTTCGATCCCCTTTTCTGGTATCATATGGAAAGCGGAATCCAAGCGCTGTGAACGTGGGCCTCCGACCCACGTTTTTTATCGCCCGAAACACGGTGGCCGACTGATTCCGCCGCTTTATGCTATCCCGGTCCAATTCAGGCGCTGGACCACCCGAGCAAGGAGGTTCTCGGGATGAAAAGTGATTTGTATACCGCAATCGCGCAAATAGCTTCGGAACGAGGCATCCCGCGTGAGGCGGTGCTGACTTCGGTCGAGCATGCGCTCAAGACGGTCTACAAGAAGATGACGGGCACCGAGGAAGAGGTCGATGTCGTCATCGATACCACCACGGGAGAGATGCACGTTTGGAGCACTCGCCGGGTGGTTGCCGAGGTGACCGACCCTGAGACCGAAATCTCACTGCCCGAGGCTCGCGGATTCGAAAATACCGCGATGGTCGGCGACGAAATCCGGATCGAAAAAACCCCGGAGAACTTCGGACGCATCGCCGCGCAGACCGCCAAGCAGGTCGTTCTCCAAAAGATTCGCGATTATGAGCGAGACACCGTCTACGAGGAGTATGCCGATCGCCAGGGCGAAGTCATCAACGGCATCGTCCAGCGAGCCGATTCGCGCGCGGTGATCGTCGAGCTGAACAAGGCCGAAGCGGTCATGCCGGCTCGCGAGCAGGTGCCGACCGAGCGCTACCGTCCCGGCCAACGGATCAAGGTCTTCCTGCTGGAGGTCAACAAGGACCCCAAGGGTCCGCAACTGATCGTTTCTCGCTCGCATCCAAATCTGATCAAACGGCTCTTCGAGATCGAGGTACCCGAGATCTACAGCGGTGCTGTCGAGATCATGGAAGTTGCGCGCGAGCCAGGCCTTCGCTCAAAGGTCGCAGTCGCAGCCCGGCAGGAGAAAGTCGATCCGGTCGGATCCTGCGTTGGCGTGCGCGGCGTTCGCATTCAGAACATCGTCAACGAGCTGTATGGCGAGAAGATCGATGTCATCGAATGGTCGCCAGATACGGCGACCTTCATCTCGAACTCGCTCAGCCCGGCCAAACCATCGAGCGTCACGCTCAATGAAGCGGAGAAAGTTGCCACGGTCATCGTGCCAACCGACCAGATGTCGCTGGCGATCGGCAAAGAAGGGCAGAACGCCCGCTTGGCATTCAAGCTCACTGGCTGGCGAATCGACATCAAGGATCCGGAAGCAATGCGCGACCAGGGTCTGGAGATGTTCCGCCAGGTGCAATCGCAGATCGCCGAAGCGCCGGAGGACTTCGGCTGGCACGGGCGGCAACCCCGCCTGGTGCGCGCCGACGGCATGATCTCGGTGCGCGATCGCGAATACGGGCCGTTCGATGCCTCGTTGATCGGCATGAGCGTCGATGTCGAGGCTCGAGGCGAGGCCCTCGAGGTCTATTACAACCGCGAGCTGCGGGCCCGGTACAACTTGGCCGACGGCACGCTGCTACCCCTGGACGAGATTGCGCTCTCGGTCGACGAGTAGCGCGTTTCCTGGCAGCTCAGCGGCAAGGAAGGCGGCTCCATGCCCGCGACAGCAACCAATGCATCCAAGTCCGGCAAGGCGAGGGGCAAGGGTCCCCGCCCCCGGCACGTTCCCCAGCGCACCTGTGTGGCGTGCCGCGATAAAACGAACAAGCGCGCGCTCTTTCGCATCGTGCGAACCGGCGACGGTCAGGCTGAGGTCGATCTGACCGGTCGCAAACCCGGTCGAGGCGCCTACATCTGCGACACGCCCGCCTGCTGGGAGCGCGCAACCACGACCAGCATGCTCGATCACGCACTCAAGACCGAGCTTACCCAGGAAACACAGAACGCGCTCCGCTCGTTCGCGGCAACAATTTTCGCGAACCGACCCGCCGCGAATGAGGAATCGAAAGGAGAGACCGCCTAGATGGTTGTCAACTACGAACAAGGAAACAAGACCCGTCAGGGTGGACGACGCGGCGGTGGCCGCGGCCGGAATAAGAATCAACGGGGCGGCGGCGCCCGCACGGTAGCCCTGCGGCGTACGGCGCCAGTGGTGCGCGAACCAGTTGCCCTGCCCCCCGTCATGACGGTGGCCGAGCTGTCCGACTATTTGCAGACCACCCCGATCGAGATCATCAAAGAGCTGATGAAGCTCGAGGTTATGGCTAGCATCAATCAGCAGGTCGACTACAACACCGCTGCCCGCGTCGCGACGGCACTGAACTGGGAAACCCACGAGGAGGTTCCCGAGGCGATTCAGCAGGCGAACGCCGACTTCGAATCGCGCCGAGCCGAGGGCCAAACCGATCCGGACGCAATGGCCCGGCCGCCGGTGGTCACCATCATGGGTCACGTCGACCACGGTAAGACCAAGCTCCTCGACGCCATTCGCTCGACGAATGTGGCAGAAGGCGAAGCTGGAGGCATCACCCAGCACATCGGCGCGTATCAGATCGACACGCAGGGCCGCAGAATCACCTTTCTGGATACGCCCGGTCACGAGGCGTTCACGGCCATGCGGGCCCGCGGCGCGCAATCGACCGATGTTGCCATCCTGGTGGTGGCCGCGGATGACGGTGTGATGCCGACCACCCGCGAGGCGGTCGCCCATATTCGGTCCGCCAATGTGCCGATGGTCGTGGCGATCAATAAGATCGACTTGCCGACTGCCAATCCCGATCTGGTCAAGCAGCAGCTGTCCGAGATGAACGTCATTCCCGAGGATTGGGGTGGCGACGTCCCGTTCGTCGAAGTGTCGGCCCGCGAGGGACTGGGACTCGATGATCTGCTCGACGTGCTCCTGCTCGTCGCCGATATCAACGAGCTGAAGGCAAACCCGCACAAGCTCGCCAGCGGGGTTGTGATCGAGGCGAAGGTCGACCGTAACCGCGGCCCGGTTGCGACATTGCTCATTCAAAGTGGGACGTTGAATCTGCGCGATATCGTCGTCGCTGGATCGGCCTGGGGCCGGGTCAAAGCGATGTTCGACGACCGCGGCAAGCGCGTTCGCCGCGCCGACCCCAGCTTCCCCGTGGAAATCCTCGGCTTGACCGAGCTGCCGCAGGCCGGCGATCCGGTCCAGGTATTCGAGGATGAGCGCACCGCCAAGCAGATCGTCGATCAGCGGCAAGCCCAGAAACGGGCCGAGTCGCTGGTGACGGAGCGCGGCGTCAAACTCACCGATCTTTACAGTCAGATCCGCTCTGGCAACACGTCGGAGCTGCGAGTGATCGTCAAGGCCGACGTGCAGGGGTCCCTGGAAGCTATCCAATCGGCCCTGCTCAAGCTCAACGGCGATAACCAGGAGGTCCGGGTCAGCATTCCGTATGCCGGCACCGGCGCCATCTCCGAATCGGACGTCAGTCTTGCATCGGCAACCCGCAGCATCATCATCGGCTTCAACGTCCGGCCAGATGTTGCCGGCAAGCGCGCCGCCGATTCGGCCGATATCGACATCCGCTACTACACCATCATCTACAACCTGCTCGACGAAGTGAAGGCGGCCATGCAAGGCATGCTGGCTCCGGTGTTCGAGGATGTCACCGACGGCTATGCTGAGGTCCGGGATACGTTCAAGCTGCCGGGTGGCGATGTGGTCGCCGGGCTGTATGTGCTCGATGGCAAGGTCACGCGCAATTCGCGCGCTCGTGTGCTGCGCGATGGCAAGGTGATCCACGAAGGTTCGATCAAATCGCTCAAGCGATTCAAGGAAGACGCCCGCGAAGTAGCCGCCGGCTACGAATGCGGACTCGGTCTCGATAACTTCAATGACCTCAAGGTCAGCGATCAAATGGAATTCTTCCATCGACAGGAAGTCGCGCGCAGCTAGCGCGCGTCTTCCGCCGAGAGTCGCGCCTGTTCGCGATCGAGCGCAGGAGCTCGCACTATGACCCGTCGCACACGCCAGGTCGGTGACCTGCTCAGAGAAGAGCTAACCGACATCATTCGCACAGATGTGAAGGACCCGCGCGTCGGGTTCTTCACCATCACCCGGGTAGACATCGGTCCGGATCTCCGAAATGCCACCGCCATGGTCAGCGTGCTGGGAACCGACGAAGAGCGTGAGGAAACCCTCGCCGCCCTTCGCTCGGCCTCGGGCTATATCCGTCGCCAGCTGAAGCCACGGCTCCGCATGAGGCAGATTCCTGAGATTGCCTTCGCCGACGATCGCTCGATGGCGCACGCCCAGGACATTGCCAGCGCCCTCAAGGATCTGGAACGCGAGCGAGTCCAGCGGCCGCCGGTCGTCGACCCCGTCGAGATCGCCGAATGAGTTCAGACGGCTGGCAGCTCGACGGTGACGCCGCTCGGCAGGCGTTCGATGTGCTTCGCTCGGCAGCGTGTGTTTGCTTCCCAACCCATCAAAATGTCGATGCCGACGGGGTTTCTTCTGCGCTGGCAATGCTGGACGGTTTACGCCGGCGCGGCGGAAACGGGTTCGTCCTCATCAGTGACGGCCGCTTCCCACGCTATCTCAGTTTTCTACCAGGCAGCGAACAAGTCGTGATCTATGGCAAAGACGAGCTGCCGGCGTATGACATGCTGTGTCTGGTCGACTGTTCCGACCAGCGACGGCTCGGCAAGTTCTATTCTGACGACCCGATGCGAATCGATGGCGACACCCCCATCGTCAATATCGATCACCACGTCACCAACGATCACTTTGGGTTGGTCAATATCGTCGAGCCGCGCGCCGCGGCCGCCGCTGAGATCGTCACCGATATTCTCGAAGTCTGGGGGATCGATTTCGATTTCCCGCTCGCCCAGCTCTTGCTGGCGGGAATCTACGGTGACACGCTGGGCCTTCGCACCGACAACACCACCGCCCGCACCATGCGCACGGCCGCAGACCTTGTCGATGCCGGAGCCGATCCAGCCCGCATCGTCGACGCACTCTTCCGGATCAAACCGGCGACGGCCGTTTGCCTTTGGGCGCGCGCACTCGAAGGTGTTTCCTGGCAAAGCTCGCTTATCTGGACCGAGGTTTCCCGCCGCCTGCTGGCCGATTGCAACGCCGATGCCTCCGAAGCGGAGAATTTGGTGAATTTCCTCACCGGTACAGAAGGCTCTACCATGGCCGCTATCCTCTATGAAAACGAGAACGGTTGGCGAGTGAGCATGCGTACGCTCTCGCCGGGCGTCGATGTCGCGGCAATCGCTGCGCACTTTGGCGGTGGAGGGCATCCCAAGGCCGCCGGCTGCCAAATCACCGGCGGAGAAGCTGAGCGAGATGAGTTTCTGCGCCGGGCGGCCGAGCTGGCCGAGGCGCAGATCGCCTCCTGACACCGGCATGCCGCACACAGATCGATTTCACGGTCTGCTCATCATCGACAAACCGGCTGGGTGGACCAGTCACGATGTCGTCGGCCGCATTCGGCGACTGCTGGGACAACGATCGGTCGGCCACGCGGGAACGCTCGATCCGGCGGCCACCGGCGTGCTGCCCGTCGCCGTTGGGTCAGGGTTGCGAGCGCTGGAATACCTGACCGGTGAAACCAAGTCGTATCGGGCCGAAATCACCTTTGGCCTCACCACCGACGCGCTCGATAGCGAAGGGCATGTGACCGGCTTCTGCGATCCACCCACGCTCGACGAGCTCCAGTGGGATGCCGTGCTCCAGACCTTCCGCGGACCTTACGAGCAGGTCCCCCCGGTCTTCTCGGCCATCAAGATCGACGGAACTCCGCTTTATGAACGAGCGCGGCGCGGCGAGACGATCGAACCGCCCAAACGCTCCGTCGCTGTCTATAGCCTCGTGATCCAGCGCTGGGAACCGCCCGTGCTGACGGTCGATATCGATTGCTCGAAGGGCTTTTATGTGCGGTCGTTTGCTCGGGACCTCGGCGTTCGCGCGGGAAGTTGTGGCTATCTGTCGAATCTGGTTCGCACTCGAGTGGGAGCATTCGACTTGTGCGACGCCTGGCGTCTCGATGAGCTGTCCGAAGCGCCGTTGGCAGCTGAATGGGAGCGGATCGCGCTCGCTCCCGATACGACCGCGCTGGGCTTGCCCGCGATCATTCTGCCGGTTGAGCGTGTGATCGACTGGGAACACGGCAAGCGCTGGCCCATCGATGATGCCCGAGGTTCGGGATCTGTTCGCGTTTATGATTGCGCTGGGGTTTGGCTGGGGATCGGCGAGCTTGCCGAAGACGGTGACGCCACGACACTCCGTCCACGCAAGGTCATCCCCACCCTCACCACTCACGTACAGGAACAGGATTGATGCCAGGTCAGGTCTCGTATCAGGAAATGGAATCGGCGCCCCGGGTGGTGACCATCGGCACATTCGATGGGGTACACCGCGGTCACCAAAAGCTGATCGAGCGCACGCGCGACCGCGCCGTCGAACTCGGCGCGCGATCGACGATCGTGACCTTCGAGCCCGTGCCTGCCTCCGTCCTGCGGCCAGACAAGTTCGCGGGGCGGATCTGCACTGCCGGCCGCAAGTTGACCTTGCTGGAAGCGCTCGGCGCCGATGAGATCGTGGTCATCGAGTTCGATCGCGAGCTGGCTGCTCGGTCGCCAGAAGACTTTCTGGCGGAGCTGAAGGATCGCTCCGGACTCATCGAGCTTTGGGTCGGCGAAGGGTTCGCGCTCGGACGTAATCGAGTGGGCGATGTCACCCGCATCCGGCAGATCGGCGACAGTCTTGGTTTCCGGACGGTAGCTATGCCCCGGGTGATCGATGGGGGCGACGTAATCAGCAGCTCCTCGATCCGGAAGGCGATCGAAACGGGAAATGTCGCGTTCGCGGCCAAGTCGCTGGGGCGCCCGTTCACCGTCGCCGGCGAAGTGATCCATGGTGCACATCTTGGGAGGGAGATCGGCTTTCCAACCGCCAATTTCTTTCCTCCGGAGGGATTGGTGCAGTTGGGCGACGGGATCTTCGTCTCGCTGGCAACATTGGCCGGCGAGTCGGCTCCACGACCGGCAATGACCTATGTCGGTACGCGCCCGACCATCAACAGCGGAGTGCGCCAGGTCGAAACGCATTTCCTCGATTTTGCCGGAGATCTCTACGGTCAAACGATCGAAGTCGCCATGCTCGAAAAACTGCGAGATGACCAGCAATTTCCCAATCTGGATGCCATGATCGACCAGCTCGCGGTCGATGAAGAACGCGCCCGGCACTACCTCGACAGCGGTCATGCTCAGGACCACTGAACCAGTCCGTTCGAGCTCAAATCGATTGAATCGGCTTTCCACCCATGATACTATTGGTCGGTCACGCGGCTGACACGCTCGGCATTGGTGTCCGGGCGTTCGCTATTTTCTGAACATTTCAGGTTTCAGGAGGCTCCACAATTACACGACCGGTTCAAACGCGGGTCAACGAGCGGATTCGGATCCGCGAGGTTCGTCTGGTAGACGAGAATGGCCAGCAGGTCGGCGTGGTTCCGACCATGCAAGCGTTGGAGATGGCCCGGGACCGCGGACTCGATCTCGTCGAAGTCGCACCGAACGCGATTCCACCCGTCTGTCGATTGATGGACTATGGCAAATATCGGTACGAGCAGAGTCGCAAAGAGCGCGAGTCCCGCAAGAACCAGACCGTAGTCGAGCTCAAGGAAGTTCGCATTCGGCCCAAGATCGACGATCATGACCTCGAAACTAAGGGCCGGAACGCAGCGAAATTTCTCGATGGGGGAGACAAAGTCAAGGTTTCGGTTCTCTTCCGCGGGCGCGAAATGGCGCATCCGGAAATCGGCCGGGGGCTACTCGACCAACTAATCGAACTCTTGCGTCCGCACGGCTCTGTCGAGCAGACGCCCAGAATCGAGGGACGGACGATGACAATGATTCTCGCCCCCCTCAAGCAAAAACTGGAAAAGGAAGGCACCAACAATCGTGGCGAAGCAAAAGCTGAAAACCCATAAGGGCGCCAAGCGGCGGTTTACCTTCACGGCCACCGGGCAGATCCGCTCGGCCAAAGGCATGAAGTCGCATTTCCGTCGCCGCAAATCTGCGCGGGTCAAACGCAAGTTCGATCGCACGATCGAAGTCAGCGAAACGAATGTGAAGCGCATCAAGCGCATGCTCCCGTACGGCAGCTAGGCCGCGGGACACCCTAGAGGTACGGAGTAAGAGATGGCACGAGTCAAGCGAGGCGTTGCGGCCCACCGGCGGCACAAGAAAGTGCTTGCGCAGGTAAAAGGCCACCGCGCGACCAATAATCGACTCTACAAACGAGCGCACGAATCGATGATGCGCTCGCTCATGTACGCGTACCGCGACCGCCGCAATCGCAAGCGCGATTTCCGGCGGCTCTGGATTACGCGGATCAATGCTGCCTCGCGGCTCAATGGCATCACTTACTCGCGCCTGATCGAAGGGCTGCGAGTCGGCAATGTCGCCATCGACCGCAAGATGCTGGCCGATCTGGCCGTGCACGACGCCGCCGCCTTCACGGCTGTGGCCGAGATCGCCAAGCAACACGCGGGGCCGCGCGCCTAACCAGGCGTTGGGAGCATGCCGCCGGAAACGATCATTCGGAGCCGGCAGAACCCGATCTACAAACAGCTACGCTCGCTCCTGCGCCGCGACCGGCGCCATCAGGAGCGAGCGTTTCTTGTCGAAGGGCCGCGATTCATCGCGGATGCTCAACGGTTCGGCGCCTTCCCTGATGTGCTGGTGCTCTCCGAATCATTCGCCGACTCCCTCGATGTTGCTCCTGAGGTCCTGCACGCCGCCCGCATCTTCGGCGATGAGCTCTTCTCGTCGATCTCCGACACGGTCACCTCGCAAGGGATGATTGGTGTATTCCCCTTTCCTGAGTTCGCTCCTTCAGCCGATGGTGTCCCCTTCCTGTTGGTCGTCGACGGGATTCAGGACCCCGGGAATCTGGGGACATTGATTCGATCAGCCGCTGCTGCCGGTGTTACCCGGGTAATCGCGCTTCCCGGCACCGCCGACCCGTGGTCGCCGAAAACGGTGCGGGCCGCCACGGCGGCGCACTTCCTTATTCCAATCGACACGCTGTCGTTCGAATCGTTCGTGGAATTACTGCCAAACGGCATCTCGGTTGTTGCGGCGGATGCGTCCGGCGCGACTCGATATGACGAGGCCAATCTCCGTGGACCACTGGCGCTGGTGGTCGGAAGTGAAGGCTCAGGACTTTCCGGCGAGCTCCAGGAAATGGCTGGTCAGCTCGTGTCGATTCCGCTGGCGAACAGCGTGGAATCGCTGAATGCCGGCGTCGCCGGTTCGATTCTGCTCTTCGAAGCCAGCCGCCAACGGCGAGAATCCGGAAAATCTTCCCAAAAGCCCAATGTTTAGTTGAACTTTCGGGCAGTCTATCGGATGATAGGCCGGGTTTTTCGCGGAGGAAGTTGTTGGCCGGTGCAGACCGCGCCCGCAGGATTGCCCGGCATTGGAATTAGTTAGTTATTGCATGGGAGGAACGATGCGCAAGCAGGATCTCGTCGCTCAGGTTGCAAAGTCGACCGGTATGCCCGAGTCGAAAGTCGCCGAAGTGGCATCCGGCATCTTTGCCGAAATCGAGGAAGCGCTCAAGAAGGGCGAAGAAGTCGCCATCAGTGGGTTCGGCACGTTCCGTGTAGTCGAGCGACCCGGTCGTGAAGGGCGCAATCCACAAACGGGTGACACCATCAAGATCGCGCCTAAGAAGAGCCCGACCTTCAAAGCCGGCGCCAGCCTCAAGCGCGCGGTCCAGTAGCAGTCGGAATCGACTCAACATTGCAAAACGCCCCGGTCCAGTGATGAACCGGGGCGTTTCTCGTTCGGGACGGAGATCGAGACGACTACACGTCCAGGTTGACGACGTCCCGAGCGTGGGTCTGAATGAATTTCTTGCGAGGGGGCACCGCGGTGCCCATCAGCATATCGAAAGTCTCATCGGCGGCAACCGCATCATCCACGGTCACCTGCACCAGGGTGCGCTGTGCCGGGTCCATGGTGGTTTCCCAGAGTTGATCCGGGTTCATCTCGCCCAGGCCCTTGTATCGCTGGACTTCAGCCTTTTCGCCGAACTCAGCCATCTTCTTCTCGCGCTCGTCTTCGTTATAGACCCAGGCCTCATGCTTGCCCGCTTTCACGCGATAGAGCGGCGGCTGCGCGATGTAGAGATACCCATCGGTGATCAACTGCCCGAGGTGCCGGTAGAAGAAGGTCAGCAACAGAGTACGAATGTGCGAACCGTCCACATCGGCATCGGTCATGATAATGATGCGATGGTAGCGCAGCTTGCTTATGTCGAATTGATCGCCGACCGAGGTCCCGAGCGCGGTGATCATGGTGCGGATCTCATTGTTCTGCAAAATCTTGTCGAGCCGTGCTTTTTCGACATTCAGAATCTTGCCCCGCAGCGGCAGGATGGCCTGGAAGCGCCGGTCGCGCCCCTGTTTGGCCGAGCCACCAGCAGAATCACCCTCGACGATAAAGAGCTCGGCATTTTCCGGATCGCGCTCGGAGCAGTCGGCCAGCTTGCCAGGGAGGCTGAAGCTTTCCAGTCCGCCCTTGCGCTGCACGAGCTCGCGCGCCTTGCGAGCGGCCTCTCGCGCACGCGAAGCGGTGAGGCACTTTTCGATCACCCGGCGCGCGGTCTGCGGATTCTCCTCGAGAAACGCGCCCAGCCCCTCATTGACGACGGTCTGCACGGCGCCCGCCATCTCGGCGTTGCCCAGCTTGCCTTTGGTCTGCCCCTCGAACTGCGGGTCCTCCAGCTTGACCGAGACAATCGCGGTCAGTCCCTCGCGAACATCGTCGCCTGAGAGTGATTCGTCGCCTTTCAGAAATCCGTTCCGCTTGGCGTAATCGTTGATCGTTCGGGTCAGCGCCGATTTGAAGCCGGACAGATGCGTACCGCCATCGGCGGTATTGATGTTATTTGCGAAGGTATGGGTCGACTCGCCATAGCTATCGTTGTATTGCAGAGCAACCTCGACCATGCCAGACGGCGTGTCCTTCAGCACGTAGAACGGTTTCTCATGCACCACCGTGCGATTGCGGTTGAGATGGCGCACGAAGGAAACGATGCCGCCCTCGAAATAAAAGGACGTCTCCCGGTCGGAGCGCTCATCGATCAAGGTGATCTTGAGTCCGCGGGTGAGATAAGCCACCTCACGGAACCACTGCGCCAGGATCTCGTAGCTATAGTCGAGACCAGCGGTAAAGATGCGGCGGTCCGCCATGAAGGTCGTCGTCGTACCGTGCTCGCTCGGCTCGCAGGAACCAACGACCTCGACTTTGCTGAGTGGCACGCCACGCTCGTAGATCTGACGGTAGACCTTGCCGTCGCGACGAACTTCCACCCGGCACCACTCGGAGAGCGCATTCACTACCGAAGCGCCCACGCCGTGCAGACCACCAGAGACCTTGTAGCCGCCACCGCCGAATTTCCCGCCTGCGTGGAGCACCGTCATGATGACTTCCAGCGCCGACTTGTTGCCTTTCGAATGCTTGTCGACCGGGATTCCGCGGCCATTGTCGACCACGGTCACCGACTCATCAGCGGCGATCGTGATAACGATCGTGTCGCAATACCCGGCCAGCGCTTCGTCGACCGAGTTATCGACGATTTCACGCACAAGGTGATGCAGGCCGCGCTGGTCGGTGCTGCCGATGTACATACCAGGACGCTTACGGACGGCTTCCAGACCTTCGAGAATCTGAATCGAGCTTGCGTCGTACTTGGGAGGTTTGGTTGCAGTCGTAGCCAACGTATGTGAGCTCCTTACGTAATCGAGCGGTTCGCGCCAGCTGCCGCTCGTTCGGATGCGAGCTGCTTCGAGCGCTCGCTGAAAAAGAGAAGCGATGCGATCCAGAGAACGCATCCGACGAATGCGTTCGCGACGATGGCAATCGCGAGTCCCGGGGCGCTGGTCGCGATCCGGTCGAAGAGATCGGCAATGCCGATCGAGATGATGACGGACACGATCGCGAACCCCAGGGTCACCAGCAGATTTCTGCGTACGACCGCGGAGCTGGCTCGCAGCGCCTGTACCGGAGTCGCGAGATCGACCAGGAGCGAATCCGGGGCGAAATAGAAGAGAACGTAGAGCGCCAAACCGACCAGTACACTGATCGACAGCACCAGCCCTTCCATCCCGATGCCAAGCACCGCTGCCACCACCAGGGCGACGAAGAGCGGAATGCAAAGAAGCAGGACCATCGCTATGATGAGCAACAGCATCAGCATGAACCGCCCACCCACCACGGGTCCGAGCCGCAGCCGGTCGCCCCAGCTTCGATTTCGCTTCAGACCCGTGTCCGCCAGCCAGAGACCGAACACACCGAACAACGCCATGGTCACCCCGATGAGGACGACCAGCGCCAGCATCAACGCGCCCCAGTTGTCGACACCGATAACGGTGCGATCGAACGGTCGGTAAAGATCGCTCGCCGTCGATCCGGCCAAAAAGGACGGGATAACGAACGACACCATTCCAGTCAGATCGGCCTTACCGCCATCGACGATGTAATCCGCCAGCTGGTCGCCATCGCCGCTTTTGAGATCGAGTGCGGCGGTGCGCAGGCGAGCAAACGTATCGCCCGCGGTAATTTTCCAGCCGGCCAGGTAATACAGATCGAGCAGCACCGGCACGATCATCAGTAACGGCCGCGCGATGACGACATCGGCGGCGGCGGCAATGACCTCGGTGATCGTGCCCGGTTTGCTCTTGTCTGCTGCCTCTCGCGCTGGTGTCGCCATGCGATTCGATCGACTCCGTCGTTACTCGTACCCAAGTTCGGCGATTTGCCACTCGTCCATGCCGAAGTGATGTGCGATCTCGTGGATCACAGTCACCTGGACTTGGTTGAACAAGTCACTCGGGTTCTCGGTTGCTCGTTCGAGCGGACCGCGGAAAATGGTGATCTTGTCTGGCAAGACCATGTTGTACGAGGAATCTCGCTCCTCGTGCGGATAGCCCTCGTACAAGCCGAGCGGACCGTCCTCGCCATCGTCACGCTGCTCGGGCGTCGGCTCGTCTTCCACGACGACTTCGACGTTTTCCATCATCCGAAGGACTTCTGGCGGCAGTGAATCAACAGCCTTACGAACCAGCCGTTCGAACCGCTGTCGTTCACGACGATCGCTGGCATTCGAGCGGAGGTTTCGCATACATAATTCTACCGCATTTGCGCACATTTCTCGACTGAAATCGACTTCCAAACCCAGCGTACGTACGCCCAATTTTGGCGTTCAGACGGGATTGTTCAGGAGCGCAGCCATGAGCAGTTGGGCGCCGATCTCCGTGGGGTAACCGCCGCCCTCGCCGCCATGTTCGAGGAGCACCGCCACGACCGCTCGCGGATCGTCTTCTCCAGCGAACCCGATAAACCATCCGTGCGGAATTTCGCTCCCACTTTCGGCCGTTCCGGTCTTTCCTCCGACGCGATATCCGGGCAACAATGCGCCGCCAGCGTATCCCCATTCGACCGCATCGACCATGAACGCCTGCATAGTGTCGGCAGTTTGCTGATCGACCGCGGCGCGCCATATTTTCGGCTCGGCCGTCGAGACCACCTTGCCGGCTGCGTCCGCCAGCGACTGCACCAGATAGGGCCGCATCGAGCTGCCTTCGTTCGCCACCGCGCTGGCAACCATCGCCATATGCATCGGAGTCACGAGCAGCTCGCCTTGCCCGAAGGCGGTGTCGGCCAGCGCCGCCTTCGAATCCAGAAAATCGCCGGACGAGGCAATCTGGCCGGCGCTGACCGGAACGTCGAAGGGAATCGATGATCCGATGCCGAACGCCTCAGCCCGTTGCTCCAGTGTTGCTCTACCGACCCGCAATCCAACTTGCGCGAAGACGACATTGAGCGAGTAGGCAAACCCTTCCATTAACGTCCATGTGGTGATCGAGTCGTCCGGACGATTGGCTTCCTCGATGAAATGACCCTCGATCTCGATCGAGCCGTTGTCTTCGAAGACCGTGTCCGGTTCCACGACACCTGATTGCAGAGCAGCAGAAGCCGTGACGACCTTGAAGGTCGAGCCCGGCGGGTACAACCCTTCGGTGGCGCGCCGAACCAGTGGTCGGCTCGGGTCATCCAACAACGTCTGCCAGGCGCGCTGCGCGACCTCGACCTGATGCTGGTCGACCGCGGCCAGCGGCACCGGGTCGACCGCCGGACTGCTTGCCATTGCCCAGACCGCACCAGTTTTTGGATCGAGCACGATAGCCGCGCCGATGTGCCCGTCCAGAAGTTGAACAGCGTTCCGCTGGAGCTCCGGCTGGATCGTCAGGGTCAGGTCGAGCGGTCCGCGTTCACTCAATCCCAGACCGCCGGCGATCTGGTCGAGCAAGGATCGACCTCCCCGGCCGGAGAGCGCATCATCCCAGGTCGCCTCGATCCCCGATTTTCCATAGAGCAGCGGCGAGTAGTAGCCGACCGCCGCCGCCAGCGCGGTATCCCCATAGAACCGGGTGTACACGTTGCCGGTCTGCTGCGACCAGGCGATGCGGCTCCCATCGGCTGCCAGAATAGAGCCGCGGGGCCGGGAGAGATCGTTGCTCGTTTGGCGCGGGTTGGAAACGACTTCCTCGAATTCGGGATCGATGCCGACCCGGCCGGCAATGGCCCGCTGCTGGAAGACGGCGTACCTCGCCGCCTGGACGCCGAGCATCAGCAACACCGCGCCGACCGCCGCCGAAACGATGGAGATTTGCCGGTCGATGCTTGCCGGCCGTTTGCGTCGCCGAAAACCGTATCCCAGCGCGATCACCCCAACGGCGGCCCAGAGCGCCATGATCAGCCGCGTATCGGTGAGCCAATCAGCCGTCACGGCGGGCCCCCATTCTGCGCTCGGACAAATCCGAGATGCGCAGCAACAACCCGGCGATGCCGAACGACACCAGCAGCGAGCTGCCGCCATACGAAACGAACGGAGTCGTGACTCCCGTCAGCGGAAGCAAGCGGAACACACCGCACAAGATAACGAGCGCCTGCACCGCCAGCGACGCCGTCAACCCGACGGCCATCAGCCGCAGAAAGCTGTCCGGCGCTCGCAGGGAAATGAGCATGCCACGCACCGTCATCACCGCGTACAGTCCGAGCAGGGTGAGGACACCGATCAGCCCCCATTCCTCCCCGATAACCGCCACCACATAATCGGTCTGTACTTCCGGGATCTGCCACGGCTGCCCCTTGCCTGGACCAACTCCGAAAATGCCACCACTCGAGATCGCATAGTCAGATTGAATCTGTTGGTAACCACCACCATAGGGATGCTGCCAGGGATCGATCCAGTTCTGGATACGAAGCTGCACGCGATCGAACAGGTAGTACGCCAGCAGCGCGCCACCGACGAACGCAACAAGCCCCAACAACACATAGGACGACCGCCCACTGGCCACATAGAGCATGACGAGAAAGAGGAGGAAAAAGAGCAACGCGGTCCCAAGGTCGTTCAGCAGCACGAGCGCGACCAGGCAGAGCCCCCACATGGCGACCATCGGCGCCAGATACGGTATCGGCGGCAGATCGAACCACCCCACCTTCCAGCTCGAACCGATCAGCTGCTCGTTTTCCGACAAATATGCCGCCAGAAAAACCACCAGCGCCACCTTGACCAGCTCGGCGGTCTGAATCTGCACGCCGCCGATCGAGATCCAGAGCCGCGCGCCATTGACCGTGGTGCCGATGGCCGCGGTTACCAGCAGCAGCAAGATGCCCCCAAAGAGCACGCTGTAGCGCCAGTGGGCGAGAAACGTCGGATCGGGGAAGAAAACCGCGATCGCCCACATCAACAGCAAGCCAACGATCAGATACGCGAGCTGGCGTTCTCCGATCGCAATTTGAAAGCCCCGCACCTCCTGCAAATCGGCTTGCAAGCGCACGGCCACGATCAAGCCGAACCCGCTCAGCAGTACGATGACTGGCAGCAGAAACTGGTCGCCCTTGAATCGACCGAACCGAAACGAGAAGAAGATGCCAATGACCGTCGCCACATAGATCACGCCGGCCCGGAACTCGAGCGACGCCGGCCAGGGTCCGGGTTGCTCGGCCAGGAAGACCGTGCCTAATCCGAGGACCGTTACGATCAGCGCGAAGCCGAGCAGAACGATATTGGGTCCCGATCGAATGGTGGCGATGGCTCGGTTCAACGATGCTCCGCAGGCGGGAGATATCGGTCGGCGATGATGCCGAGCTGTTGCCGCGTCGGTGGTGGAATCACCGCTGGATCGGTAACGATTGCGCCCTGCAACGCGTTTCCGCAGGAGCACGTCCGCGCGCCGAGCTCGACGGTCGTGAGCGCACGCAGAATCGCTCGGGCGGTTTCCAGATTGGCGCCGTGATTTGCCTGCACCATGTCGACTGTCACCTCACCCGCCGAGTCGTGCCAGACGTCGAAATCCGTCACCATCGCGATAGTGGCGTAACAAAGCTCCGCTTCTCGGACCAAGCGCGCCTCGGGCATCGCCGTCATCCCGATGACTGCACAACCCCAAGATCGATAGAGGCGGGATTCGGCCTTGGTCGAAAATTGCGGTCCCTCGATACAGATATACGTTCCGCCCTGGGCTACCGGTCGTTCCGCTTGTAGCGAGGCTTCGATGATCTGGCTGGAAAGTTGCGGGCAAAAGGGATTGGCGATTCCGACATGCGCCACGACCCCTCGGCCGAAGAAGCTGCGCGGGCGAGAAACCGTACGGTCGATGATTTGATCGGGAAGCACGGCGGTGCGCGGGGGAAGCTCTTCACGCAAACTCCCCACCGCGCTGACCGTCACGACCCGAGTGACTCCGATCTGCTTGAGTGCATAGATATTGGCCTGGTAGGGCAGTTCGGTCGGCGTCAATCGATGCCCGCGGCCGTGCCGGCTAAGAAAGGCGATCTCGCGCCCCTCGATCCGACCGATCGCGATCTCGTCGCTCGGAAAGCCGTAAGGCGTGTCAGGAAGCACTCGATCGACGAAGTCCACCCCGGGCAAATCGTAGAGTCCGCTACCGCCGATGATTCCGAGCATACTGCCTCCTTCGGGTCGAATCGTCGGGTGAAGAATAGTTGGTCATCCGGAGCCCTGGGCCCAGTGACGATCGCAGTGGAGGGCGGCTCTACCCTTTCGTCTCCATGCCTGCTGCCTGCTCCAAAGGGATGCGGTTCAATTTTCGTAATTCCATAGAGAGACAGGATAAATCTGAGCGAAGCGGACAAATCTGTGTAAAACGGGCAAGAATCATCTACGACGTTGTCGCAAGTACGGAAATCTGAGCCACACCCACTCCGAAGCGTCTCAGGGCTCCGGGATCTGGCCCATGCTATACTCACCGGCTGTGGTTCTCGGACTGCGCGTGTCGCTGTTGTGCGCACGGAAATTCACTTGGAGGATTCGCCTGCATGGCGCTGTCGACTGTCGAAAAAGAAGAAATCATCACGCAGGTGCAGAAGCACGAAGGTGACACTGGATCGCCGGAAGTTCAAATTGCCCTGCTGACCGAGCGCATCAATCAGCTTACCGATCATCTCCGCGCGAACAAGCACGATCATCACTCCCGCCGCGGTCTGCTGCAGATGGTCGGCCGCCGCCGCCGGCTGCTCGCCTATCTGAGCCGCAACGATGTCGAGCGCTATCGCGCAACCATCGCCCGGCACGGCCTGCGCAAGTAAATTCAGGTGATCGAGCGAGCCGGGCAACCGCTTTCGCAAGTTTGGCTCGCCAATCCGCCTCTTGGCATTCATCGCGACGGCTCGGGATTTTCATCCTGAGCCGTTTTTACGCATCCGAAAGGAGGTCAATCCGAATCCATCGAGTCCGCGCTGTTCGAGGACTTGGAGCCTGCCGGGGCTGAAACGCCGTCACGCTCCAGATCCTCCCAGCCGGGCCGGGCACGTCACTGTGGCGCGCCCGCTTCCAGCACCGATCGGACGGCCCGAGCCGCCGATGGAGGAAACCCATTCTTATGTCCAATAAACCCGAGGGGCACAAGGTCAGCGCCGAAATCGCTGGCCGCACACTCACGATCGAGACCGGACGTCTCGCCGAGCAGGCGCAAGGCGCGGTCACCGTCCGCTATGGCGATTCGATGGTGCTTGTCACCGCCGGTGGCGAGCGCCAGCAGAAGGAAGATCAGGATTTCTTCCCGCTTTCGGTCGACTACGAAGAAAAAATGTATGCCGCCGGCAAGATCCCCGGCGGATTCATCAAGCGCGAGGGCCGTCCCACCGAGAACGCCATCCTCTCCGCCCGGTTGACCGACCGCCCGATTCGTCCCCTCTTTCCGAAAGGCTACCGCGCTGAGGTCCAGATCATCACCTCGGTGCTCTCGGCTGACCAGGAGAACGATCCCGCCCTCCTTTCGATCATCGGCGCCTCCGCGGCCCTGATGATCTCCCCGATGCCGTTCGACGGTCCGGTTGGAGCGGTGCGCGTCGGTATGTTCGATGGCGAAATCGTCATCAATCCCAGTCTGCAAGACCTCGACGACAGCGATCTCGATTTGGTCGTCGCCGGCACGTCCGATGCGATCATGATGGTGGAAGGCGAGGCGAACGAGATCGACGAGGACACGCTGATCCGCGCGATCGAAGCAGCCCATCAGGAAATCAAGGAGATCGTCGCGATCCAGTTCGATCTCACGGACGTCGCCGGTCAGGAAAAGTGGGACGTTCCGGTCGTACAGGAAAACAAGGAGCTCTACGCGAAAGTGGAGAGCGTTGTCGGCGAGCAGCTTCGTGCCGCCGTCAACAATCCCGACAAGGTCATGCGCATGGAGGGAACCGACGAGGTTCGCAAGGGCGCGATCGAGCAATTCACCGCTGCCGTCGAGGGCGAAGACGAATCCTATCCCAGCAAACAAGTTGGCGCGGCGTTCGATAAGCTCCTCAAGGGCATGGTCCGCACGGCGATTTTGAGCGACGGACTGCGGCCGGACGGGCGCGCGCCGGGCGAGATTCGCCCGATTTGGACCGAGGTCGGCGTGCTGCCCCGCACGCATGGCTCGGCGATCTTCACGCGCGGTCAGACGCAAGTGCTCACTGTCACCACGCTTGGATCCGCCGCCGAGGAGCAGCGTCTCGACTCGATCTCTCCCGAGGTGAGCAAGCGCTACATCCACCACTACAACTTTCCGCCGTTCAGCGTTGGCGAGGTTCGCCGGCTGCGCGGCGCCAGCCGCCGCGATATCGGACATGGCGCACTCGCCGAGCGCGCCCTCAAAGCCGTGCTTCCCTCGGAATCGGAATTCCCCTACACCATTCGCCTGGTGTCCGAAGTGCTGAGCTCGAACGGCTCGTCGTCGATGGGCAGCGTCTGCGGCAGCTCGATGTCGCTCATGGATGCTGGTGTCCCCATCGCCAAGCCAGTCGCGGGTATCGCGATGGGTCTGGTGACCGATCCGGAATCCGACGCCTACACCGTTCTCTCTGACATTCAGGGGATGGAAGACGCGCTTGGTGACATGGACTTCAAAGTCGCAGGCACTGATGAAGGCGTGACCGCGATCCAGATGGATATCAAAATCCGCGGGCTCTCCTTCGAGGTCATGCGGGAAGCGCTCGCCCAGGCAAATGCCGGCCGCATGTTCATTCTCGGCAAAATGGCCGAAACGATCAGTGTCCCCCGTACCGAGCTCTCACGCTTCGCTCCGCGGGTGACCACCCTCAAGGTCAATCCGGAGAAGATCGGCGCGATTATCGGTCCCGGCGGCAAGATGATCCGCTCGATCCAGGAAGAGACCGGCACAAAAATCGACATTCAGGACGACGGCACCGTCTCGGTCGCCTCGACCGATCCAGCTGGAGCAGAACGCGCGGTCGAGCGCATTCGCGGTCTGACGCAGGAGATTCGCATCGAAAAAGGCGAGATCTACAACGGCAAGATCGTCAGCATCATGCCCTATGGCGCGTTCGTCGAGCTGGTTCCGGGCCGCGACGGTCTGGTCCACATCTCCGAGCTCTCCGAGGATCCGGCGGTGCGCGTCGCCAAGGTCGAAGACATGTTCCAGGTCGGCGACGAGATCAACGTCATGGTGATCGATGTCGCGCCGAATGGAAAGGTCAGCCTTTCCCGCCGCGCGGCGCTCACCGGCGAGATTCCGGAAGAGCGCCCGCGCCCGCCGCGCCGCGAAGGTGGCGATCGGGATCGCGGACCGCGCCGCGACGGCGGTCGCCCGCCGCGCCGGGAAAGCTATTAGCCCTGAGCCCTGCGAAGAATCACCAGAAATGGGCCGGTCAATTGACCGGCCCATTTCATTGCGTAGTCTCGATGTCGAAACCTCTCAGGACCTATGGCCCAGGGCTCGGAGCCCCGAACTAATCTCCGGCTTGCGTCGTTTCTTCTTCCGCGACCCGGGTCTGGAAACTCCGGCCTGTATCGGTGTGCTCGAGCACGATGAACGAGAGAACGCAAATGGTGAGACAGCCCAGCAGCGCGATCACCAACACCCAAATCCAGATGCGGCGTTTCTGAACGGGCGCGTCCTCCGCTGGGAGCGGCGACATGCGCCAGCTCGGCGATGTCGGATCCTCGTCCTGGGTCGAGCGGTTCGTGGCCGGGCGGGGTGGCTCGGGCCACGCCGGGGTTGCCGGTGGATTCGATCGGCTCAGCGCCTGCAAGTCGGCGCCGCAATTCTCACAAAATCGTGCGCCTGCCGTATTCTGCCAGGCGCAATTAGGACAGGTAATCAAATGAATGCCTCGTGCATTGGTCAACGTGCTTCGCCGAATGACCGAATTCTAAACGGTCGATGGCGCCGGGCTTCCCGTCCTCACCCATGTATCACCGTTCCATGCGGGGATCGAGCGCATCGCGCAAGCCATTTCCGATCAAGTTGATCGAGAGCGCCGTCAGGAAGATCATCAATCCCGGCAGGAAAACATTGGACGGATTCGTCATGTAGTAGTTCTGCGCTTCCAGCAGCATATTTCCCCAGCTCGGCCGCGGCGGTTGCACCCCCAAACCAAGAAAGCTGAGCGCGGCCTCGGTGATGATAAAGGCGGGAATCACCTGCGATGCCCAGATCAGCATGATCGGCAACACATTGGGCAGAATATGCCGCCCAACCAGCCGTTTGTTGCTCGCCCCGGAAACGCGCGCGGCATCGATGAAGGGCTGGTTGCGCAACGCGATCGTTTCCCCCCGCACGATACGGGAGACGCCCGGCCAGAGCAGCAGGGAAAAGACCAGCGCCAGCGTGAAATATCCGGGTCGGTAGATCGATGACACCAGCACCAAAATCGAAATCGACGGAATCGACAGCAATACATCGGCGAAGCGCATCAGGATCGAATCGGTCCAGCGGCCGGCGAAACCCGCGACCAATCCGACGATCGAGCCGATGAGCAATGTCACCAGCGCCGCCATCGTGGCAAAGATGAGTGACACCCGCCCGCCATAGGCCAGGCGCGTCAACACATCGCGGCCATTGGCGTCGCTGCCCAGGATGTACCCGTTCTGGCCGGGATGCGACCGTGCCAGATCGAGATGATTTTCCTCATAGTCGTATCCGGTCACATATGTGGAAATCAGCCCGGCGCTCAGTGAAAAGATGATGATCGCGAACAGCACCGCCAACGAGATAACAGCGACGTGATTCCGCTTGAACCGGCGCCAGGCGCGTTGAAGATTCCCACCTCGGTTCGACGAAACGCCGGTCGACCAGTCGCCCTGCGAACGCAGGCGTTCGGTCGTTTGTGCCGCGGCAGCTCCCTCGCTCAACGGCTAGCTCTTGGTGCCGATGCGCGGATCGGCGATCGAATAGAGAATATCGGCCAGGAGATTGCCCGCCATCGTAAGAAAAGCAAAGAAGAGTGTGGCCCCCATGACGAGTGTGTAGTCGTTCGCCTGCGTCGCGTTCAGGGTCAATCGGCCCAAACCATTCCAGGCGAAGATCTGCTCGATCAAATAAGCGCCGCCGAATACTTCAGGCAAGGCCAGCCCAACCAGCGTCACGAGTGGCAGCAACGCATTTCGGAACGCGTGCCCATAGATGACCGAGCGACGCGGCAGTCCTTTGGCCTCGGCGGTGCGAATGTAGTCCTGCCCGATCGTTTCCAGCATCGACGCCCGGATGAAGCGCGTCCAGCCGGCGATTTGCACGATCGCCAGGGCAGACGCCGGCAGGATCAGATGCTCGATCCGGTCGACCACTCCACCAGCCGACCGCATATCCTGCATGCCGCTCGCAGGCAGATATGGCAAACCCCATGCCTTGAATTTCACGGCAAAGAGAATGATGAGCAGCAACCCCATCCAGAAGCTGGGGATCGCCGCCAGCGCCGTTACGATCACGGTCGTCGTCTGGTCGAACATCGAATTGTGCTTGACCGCCGACAGGACACCCAGCGGCACCGCGATTACTAACGCGAGTGCCAGGGCAGTCGTCGTCAAGAGCAGCGTGTTCGGCAACACCCCGAGAATGCGATCGGTCACCGGCGTGTAGTTCGCGAGCGAAAGTCCCATATCCCCATGGAGCAAATCGCCAAGCCAATTGAGATATCGCTCGTACCAGGGCTTGTCCAATCCAAGATTGCGGGTGATGCGCTCGATGTCCTCGGGCCGCGCCTTTGGATTCATCTGCATGGTGCTCACCGGGCTGCCGGGAACGAAGTTCACGATGGCGAAGGTGAGAAAGGTGACGCCTAGCAGCAGCGGGATCATCTGCAAAAGGCGCCGCACGATGAATCCGGTCATGACCCGCTGCTGGCCCCGAATACAGTTTCAAGAGTCAGGTGTCCAGTGTCCAGAGTTCCAACGCTTTTCTCTGGACTCTTGACTCTTGACACTGGACCCATTTGAAACATTGGCACTAGTTGTTCAACCGCGGATCGAGTGCGTCGCGCAGACCGAGACCGACGAGATAGGCGCAAAGCGCGGTGAAGAAGATCATGAATCCGGGAAGGAAAACGAACGTCCACGACTGACGCACGAACTGTTTGGATTCCTGCAGCATGTTGCCCCACGAGGGTTGCGGCGCCTGCACGCCAAGTCCGAGATAGCTCAATGTCGCTTCGGTCAGAATCAGGCTCGGGATCGCAAGCGACGCCCAGACGATGATAATCGGCACAACATTCGGCATGAGATGGCGAAGGATGATGCGCGAATTCGAAGCGCCAATCACTCGACTTGCATCGATGAACTCGCGGTTTTTGAGTCCGATGACTTCACCGCGCACGAGCCGGGAGATGCCCGGCCAGCTCACCGCCGCAATCAAGATCGCTAGCTCCCAGGGTGCCGGGTGAAAAAACGACGACACGAGAATCAGCAGCACCAACACCGGGATCGACAGCAGCACATCCGCGCCTCGCATCAGCACGCTGTCGATAACGCCCCCAAAATAGCCGGAGACCGAACCGATCAACCCGCCTAACACGATCAGCGATGCGGTCGCCAGCCCGGCGACCAGCAAGCTGACTCGTCCACCATAGGCAAGCCGGGTCAGGATATCGCGGCCATTGCCATCCGCTCCCAGAATGTAGCCATTTTCTCCCGGTCTGGAGAGCTTATCGGCGAGATGATTCTCGTAATAGGTAAAGCCCGTGAAATGGGAGACGACCGGAGCCAGGATCGCGAAGAGAAAGACCGCGATCAATCCGATGAGCGCCAGCAAGGCCACCCTGTTCGCGCGGAAACGCCGCCAGGCCCGATGCCAGTTGCCTTCGATCGGTCGCGTTCGTCCCAGGCCCTGCCAATCGGTAAAGCTCTCCTGAGACGCTGTGTCACCGGCAAACGGCTGATCGGTGGCGGAAAAAACATCATCTTGTGAAATCATTGCCGCTCCCTCGCAGCCGGACGTCTAATCGAGCCGAATGCGCGGATCGACAACCGCATAGAGAATGTCGGCGATCAGATTGCCAATGATGACCAGGACCGCAAACATGAGCGTGATTCCCATGACCAGCGTATGGTCTTTGTCATTGATGGCCGTAATCGCCAACCGCCCCATCCCCGGATAGGCAAAGACATTTTCGACGATCAGCGAACCGGCAAACACCTCGGGAATCGACAACCCGAGCAACGTCACCAGCGGAATGAGCACATTGCGAAATCCATGCCCATACAGCACGGTCTTGCGCCTGAGCCCCTTGGCCGCGGCCGCTCGCATATAGTCCTGCTGGATGACTTCGATCATGTTCGATCGGACATAGAAGAGCCAGGTGGCAATCTGGGGCATCACCAGGGCGGTAATCGGCAAGATCAAGTGCACGATCCGGTCACGGATTCCCCCGTCACTCCGCAAATCGCGCACCCCGCCCACCGGTAATGACGGGAATCCCCATTTATCGAACTGGACTGAGAAGAGCAGGATCAGCAGCATTCCGAGCCAGATGGTCGGAACGGCATATCCGGCCACAGCGAAGACGCTCGTCACGCGGTCGACGATGCCGTTACGGTGCACCGCGGCATAGACGCCCAACGGCACCGCGATCAGCAGCGACAGCGCAATCGAAACCGAGGACAATAGGAGGGTGTTGAACATCACCTCCTGGATGCGCTCGGTGACCGGGCGGAAGTTGATGAGGGAGAGCCCCAGATCTCCCCGAAACACGTGGCTTACCCAGATGAAATAGCGCTTCCAGGCTGGATCGTCGAGACCGAGATTCCGCCGAATCCGTTCGATATCCTCGGGCTTGACCCGCGGATTGAACTCCATATTCTGTAACGGACTGCCCGCCGCATTGATGAGGAGAAACGTGATGAGCGTGATCCCGAAAAGGATCGGGATCATCTGCAGCAGGCGCCGGACAATATAACGGAGCATCGGCCTGACCTCGACGAAGCCGCCAGAAATGGAACTCTACCGGCGTGTTCGACAGAGCATAGCGCAATAAAGAAGCGCCGAGGGGGAAAAATCCCCCTCGGCGCCAATGAGCAATTACTCGGAAACCGTCACCCACGGCAGCGACCAGAGCAGACCGCCGGAAATCGGTGTGAAGTTGACCATCCGCTTGTTGTAGCCGGTGCGGTTGGCGCGGAACCAGTTGATGATCACTGGCGCATCGTCATTGACGATATTCGACGCCTTCACCAGCAGATCGAAGCGCTCCTGCGGATCGAGCGTCGCACTGGCAGCCGTGTTCGCTTCGTCGTAGGCCGGGTTCGAGTACTTCATGAAGTTGAAGCCCGTGCCATACGACGACGTGCCGAACATCGCGGACTGATCGCCCGAGGGAGACGCCCAGTCGAAGGCCAGCATCGCCATTTGATACTCGAATGTCTCGGTGATAGCTGGAAGCAAAACGGTATCGAAATCGACCGAGGTTGGCTTTCCTTCGACCCCAACTGCCTTCCAATAGTCCTGCACCGCCGCAGCCAACTGATCGTTGGTCGACGCCGCGCCGTACATGATCTCAAAGGAAAGCTTGGTGCCGTCCTTCTCCCGAATGCCATCCGAATTGGCGGTCCAACCGGCTTCATCGAGAAGCTGATTGGCCTTGTCGACATCGTAGTTGTAGACCGTGTTGATCTGGTCCGGCGCATACGCCTCGGAAAGCGTCGGCTGGGTTCCGTTGGCGACCACACCGTAGCCAAGCAGAAGGCTGTCAACCATCGCCTGCCGGTCGAGCGCATAGATCAGCGCTTGACGGACTTTGACGTCCTGGAAGAGCGGCGTCTTTTCTGGATCGAGGTTGTAGCCGAAGAAGCCAAATTGGTATGAGTCGTAAATTTCGACGGAAAGGCTGTCCTCGCCCTGCAGACCCTCGACATCGGCAGGAGGCACCTGATCCATGAGCATGTCCAGCTCACCCGATCTCAACGCTTCTACCGACGCGGTGTCATCTGGCCAGACCTGGAAGATAACAGTCTCAGCCGCGGCCTTTGTGTCCCAGTAGTCGTCGTTACGGACCATGGTCGTCGTGCCTTCGCCCTCGTTGATCTCAACGAACTTGAAGGGCCCAGACCCGACCACGCGAGAGGGATCGGTGCCGGTGCTGCCTGGATCGGTCTGCCATTGGTCGTAAGGAACGTCACCCCAGACGCTGGACGGCAGAATTGGCAGCCAGATATTCGGGAAGACCACGATCTGCGGAAAGACATCGACCGTCTCCCACTGGAAGGTCTTGTCATCTACCGCCGTCCACGACTTGAGCGTCCCAAGGAACTGAGAGGTATACGAGCTGCCCGACGTCTCGTCGGCTTGCGCGTCGGCGACCATCACCAGATCCTGAGCGGTCACCGGGGTGCCGTCATGGAAATTGGCGTTCGGATTGAGATGGAAGGTATAGGTCTTGCCGTCTTCCGCAATCTCGAAGGAATCGGCCAGACCCGGCACCCAGAGGTGGCCGGCAAGCGAGAGCTCGGCGTTCTTGGCTGGATCCGGATAGATACCCCACAGGCTTTCGAACATCAGAATATTGATGTCCTGGGTCGGGAAATTGTCGGCAAAAAACGCGTTGACGGTCGTCAGATTCGAGGAGGCGATACTCCCGAGAATCAACGTGCCGCCGGCGGGCTGCTCGGTGGCAGTGAAGGGATAATCCTCCGCCAGCATGGCGCGATACTCTTCACGCGTCAGCGACTTGAACCCGCCCGGCAGCGCAATAGCCGCGGGAGAGGCTTCCGGAGTAGCGTCCTGCGCCGAGGCCGGGACACCGCGCATGAACATCGCCATACCTGCGGCCGAGAGCCCGAGGGTGCTGGCGCGGAGCATCAGCTGCCGGCGGTCGATCCGGCCGGCAAGAAACTCCTTGTATAGTTCGTTCAGCTTGTTGACTGGTCGTTCGGACATTGTTCCTCTCTGTTCACGCGCCAGCCCGACCCTGCCGTCGAACCGGCCAAAACTCATTTTGAGTCTGCACTGCGCCAGCTGCGAGGCTGACAAAACATCGGATATCTTAGCATTGGCTGATGATAACGGGCAGAACTGATGGGTTTCCAAACATTTAATGAAATTCCCGTTAGCATTGGACAAAATCACAAAGTGAATCCCGGAACAATTGGAGTCGATGTGACCCAACCAGCGGCTCTTCCCCCAGAGCTCCAAACAAAGTGGCTCGCACTTCTCGAGGCGATGAAATCGCTCGAGTCATGCGTCGTTGCATTCTCGGGTGGTGTGGATAGCGCGTTGCTGCTGAAGGCCGGAGTCATGGCGCTCGGCGATCGCGCAATCGCCGCGACCGGGCTGTCGGAAACCTATGCCCCCGAAGAAATGGACGACGCGCGGTCGGTTGCGGCCGAGATCGGCGCGGTCCATGTCATGGTCCGCACCATGGAATTGACGGATCCGCGCTATGCCAACAACTCCCATCAACGCTGCTTCTTTTGCAAGACGGAGCTCTATTCGCAACTCCAGGCATACGCCAAACAGCACGGCTACGCTTCGGTCGTCGACGGCACCAATGCCGACGATCTGGGCGATTTCCGTCCCGGGATCCGCGCCGCCAATCAGCTCGGTGTCCGCAGTCCGCTACAGGAAGCCGGTCTGACCAAACAGGACATCCGCGATCTGTCCCACTGGCTGGCGCTGCCAACCTGGGACAAGCCCGCGGCCGCGTGTCTCTCATCCCGCTTCGCCTATGGCGATCCGATCACGGTCGAGAAGTTGTCGCAGGTTGCCAAAGCGGAAAGTCATCTGCGTCGATTGGGCTATCGTGGTTTCCGGGTTCGGCATCACGACGAGGTTGCCCGGATCGAAATGCCAGTCGACCAGTTAGCCGGCGCCCTTGCCGACCGGGACGAGATCGTTGCCGGCGTCAAGGCCGCGGGTTATCGCTTCGTCACCATCGATCTCGAGGGCTACCAGTCTGGCCGTATGAACGAGGGGCTGAATGCGCGTCTCAAGCCGCACTGATTACGGGGTTCGGGCACTCTACGACCTGGCGCTGCACTACGGACAGGGCACCATTCAGAGCCGGGAGATCGCCGCGCGCCAAAAGATGCCGGAGGCATATCTGCATCAGGTGCTGAGCGCGCTCAACCGGGGCGGACTGGTCCGCAGCGTACGCGGCCCCTCGGGCGGGCACGAGCTCGCCCGCGAGCCGTCATCCATCACGCTCTTCGATGCCTTCGAAGTGCTCGACGGCGCCGAGATCAACAAGAACCATCCCCACAACACCCCCATGGGCATGGATCCCGTTCATCAGGTCTGGCACGAGCTCACCGACATCTCGGTCGAATTCCTCAAAGGAATCACCTTCGAAGATCTGGTCGAGCGCTCGAAACTGCGCGTGACCGTCCCGAACTACAGCATTTGAGCTCTGACGCGAGCGTAGGGCATGAGCTCCGCGCCATGCCCATTGCCCATTGCCCATTGCCCATTGCCCATTGCCTACTGATTATCGATCTGCGCCCGCTGCAGCTTGCCACTGAAATCGACGTAGACGCTCTGCCACTCTGTATAGAAATCGAGCGTGGCGGTGCCCGCTTCGCGATGGCCGTTGCCAGTCGCCTTGGTGCCGCCGAACGGTAAATGGATCTCAGCCCCGGTCGTGCCTGCATTGACGTAGAGAATGCCAGTGAAAATATCACGCATGGCGCGATAGGCGTTGTTGATGTCCTGGGTGAAGATCGACGCGGACAGCCCGTATTCGACGCTATTGGCGATATCGATCGCCTCGTCCAGTGAATCGACTGGGACGATCGAGGTCACCGGGCCGAAGATCTCTTCCCTGGCAATCCGCATATCCCTCCCAACATTGTCGAAGATGGTCGGCTCGTGGAAAAAGCCCTTCCCCAGCGAACCCTCCGCGGCGACGCCGCCGCCGGTTGCTAGCCGCGCTCCCTCGTTCTTGCCGATTTCGACATAGTCGCTGATCGTCTCCAGCTGGCCTTGGCTGACCACCGGCCCAATCTGCACGGTTTCGTCCAGACCGTCGCCAAGCCGCATACCGCCCGCCCGCGCGACCAATCGGTCCACCAGCTCCCGCCGCACGCCACGTTGCACGATTACCCGGCTGGCAGCGGTACAGCGCTGCCCCGAGGTGCCAAAGGCGCTCCAGAGGATGCCGTCGACTGCCAGATCGAGCTTGGCGTCATCCAGCACGATCACCGCGTTCTTGCCCCCCATCTCCAGCGAAACCCGCTTGTTCAGCGCGGCCGCCCGGGAAGCCAGCTTCACCCCTGTCTCGGTCGAACCGGTGAACGAAATCAGCGCAACATCCGGATGGTCGACAATCGCATTGCCGGCGTCCTCACCCCCGCCAATCACCAGATTGACCACCCCGTCCGGAATGCCGGCTTCCTGCAACACGTCGACCCAGCGCACCGCCATGCGCGGCGTAAACGACGCTGGCTTGAAGACGATGGTGTTACCAGCCACCAGCGCCGGAGTCATTTTCCATGAGGGGATCGCCATCGGAAAATTCCAGGGAGTGATGATGCCGGCCACCCCGATCGGCTTGCGCACTGACATATTGAACTTGTTCGGCAGCTCAGAAGGCGTCGTCTGACCGTACAGGCGACGTCCCTCGCCCGCCATATAAAAGGTCATGTCGATCGCTTCCTGCACATCGCCCCGTGCCTCGGAGATGACCTTTCCCATCTCCTCCGTCATCTCCCGCGCAAACTGTTCTTTGCGCTCGTTCAGGATTTGCGCGGCTTTGAACAACAGCTCTCCGCGCTTGGGCGCCGGGTACAGCCGCCAGCTCTTGAACGCGTTCGCCGCGGCCGCTACCGCCGCATCGACATCGTGGGCATTGCTCTTGGTGTATGTCGCGACCAGCTCGCCGTTCGCCGGATTGCGCCGCTCGAACGTCCTGCCGCTCACCGAATCGACCCATTTCCCACCGATCAGATTCTTGAAATGCTCCGCCACAGCGTCGTCTCCTTTGTATTCGCTTTCGAT
>DASTFJ010000058.1:0-15546 GCA_035708745.1 Thermomicrobiales bacterium | reverse complement strand
CCGGGGTCCGGGGTCCGGGGTCCGGAGAAGAGTACGGACCTGGAGCCGTCGGAAAGATTTGGAAACGACAACGAGCCGGGAGCATCGTGCCCCGGCTCGTTCGTTTTCTAGCCACTCCGGACTCCGGACCCAGAACTCCGGACTCGTCCTACCCCTCGAGCAGCAGCGTGGTCGGATCCTCGACCAGCTCCTTGATCTTGACCAGGAAGCGAACGGCGGTGCTGCCGTCGACGATGCGGTGATCGTAGGAGAGGGCGACATACATCATCGGGCGGATGACGATCTCGTCGTTCACGACCATAGCCCGCTTCTGGATGGCGTGCATCCCGAGGATGCCGCTCTGGGGCGCGTTCAGGATCGGGGTCGACATCAGGGAGCCGTAGATACCGCCGTTGGTAATCGTGAAGGTGCCACCCATGAGCTCGGAGAGCTCCAGATCGCCCGAGCGAGCGCGGGTCGCAAGGTCGACGATGGTCTTTTCGATCTCGGCGAACGATTTCCGATCGGCGTCCCGCACTACCGGAACCACCAGCCCATCGTCGATCCCCACCGCGATGCCGATGTCGTAGTACTTCTTCAGCACGATCTCGTCGCCCTGAATCTCACCATTGACGGTGGGATACGCCTTGAGCGCGCCGACGGTCGCCTTGGTGAAGAAGGACATGAAGCCGAGATTGACCCCGAACTTCTCCTTGAAGGCATCTTTGCGCTGCGCCCGCAGTTCCATGACCGCGGACATGTCGACCTCGTTGAAGGTCGTCAGCATGGCCGCGGTGTGCTGCGCTTCGACCAGCCGGTTGGCGATGGTCTGACGGCGGCGGTTCATGCGGATGCGCTCTTCGCCGCGGGCGTCCTCGACTTTTGGGGTGGCGGGCGAGGCGAGCTTGGCGGGAGCCGGCGTGGGCTCTGGAGCGACAGGAGCCGCCGGAATCGGAGTGGGCGTTTCCTGGCGTGAAGCCGCGATGGACAGAATGTCCTCGCGGGTCACGCGGCCGCCCGGACCCGAGCCGGCAACCTCGTTGAGATCGATATTGTGCTCCTCGGCCAGGCGGCGGACCGCCGGTGCGGCGCGGCCAGGTCCTTCGATCGCGGCGCTTTCGGCCGCAGCAGGCGCCGAGGCGGCCACGGCGGCGACCGGTTCGGGCGTGGGCTCCGGCGCTTCAGCGGGAGCGGCCTGAGCGGACGCGCCGTTGCTGGGCGCTGCCCCGGCCGCGATGGTGCCGAGCACCTCCCCCACCGTAACCACATCGCCTTCCTGGTGGGCGATCGAGGAGAGCACGCCGTCCTCGTCGGCAGTGACATCGAGATTGACTTTGTCGGTTTCGAGCTCGAGGATCGTCTCCCCGCGCGAGACCGCCTCCCCTTCCGTCTTCAACCATTGGCCAACCACCGCGTCGACCAGCGACTCACCCAGCGGTGGGACCCGGATTTCAACCGGCATTCATCAACTCCTGCTCTTAGCTGGCTTCTTTTCGACTATTTCGACGGCATCGCCGTTCTTCGCGTGACCGTTGGCTCCGGTCTTGCGGCCATTGCCGTTGCTCTTTGGCGGCTCGATCGCCGGCGCATCCGAGAGCGCGGCGGAAACGATCCGCTTTTGCTCCGTGGCGTGCAGATCGGCGGCGCCTTCGGCCGGGCTGGCCCGTTCCGGACGTCCGATGTAACTCACCGGCAATCCCTTGGCGATATCGCGAAGCTTTTCGTTGATATAGGCCCAGGCGCCCATGTTCTTGGGCTCTTCCTGTAGCCAGATGATTTCGCGGAGATTTGGATAGAGCGCGAGGGTCCGGTTGAGCGCGATTTTCGGGAAGGGCGCAAGCTGTTCGACCCGGGCGACCGCGACGTTCTTCGACTCGGCCCGCAATGGGCTGGCATCGAGATCGACCGCCACCTTGCCGGAGCAGAGCACCAGGCGCGTGACTGCGGCGTTATCGGTGTTGATTCGGTCGTCCATCACCGTCAGGAAGGTGCCGGAGACCAGCTGCGCCAGCGCGGACGACGCGGCCGGGTTGCGCAGCAGGCTCTTCGGCGTCATGACGATGAGCGGGCGTGGATCGGATTGCAACAGCGCCGCCTGGCGGCGCAGCAGATGGAAATACTGGGCCGAGGTGGTGGCGTTCACCACGCGGATATTGTCCTGGGCGTAGAGCTGCAGGAATCGCTCCAGGCGGGCGCTGGAATGCTCGGGGCCCTGCCCTTCGTACCCGTGCGGCAACAGCAGGACCAGCGACGGCTCGACCCGCCATTTGGTGCGGGTGGCGCTGATGAACTGGTCGATCATCACCTGCGCGCCATTGGCGAAGTCGCCAAACTGGCCTTCCCAGAGCACGAGCCGGCCGGGCGCCTGCACGCTATAGCCATATTCGAAACCGACCGGGGCTTCTTCGGAGAGCGGACTGTTATAGACCGCGAAGGAGGCTTTGGCGGCCGGCAGCGCGGTCAGCGGGGTATAGGTCGAGCCGTCGACGCTGTGCAAAACCAGATGGCGCTGGCTGAAGGTGCCGCGCTCGGAATCCTGACCGGTCAGGCGGATCGGCGTGCCCTCGGCCAGGATCGAGGCGAAGGCGAGCGCTTCGGCATGCGCCCAGTCGATCTTGCCGTCGGACGTATCGAGTATGTGCCCGCGGCGGTCCCATTGCCGGGCCAGCTTGGCCGTGATGGCGAAGCCATCCGGAATGGCATGGATATCGCGGTGATATTCGAGCAGGATTTCTTCCGGCACGCCGGTATCCACCCCGCGGCGCGGCGGAGGGGGCGGAACCTCTTCGCTCAGATTGGCCGTGCCATCGGTGACCGAGCGGCGGATTCCGGCCAGGCTGTCGAGCGCGCCCTGGAACATCGCATCGGCTTCACCGGCCTCGACCTCGCCCGCCGCCAGGAGCTGCTGGGCAAAAAGATCGCGCACGGTCGGATGCTTGTCGACGATCTTGTACATCACCGGCTGGGTGAACGACGGCTCGTCGCCCTCGTTGTGACCCCAGCGGCGGTAGCCGACCAGATCGATCAGGAAGTCCTTACCGAAGGTGTCCCGGTATTCGATCGCGATCCGAATGGCGGCCAGGCAGCTTTCCGGATCGTCGGCATTGACATGCACGACTGGAATCTCGAAACCCTTGGCCAGATCACCGGCGTAGCGGGTCGAGCGGGAATCGCTCGGCGTGGTCGTGAAACCGACCTGATTATTGGCGATGATATGGATGGTGCCGCCGGTGGTGTAGCCGGGCAGCGCCGAAAGATTCAATGTTTCGGCCACGACGCCCTGACCGGGGAAGGCGGCATCGCCGTGGATGAGAATCGCCATGCTCCCCTTGTTGTCCCGCACCGGTTTGCCCGGTTTGTCGGTGACATCCTGCGAGGCGCGCACCATCCCTTCGACCACGGGATTGACCGCTTCGAGATGACTTGGGTTGGGCGCAAGCACCAGCGGCACTTCGACCATGTGCCCTTGCTGGCCGCGGAGCAAGCGGGCGCCGAGGTGATATTTCACATCCCCGGAGAATTGCTGGGTCGGGTCGTTTTCTTCCTGCTTCGGCCGCCACTTGGCGCCTTCGAATGCGGCGATGATGGCCTGATACGGCTTGCCGAGCACATGGGTCATCACATTCAGGCGACCGCGGTGGGCCATCCCGAAGACGACCTCGCGCACCCCATCGCCGGCGGCCGATAGGACGATTTCGTCCAGCATCGGCACCAGCATATCGGTGCCTTCGATAGAAAAACGCTTCTGCCCCAGATAGGTCTGGTGCAGGAAGCGCTCGAAGGCTTCGACATCGGTGAGGCGACGAAGGAGCGCCCGGCGCGCCGAACGCTCCATGGGCTGGGCGAAGCGTTGGGATTCCGCGGCCTCGGTCAGCCACGCGCGCTCGGCTGGCAGATGGACGTGGTCGAAGTCATATCCAGTGGAACCGGTGTAAATCGCGCGCAGCTTCTGCATAGCCTCGGCGGCATTGGCCGAGGTGGTCGCCACTTCCCCACCGACGACCATCGCCGGAAGCGCGCGCAGATCGTTTTCGGTCAGCCCATACGTCGAGAGCTCGAGATCGAGATTGTTCGCGACCGGGCGGCCGAGTGGATCGATGGTGGCATCGAGGTGACCGTATTCCCGGATCGCCTGGGCCAGCGCAGCCGCGCCGACGACCTTTTCGAGATCGACGTGGGGACCTGCGACCGGCGCGGTTGCGCCCGCGGCAGCATGGCCGTTCGACGCCGGCAGCTCCGGGGTGAATTCGGCAAAATAACTCTGCCATTTCGGTCCGACCGAAGCCGGATCGTCGAGATACTGCTCGTAGAGCTCCAGCACATAGCCGGCATTCGGCCCGTAAAACGCTCCGAGATCGGACATCCTCGTACCACCTGGGTGTTTGGCGCGCGGAGATTCGTGCTCCAAGTCGGCGCGCCTCAAAAGAGATTGCTTATTTCGCACGCGCCACCCAAAACACAAGGTGTTTGGCACAGAACGCCGGTGTTGCGTGCACAAAGGAATAGTACACCCGTTGACGGGCCGGCCGGAATCGATTTACACCGTCTCGGGGTACAGGTTATGTCGTGACGGGGTTAGCGAGCAGCTTCTACCAGATGCACGTCGACTCCGTCCAGGGCTTCGAAGAGACGGTCGACGAACCCCCCACCCAACCGGCTGCGCAAGCTCTGCCCGGGCCGGTACGGCACCACCAGCGTGGAGGCATTTTCGTCCCGCGCGGCCTGGGCGATGGCCGCGATGCGATCGCGATGCTCGAGGGTGTGGACGGTCGCGCCGAGATCTTCGGCAAGCCGCACGGCGGCGGAAAGCCGTTCACGCGCGGCGGTATCGCCGGGTGAAACGACGGCCAGCGCAACCAGCTCGGCACGGAAACCAGCTGCCAGCCGCCACGCGCTGCGGACCGCGTGGTCGCTGGGTAGATCGGGATCGAGCACCACCAGAATGCGATCGGCCGCGCCCCAGACAGCGTCGATCTCATGCCCGCGCATATAGCTGTCCAGCTGATCGTCGACCGTGGATGCCGTCTGGCGCAGCGCCAGCTCACGCAGAGCGGTGAGATTTCCCGCGCGGAAGAATCCACGCAACGCCTGCTCGGCGCGGGCCGTTTCGTAGACCTTGCCGGCTTTCAGCCGCTCGATCAAGGCCGGCACCGAAAGATCGACCAGCTGCACCTCAGCCGCCTCGGCCAGCACCCAATCGGGCACGGTTTCCCGCACCGCGACCCCGGTGATGGTGCCAACCGTCCCGTTCAGACTCTCGATATGCTGGATATTGACAGTCGTGATGACATCGACCCCCGCATCGAGGAGCTCCTCGATGTCCATCCAGCGCTTCTCGTTGCGCGATCCCGGAACGTTCGTATGCGCCAGTTCGTCGATGAGCGCGACGTCGGGATGCCGCGCGATGACTGTCTCGAGATCGAGCTCTTCCAACAGCTTGCCCCGATAGTCGATTTGGCGGCGTGGAACGATCTCCAAATCCCCGATCCGGGCGGCGGTTTCGGCGCGGCCATGCGTCTCGACATAGCCCACCACGACGTCTTCGCCAGCGGCTCGCAGCCGTCGTCCCTCGTCGAGCATTTGCCAGGTCTTGCCGACGCCTGGAGCGGCCCCGAGAAAGACGCGCAGCATGCCGCGCCCGCCAGCCACCGGCTCGGACCGAAGGTCATACCGGTCGAGCAGCTCGTCGGGATCGGGTCGAACGTCATCGCGCGGTTTCATCAGGGCATCGGGTAGTGCTGGTCGAGCGCCAGGTTGACCTTCAAAACATTGACGCGGGGTTCGCCGAAGATTCCCAGGGTGCGGCCCGACGTGTATCGATCGACGATCGCCCGCACCTGATCCTCATTGATACCGCGTTGTCGAGCCACCCGCGCGATCTGCAATTCGGCGGACGCCGGGCTGATGTCCGGGTCGAGTCCGCTGCCCGAGGCGGTCACCAGATCGACCGGAACTTCGGCATCGTCCGGAAGTTCATTTTCCTGCCGGACGATCGCGACCTCAGTCGTTACACGGTCGATAAGGGCTGGATTGGTCGGACCGAGATTCGATCCCGACGACGCTGCGGCGTCATAGCCCGATCCGGCTGCCGATGGCCGCCCGCGAAAATACCCCGGGAGCGTCGCGCCGGTATCCGGATCGACGAAGCTCTGCCCAATCAGCGCGGAACCGATCACTTTGCCATTCCGCTCGATCAGCGAGCCATTGGCTTCTTCGTGAAACGCGACCTGCGCGACGCCGGTGATGACCAGCGGATAGGCAACGCCGGTGATAACGGTCATGAGCAACAGCAGCGCAATTGCGGGACGAAGTTGGTGAAGCATGGTTGGAATTCCTGTTCTTTTGGTTCTGGGCCCTTGTCGATCGTAGTGGAGGGCGTCTCTGCCCTCTCGTGTACGCCGAAAAGGTTGTCCTTAGGTCAGTCCAATAGCCGACAAGAGAAGATCGATGAGCTTGATGCCAATGAATGGTGCGATGAGGCCACCCGCGCCGTAGATCAGTAGATTGCGGCGCAACAGCGCGCCGGCGGCCATCGGCTTGTAGGGAATGCCGCGCAAGGCGAGCGGAATGAGCGCCACGATGATCAACGCATTGAAGATGATGGCCGAGAGAATCGCGCTTTCGGGGCTTTCCAACCGCATAACATTCAGCGAGCCCAGCAGATCGTTCTTGCCGCTGGACGGATACGCGGCGATGAAGATGGCCGGGATGATGGCGAAATATTTCGCTACATCGTTCGAGATCGAAAACGTCGTCAATGCGCCGCGGGTCATCAGCAGCTGCTTGCCGATGGCAACGATATCGATCAGCTTGGTTGGATCGGAATCGAGATCGACCATATTGCCGGCTTCCTTGGCCGCCGCGGTGCCCGTATTCATCGCCACCCCGACATCGGCTTGCGCCAGCGCCGGCGCATCGTTGGTGCCGTCGCCCGTCATCGCCACCAGCCGCCCCTGGGTCTGGTAGTCGCGGATGAGCTGGATCTTCTGCTCCGGTTTGGCCTCCGCCACGAAATCGTCGACCCCGGCCTCGGTCGCGATGGTGGCGGCGGTGAGCTTGTTGTCACCAGTGACCATGACGGTCTTGATCCCCATGGCGCGCAGCTCCGCGAACCGCTCGCGCATACCGGGCTTGACCGTGTCTTTCAGATAGATGACCCCAAGCGATCTGCCGTTATCGACAATCGCCAGTGGCGTGCCACCCGCCTCCGCGATCCGGTTGGCGGCGGTCTCGATCTCCACCGGAAGCAGGCCAGTCGATTGCTGGATCGCGTCGACGGCGCCTTTCATCGTGGTCCGGTGGCCGATCCGCACCCCGCTCATGCGGGTTTCGGCCGAAAAGGGGATGAACTCGGCGAGGCGCATCTCATCGAGATCTTCCGTCGCTCCCAGCGCACGCGCCAGCTCGACGATCGACTTACCCTCGGGCGTCTCGTCGGCCAGCGACGAGCGCAGCGCCGCGTCGGCGATCTCCTGCTGGGACACACCAGTGATTGGAAAAAGCTCGGCGGCCATCCGATTGCCGAAGGTGATGGTGCCGGTTTTGTCCAGCAGCAGCACATCGACATCGCCCGCGGCTTCGACTGCGCGGCCACTCATCGCCAGTACATTGCGCTGTACGAGCCGGTCCATCCCGGCGATGCCGATCGCGGAGAGCAACGCTCCGATGGTGGTCGGAATGAGGGTGACGAGCAGTGCGATCAGGATCGTGATGGAAACCGGCGCGCCCGCATAGCGCGAGATCGGCGCCAACGTCACCACCACAATCAGGAAGATGATGGTGAGTCCGGCCAGCAGGATATTGAGCGCAATCTCGTTCGGCGTCTTTTGCCGTACGGCTCCTTCGACCAGCGCGATCATGCGGTCGAGAAAGCTTTTGCCCGGTTCGGTGGTGATGCGCACGATCAGCTCGTCCGACACAACCTGGGTGCCACCCGTCACGGAAGATGAGATATCGGTGCCGGGTTCCTTGAGCACCGGCGCCGACTCGCCGGTGATGGCCGCTTCCGATACATAGGCGATCCCCTCGATCACCTCGCCGTCACCGGGAATGGTGTCGCCGGTCTCCACCAGCACCAGATCGCCCAGCTGCAGCTCGCCGGAGGAACGCAGCGAGATGTTCGTGCGGTCTCCGCCCACCATGACCTTGGCCATGGTCTCGCTGCGCGTCTTGCGCAGCGTGGCCGCCTGCGCCTTGCCGCGACCCTCCGCCAATGCCTCGGCGAAGTTGGCGAAGAGCACGGTAAACCAGAGCCAGAGGGAGATGGCCGCGACGAACCAGGTTTTGTCATCCCCACGTCCCAGGAGGTTCTGGACGAGGATGACGGTGGTGATGGCGGCACCGATCTCCACGATGAACATGACCAGATTGCGGGCCATGAGCCGTGGATCGAGCTTGCGAACCGATTCCTGCAAAGCGGGACCGGCGACATCTTTGTCGAACAATCCTCGTTTCGGCTGCTTCTTTGGTGATTGCTGCGAAGAGGGCCATTGCTCCCGGGGCAGCGTTTCGGGCACGGCGGTTGCGCTCATCTGTTTCTTTCCAGCTCTCTCATCACTTCGTAGCCGCAGCCCCCTGTGGCTGCCAGTTGTGACCCGTAATTGCAGCCCTCTATGGCTGCCGTTTCCAAGACGCAGCCACAGAGGGCAGCAACACGGAGGTGGCAAGTTCAGCCCCCGAAGGTCGATCCAAGGTGCATGGCGTAGTGCTCGATGATCGGGCCGAGCGCATAGGCTGGGAAATACGTCAGCGCGCCGACGATCACGATCACACCCGCCAGCAGCCCAATCCAGAGCGGTCCGGTGGTCGGGAAAGTGCCGCTGGTTTCGGCGAGCCGTTGCTTGCGCGCCAGCGAGCCGGCCAGCGCCAGGACCGGCACGATCATCAGGAAACGGCCCGCCAGCATCGCGATGCCGAGCGTGACGTTGTACCAGGGCACATTGGCGCCGAGGCCGGCAAAGGCCGATCCGTTGTTGCCGGCCGCGGAGGTGTAGGCGTAGAACACTTCCGTCAGACCATGCGGTCCGGGGTTCCAGATGGCGGCCAACCCATCGCCAATGACCAACGAGACTCCAGTCAGCGAGAGGATGACCAGGGGAATGACCAGCAGGGTCAGCATGGCCATTTTGATGTCGTATGCCTCGATCTTCTTACCGAGGTATTCGGGGGTCCGCCCGACCATAAGCCCCGCGATGAAAATCGCAATCACGGCGTAGACCAGGATGCCGTACAGTCCGGCGCCGACCCCGCCAAAGATGACTTCGCCCAGCCCGATATTCGCCAGCGGCGCCAGGCCGCCCAGGGGAGTGAAGGAATCGTGCATCGCATTGACCGCGCCGCACGAGGCGGCCGTTGTCACCACCGCGAAGAGCGAGCTCGCGGAAATGCCGAAGCGGGTTTCCTTCCCTTCCATGTTGCCGCCGGGCGCATCCACCCCGGCGATCTCGGTCGACTGGCTCGCCCCAGCCGCGGCCAGCAGGGGATTGCCGCCTTGCTCGGCCGACGTGGTGACCGCAACGCCCGCGGTGAAGAGCAACGTCATGACCGCCAGAATCGCCCAGCCTTGTTTGGCGTTGCCGACCATCTTGCCGAAGGTGGCGGTCAATCCGGCCGGGATCAGAAAGATGAGCGCCATTTCCAGCAGATTGGTGAACGGCGTCGGATTCTCGAACGGGTGAGCGGAATTCGCGTTGAAGAAGCCGCCGCCGTTGGTGCCGAGCAGCTTGATCGCCTCCTGCGAAGCCACCGGTCCCTGCGCGATCGTCTGCGCCACCCCCGAAAGCGTGGTCGCCGAGGTGAAGTGATCGAAATTCTGGGGAATGCCGCGCGCCACAAAGATCAGCGCCGCTACGATCGAGATCGGCAGCAGGACATAGAGCACCGAGCGAGTGACATCGACCCAAAAGTTGCCGATCTCGCTGGCCGATCGGCGAACGAATCCGCGAATGAGCGCAATGGCAATGGCGATGCCGGTCGCCGCCGACATGAAGTTCTGCACTGCCAACCCCACCATCTGGGTGAAGTTGCTCATCGTCGTTTCGCTGGCATAGGACTGCCAGTTCGTGTTGGTGACGAACGAAACCGCTGTGTTGAACGCAAGGCGGGATTCGACATCCGGGTAGTTCTGGGGGTTCAGCGGCAGCGACCCCTGGAATCGCATGATGAAGTAGAGCAGGAGAGCGCCGGATGCGTTGAAGAGGAGAAGCGCGACCGCGTAGGTCGACCACTTCATCTCCTGCGCTGGGTTGGCGCCGATGACGCGGTAGATGCCCCACTCGAATGGACCGAATACCCGGCCGAGAGGATGCACGCCCCCCTCGAACACCCGGTGCATATACCACCCTACCGGCTTGGCCAGCAGCAGCACGATGGCGAGAAAAAGAGCGAATTGCATCATCGGAAACATCTCGATCGGTTGCTCCTCCTAGAAGCGCTCAGGCCAGATAAGGGCATAGATCAGGTAGAGCAATACTCCAATCGCGATGAGGAGCGCGACGCTTTCGCCAAAGGTCATCGATTCGTTCTCCGTAATTTCGAAGGCGCAGAAGGGGTTCGCAGATTCCACCGGGAGGTCGTCGTCGTCATCCATCACCAGCTGCCTCGGTGCATCTAGAGCCGGTCGCATGCAGCGACATAGGCGAGCATCACAGCAAACGATCCCGCGATCAGCAGGAACATGAAGAGGTCGTTCATCGAACTGTGCTCCCTTCGACGATGGGTGCCTCCGATTGGCTCGGGCCGCTCGGGTGCTCGATCAAGCGCAGCAGCGCGTCGATCGGAAAAGGTTTTTCCAGCACGGCAACGGGTGAGAACTCGCGCACCCGGGCGGCGCTGGGCGGGATCGCCGAAAGGACGACGGTGCGCGGGCGACGGTGTGCAGCGTCGAGCGCGGTCAGCACCTGCCATCCAGCCGCATCCGGCAGGTTGATATCCAGCACCAGCACGTCGTAGCAGCCGCGCAAGCCGGCCCCGATTGCCGAAGCGCAGTCGCGCACCAGCTCGATCTCATGGCCGTGCCGGGCAATTCCGCGCCGAATGCTTTCACCCAGGCGAATCTCGTCCTCGACCAGCAAAACTCGTTGCTTCGTGGTCTGTGGCTCATCCATTGCGCGCCCCTGTCATCGCTTCTCGAACCGGCCGGAGGCATCGCGAACCGACCGCTGCTGATGCTAGCCAGTGGGACATTCGAGCGGCGTTAGGGAGGGGCGGCAGGGCGTTAGAAAAGGATTAGAACAGACGCGTCCCGAATGGGCGATTCTCTCGTTCTCTCGCGTAGTTGCAGCCCTCTGTGGCTGCCGTCAGAACCCCAAAGCAGCCACAAAAGGCTGCAACTACGCTGTCGGGTGAGGAAATCGCTCGTTCGAGACGACTCAGGTCAGAAGGGGATCGTCGGACAGGCGATAGCCGACACCCGGCTCGGTGAGAATGAGCGCCGGCGCGTGGGGGTCGCGCTCGAGCTTGCTGCGCAGATAGTTGATGTAGACCCGCAGCTGCTGCACATTCTCGCTGGCATAGCTGCCCCAAACCTGTTGCAACAGCTGCCGGTGGGTCATGAGCTTGCCCCGGTTCTGAGCCAGCACGGCGAGCAGCTCGAATTCGGTTGGCGTCAAATGCACATCGACCCCGTTCCGGAAAACCCGATGGTTCGCCAGATCGATCTTGATCTCGTCGAGCTCGATGATGGGGGGCGGCGTGTCTCGCCCGCGTCGCAGCAGCGCTCGCACGCGAGCCAGCAGCTCGCCGATCCCGAACGGTTTGGTGAGGTAATCGTCGGCGCCGAGATCGAGCGCTTCGATCTTGGTCGCTTCCTCTCCGCGCGCGGACAGGACGATCACGGGAATCTCCGACCAGACGCGCAGCTCGCGCAGCAGGGACAGTCCATCGAGATCGGGGAGCATGAGATCGAGGATGAGCAAATCGGGCGGATCGGTTCCGAGTCGGACCAGCGCCGGCGCACTCCCTTCCACGAGCTGCACGTCGTAGCCATGCCCGCGCAGGGCGATATCGAGCGCCCGCCGGATTTGCGTCTCGTCGTCGACGACCAGAATGCGCGGGCCGCTCATACGGGCGCCTCGGCACGCAGCGACGATCGATCGAAGGGAATCGTGAACCGTACCGAAGTGCCTGCTCCGTTGGCCCCGCTCTCGATCCAGATGCGGCCGCCATGCGCTTCGACCAGGCCGCGGCTGATCGTGAGCCCGATGCCGGTGCCCTGCAACCCGCGGGCATTGCCGGCGCGATAGAACTTTTCGAAGACCTTCTCACGGAACGGCGACGGAATGCCGGGACCATCGTCGCGAACGGTGAACAGCAGTCCGTCCGGGATCGAGGCGGTCTCGACGAGGATCGACGAGCCTTCGGGGGTGTATTTGATGGCGTTCTCGATCAGATTCGCCAGCACCTGATCGATCTCGACAAAGTCGAACAATCCGAGCGTCACGGACGGGTCGATCTGTGCGGCCACGGTATGTCCAGTTGCGGCAGCCCGGGCCGCTAACCGCCCGACCACTCGCTGCACCAGCTCGCGGGCGTCGTACCAGTCGCGATCGGGGCGCAGCGCACCGCCCTCGATGCGGGAGAGATCGAGCAGATTGCCGACCATGCGCGTCAACCGGTCGGTTTCCTCGTCGATCGCTTCGAGAAATTCGTTCCGGGCATCCGGGGACCAGTCTACCCCGGGGTCCATCAGGGAGCTGACCGACGTTTTGATGGTCGCCAGCGGGGTGCGCAGATCGTGTGAAACCGAGGCGAGCAAAGCCGACTTGAGCTCGTCCGATTGCGCGAGCACTTCGGCGCGAGCAGCCTCGTTGGTGAGCCGCACGCGTTCCAGAGCCAACGCGGCCTGGTCGGCCAGACTACCAAGAAGCGCGCGATCGTCGTCGTCGAAGCGGCCGCCGTCCGGGCGGCCGCGCACTTCCAGCACCCCGATCTTGCGCTCGGGCGTATCGATGGGGAGATAGAGCACATCTTCCCGGGAACCGGCGACAGCGCTGCCCTGCTGACCGACACCGTGAGGCGACATGATCCGGGTGCGGCCGGTGGCGATGCCGGTGGCCTGACCGGACCTCAGCGCCCGCAACGCAACGGCTTCCTCGTTTCTGGTCAAGGGGGGAAACGCACCGGCGGGAGCGCTGGCAACGCGGTCGAGATGGTCGCCGGCATCCCAGGTCAGAATCGAGGCTTGGTGCGCGCCGTAGACACCGACCACATGACCGGCGATGGTGTTCAAAATCTCGTCGATCGAGCGCCCTGTGACCAAACCCTCATTGAGTTGGTAGAGCAGCTGGGCGCGCGCTTTCTCCTGCTCCGCCACCGTGACACGATCCCGCACCCTTGCCACCAGCCTGGACGTCACCAGCGCCACCGCCAGAAAGACGAAGAGCGCCAGCACGTGATCGGACGCGGTGATCGTGAAGGTGTGGTACGGCGGCAGAAAGAAAAAGTCGAACAGCACGAAGGTGGCGACGGCCGAGAGCACCGCCGGACCACGCCCCGCCCAGAGCGCGGCCAGCAGCACAATGAGCAAATAGATCATTGCGATGTTGACGACGCCGAGGTGAGATCGCAGCACGACCATCCCGAGCGTCACTGGCGCCAGGGCCAGCGCGGTCAGGAGATAGGTGCGCGGAGGCGTGCGGGTGCTGCGCGGCAGACTCGCAAGCGCAGTCAGGCGTTCGCCAATCGCGGTGGTTCGGTTGCGAAGGGTTTCTGCCGGCACGTCGATATCTCGAAGCTCGATGGTTCTGGGCGCACGGTCGCGCGGTGCAGATGGTAATGCGGCCGGCCGGAGGGCACACGAAACAGCGGACCGGCGATTGCCGGTCCGCTGTCGAGAAAGTGGAACGTTGCAAACGACCTACATCATCGCGCCGGCGTGCATCAGGTAGATCGTGACACTGGTCGAGCCATCGCCATTGTCATGCAGGGTTGCGATCCCGGAATAGCCGGAATCGTTGAGCGTGCCGAGACCGACGACCAGGTCGGAGCCCATCGCGCCGGCGGTGCCGAGGTCGCCGCAGGCAATGTAGTTGCCGATGTTCTCAGCCGACTCATGCACGTTGATCGCGAAATCGCCGGTCGAGATATCGGCCAGCGTGGTTTGCACAACCGTGGTGCTCATCTCTACCGGGATTGCCTGGCCGCCCGCCATCGCGGTGCCCATATCGCCCATCGCCGGGGTGCCCGACATGTCCATGGCGGCCATCTCGGCGCCGACATCGGTCAGGGGATAGACGACATCGCCCAGCTGGGCGCAGCTGCCAGAGTGGATGTGCGCGGGATGCGGAGTGTCGGTGGTTGCCTGGGCGGATACGCCTCCGGGCGAGATCGCAAGCCCCAGTGCGAGGAGCAAACCCGCGGTCAGAACCGACAATGCTCGTGCAGATTGCTTTATGGAATGCATTCCAATCCTCCTGCCGGTCGATACCGGCCCTGAGACGCGCCACGGCCCTCCCGTCGCGTGCATCAGGTACGAAGCTGGGAGAATGCTGGATCAACGAAGTGGCAGGCGGCTTTGCCTCTCAGGACTTCGGACTGAGGACTCCGGACCCGGCGACTCCGCCCTGCGATGCCATGGCTGCCTCGAGCCTGGCGCGTTGCGAGCGGTCGTGCGACCACTCGGCGGCGAAGTAGCTGCCGAACACAAACACCACCGCGATGAGCTGGGCGACGATCCCTTCCCAGGTGGCATAGAGTCCCAGCCAGACCCCGGACCAATAGGGCAACACGACGTTCTCGATCGGGGTGATCGGCGCCCAGCCGACGACCTGCAAGACATGGACGGTGTTGCCGACCATGGTCACCAGCACCAGCGCGATCATGAACCCGGTGATGATGAGCATCTTCTTGTGCGGCAATTTCGCCTGCATATAGAAGACGAGCGCGCCGACGATCGCCACGCCGACAAGCCCCAGCGCCACGCCTTCCAGCACGACCAGCGTCCCGGCATCGAGCACCATCGCCTGCAGGAAGAGCACAGTTTCCGCGCCTTCGCGGAACACACTGGTGAACCCAAGAATCGCCAGTCCGAGAAACTGCCCCGCCGCGCCACCGATGAGCATGCGCCGTTTCTGATGGTGATGAGCGATCCACTTGGTCCAGTAGACCTTGTGGAAAAACCAGTTCATGACGATCAGCAGCACGCCGATGGCAACCAGGGAGACGACCGCTTCCAGCTTCTCGCCGTACTGGTTCAGCGAGAGCAGCACGGTGCGAGCCAGGAAGAAGAGCACCGCGGTCGCGACAAATGCGCCCACTGCGCCGATGACCAGTGGCTTCTTGAAGACCTTGTTCGCGCCGATCATGCTCGCCAGCAGCGACGCGAGAATCAGGATGCCTTCCAGCCCCTCGCGGAAGACGATGGTGGCGGAGTTGAAGATGATGGATGCATCCCCGGGTCGATCTGCTCCTAGCCGCTGTTTCCCTTCGTCGAGCGATGTTTGCAGCGCGGCCAGGATTCCCTGGATCTCATCGACCGAGGCATGATCGGCCAGCGCGACCTGCAACCCGCGAGTGTCGCCATTTCCGGTCCAGAAGAGCGCTTCGGTTTCCTGGGCGACCCGCGGCGCG
>DASTFJ010000057.1:0-9522 GCA_035708745.1 Thermomicrobiales bacterium | reverse complement strand
CTGCTTCAGGCGCATGTGGCGCTCCACATCGCGCTGCATGTTCTCCGCGTTGATTTGCATCATCCATGGCTGTTGAGGATGCATGTCAGTGTTTCTCCTGTATCTGCCCGGGCGCATTGCCCGGTATCTGTATCGTCAGTTCGTTTGACCTTCTGGTGCGATCCGCTTTGGCTCGCATCGGTGCCCGAATGGGTTCTGGCGCAACGCGCCCGTTGCTTGAGCGCCCCGCCTGGGGCGACACGATTACGAATCATCGAACTCCCTCCTTTCAAAAAGAGGTCATGCCGGACGGTTGCCTCGAAGCCGGCGCCGGCTTCAGATCTGAGCGCTTCGCGGGCCAGGCGAAGCGGCTAGGTTGCACTGCTTGGGGTACAAAAAACCCCGGATCGTTTGCCCGACCCGAGGTGACCTGACAAGTTCGCTGGAAGCGCTCTAGTGAGCGCCGGAACCGGTCATTCCCCGGAGGGCGAGATGATTGGCTTGGACGGCAGTACCGCAATAGCCATGGAGCAGAGTGAAGATCTTGCTCTTCTGCATCGAAACCATTGGGTCGTCCTCCTTTCTACTCGCGAGCGCCAGTGATTGGCGCAATCCCTCAACCGGGCCTTTTTTCAGACGTTACCCGGCGCTTCCGCACCGGGCCGAACATCATCTTTTCATGGAATGCGCCGGTTGTCAATAGGGGTCTTCTAGTCCGGCAGGGCTATCGCATCCTATTGAGTCAGGATGTGTAAGAGATAGTGCTCATCCCATCCCGCTTTGAGGCGTTTGCCTTTGATGCCAAGCTTGGTGCTGCGGTCCTGTTTGAGCAAACTCAGCGCCACGCGCCGCAGCAGCGCCAGATTCTGGGCGCCATTGCCCACCCGTACCCGGCATTGGTCCTCATCGAAGGCGGTATCCAAGACCCAATGCAGCTGGTTTTCGATCTGCCAATGGGTGCGCACGATCTGATTGAGTCGGGTCGCATCGGCGGGCAGACTGCTGAGGTAGTACCGCTGCTCCGTCGTCTGAGCAGCGCCGATGGTGCGCTGGGCTTGGACCAGGACCACACTGCGCAACCCTGCCCAGCGGCCATCCGGATCGAGATAGCGCAGTAACGCGGCATCCTGGGTGGCCCAGCAGGTGCGTTTTTCGATGCGGCCGTGTCCTTTTTCGTGGGTTTCGGCCCGATCGACCGGAGTGGCAAAGCCAGTTGCCAACCCATCGACAAAGAACGCCTGCACATCGGCATGCAGTTGGCTCTGATTACCCTTCAGCGCCAGCACATAGTGGCCACCCTGTGTGGTAATGGTGGCTGCCACCTCACGCTGGCAACCCATGGCATCGAGGGTGATGACCGTGCCCGGCAGCGTCACCACGGCCAGGGCGGCCGGCAGCGCGGTGATTTCATTGGTGTGGTCGGGCACCATCCACTGCCCGAGCGAGATCCCCCATTCCGTTGCCCAGGCACTGATCAGGTGCAGGGCCGCGCCCCCAGTGGCACGATCATGGCTGCGGCGCAGCGTCTTGCCATCGACGGCGATGACCGAACCCGTGGCCGGTTCTGGCAGCGTGGCGCGCACCCAGCCCAGCAGCACCGCTTCCAACGCAGCGGAATCGAGGCTGCGAAAGAGCCGGGAAAAGGTGTCGTGGGAGGGGATGCCGGCCGGCAACGCCAGAAACGTCTGCAGCCACTCCGCCTTTTCCTGTCCCCAATCCGCCACCTCGACCCAGGAATCCGCCCCCGAGATGACCGCGCACAGTGCGATGGTGATCAGGTCGACCAGGTTGTGCCGGTGCCAATAGGGAAAGCGCGGGTCGGGCACGCCCGCGAGATCGGAAAGCAGGGCAACCGGAAGTGGCGGATCCATCGGCAGGGCACCTTCGGGCAGGGACGGTAGGTCGCGGCGGAGTGCCAACAGGATAACCTGACATGAGCCGTATCAAGGGGATGCGATTGCCCTGTCTAGTCCGGCTTCGCGGCACGCTTCGTTGCAACGAAAACGTAAAGTGTGCTGGCATCATCGAACGGCTCTCCGGCGAAGCCGCCGTGCAGGGATTCCACTTGAAGTCCTGCGACATCGATCAGGCCAAGCCACTCGTTCAGGGCGGCCCACCAAAGGGAGCTGGTCGCGCCATTGTCGTGAACGATATCGATCCGGTTGGTGCCAATAGAGAATCTGGTGATGTGTGGTGTCGGGGTGTTTTGTGGAACACCGTCGAAGCGGGCGGCCACCCGAAAGTCGAACGCGAGCGCACTCCAGGCGAAGCGGCCATTTGGTCGCAGGGACGCCGCCACCCGCTCGAACAACCGGCGACGGTCGGACCAGGTGGGCAAGTGCAGCACGCCATGAAATGGGCAATAGATCAATCCGGCGGGCTCGTCGAGGGTAAAGGCGGTCATATCGCCCTCACGGAGATCGAGATCCACATGCGCCTGGAAGGCAGATTCGCGTGCGAGCTCCAGCATGGCCGGGGACGCGTCGATGCCGATGACCGACTTTCCGGTAGCGCGCGCTACCGGGATGGCCACCCGGCCGCTACCTACCGCCAGCTCGACCAGTGGACCTTCCGCCTGCCGGGCAAGCGCCACGTAGAAATCGACGTCCGCCGTCATCTGGGCGGACCATAAGTCGTAATCGTCCGCCAGACGCTCATCCCAGCTCATCGGATTGTTCCTCCTGATACGCCGCGATCGAAGCCAAGAGCGATCTAAATGTAGACCGCCTGCACCGTGACTGATCGTCTGGCGGTCGGGCGCTCCGGCTTTTGTATCTGGGCGCGAATAGAATGCCGCCAGTGGCGGGAACGTCCGCTTTCGGATGCGAAGGGATGGTGCAGGTGAACGCGGGAGAAATGTTTGCCAACAACATGTTGGCGCGATTGAAAACGATGATCGAGAGCCAGCATGAACCGATCGAAGCCGCGGCGGTAGCGATCGTCGATGCGCTCGGTGAAGGACATCGGGTCTGGATCGCCGAGACGAGCCATGGCCTGCACGACGAGGTGACTGCCCGCGCCGGCGGTCTGATGGCCGTGCACCGGCTCGATGATCCGGTTGGGATCGAGGCGGGAGATGTGGTGGTGATTCCCACCAATGCCGGCACCACCCACAAGACCGTCGACTTCGCGCTGCTCGGCAAGGAACGAGGCGCGACCACCGTGGCGCTGACTCAGGTGGCATACGAAATGGACCCGCGCCTGACGCCTGAGCACGCCAGCGGCCAACGTCTCAGCGAAGTGGTCGATATCTTGGTCGATCTCGGCGGTCGCTATGGCGACACGGAGCTCGATTTCACCGCCGGCGAGCGGTCGTTCTCCGCCATTCCTGGCTCGGGCATCGCGGGCATGCTGGCGATGTGGATGATCTTCGCCGAGGTAACCGAGCTCCTTTGCGAGCGCGGCACACCGCCCCTCATCTGGGACAGTATGCAAATGCCCGGCGTGCACGCCGCCAACCTGGAACGCCTCGCTGGCTATCGCCGGACGCGAAACGGGGTGACAACGGGATCGTCTCAGTAGCAGAGCCCCGGCCCGTTGCCGGCGACCGCCTGGCGTTCTACCCCTTCAATGCTCCGGCGGTCAAACCGCGGATGAATTGCTTCGTCAAGAGCACATAGGCGAGGATCACCGGCAGGGCGGCCACCATGACCCCGGCGAAGATGTAGCCCCATTCGGTCGAGTAGTAGCCGCGCAGGTTATTGATGCCCACCTGTAGTGTCGGCGTGCCCGGTGACAGGATCAGCGCGAGGAAAAACTCGTTCCAGATCGTGACGCCGTTGAGAATCGCAACCGTTGCCAGGGCCGGTTTGGTCAAGGGCACCACCACGTCCCAGAAGGCGCGCAGCTCGCCCGCCCCATCGAGCCGGGCCGCCTCGGACAGCTCACCCGGCATCGTATTCATGAATCCAGCCATCAGGAAAACCGAAAACGGCAGCCCGAGCGCGGTATAGAGGGTGATCAGCCCGGCATGCGTATTGACCAGATGCAGCGCTTTCATTTGCAGCAAACTGGGCAGGATGGTGAGCTGAATGGGGATCAGCAATCCGGCCAGGAAGTAGAGATAGATCGTCCGGCTGAACCGGAACGTATACCGGGTCAGCCCATAGCCGGCCAGACACGCCAGCATGACGATCAGGGGCACGGAGATGAACGTGACGATGACGCTGTTGCGGGCATAGTCGGCGATGTGCGCTTCGCGCCAGACGCTGGTGTAGTTGTGCCATTCCCACGACGCCGGGAGACCGAGCGGGTTGTCATAGAAATCGTAAAGCGATTTGAACGACGCCAGGAATGCCAGCGCGATCGGCAGCAGCGCGAAGATGACCGCCGCGATCAGCAACAGGTGGATGATTCCGCTTAGCAACAGGCTACCGACGCTGCGGGTCTTGCGGGTAGAAGCCGGTGGAAACCCCGAAAGATCGATCGGCTGCGTGCTCACATCGCCACCTCACGTCGGCGGAGAAAGACCGCCTGGATACTGACCGCCACGATGAGAAAGACGAACATCACCACACCCGCCGCTACCGCGTAGCCCTGCCGGTAGACCGAGCCGACGATTCCGCCGAGCCCGAACGCCTCGCGATAGATGACCAGACTGAGTACATCGGTGGTGCCATCGGGCGCGCCGCCCGGCCCCCCGAGCACGTAGGGGATATCGAACGCGCGAAACATCGCGATAAAGCTGGTGATGGTGACGATAGTGAAGGCTGGCGCCAGCATCGGGAAAGTAACGCCCCGGAAGACCTGCCAGCCGTTGGCGCCGTCGACCCGCGCCGAGTCCTTCAGATCGGCTGGAACGGATTGCAGCCCCGCGAGATAGATGACGATCGGCACGCCGATATGCTGCCAGGCCTGCACGAGCCAGATGAGCTTGAAGGTCAGAAAGGTGTCGGCCAGCCAGTCGCGCTCCCAGTCGGGACGACCGATCTTTTCCAGCATCGGGTTGAGCATACCGATATTTGGGCCAAAGATGATTTGCCAGATATAGGCGGTTGCCACCAGCGAGACGATCACCGGCAGGAACAGCGCGGACCGGTAGAACTCGTGACCCCGCAGCTTGGTGTCAAGCGCCAGGGCGATCGGCAGGCCGATCGCATTCTGGATGATGAAGATCGCCAGGAAAAGCTGGATGTTATTCCACATCGCATCCAGAAACTGCCGGTCGTGCAGGATCTCGGAATAGTTCGAAAGCCCGATATAGTCCTTCGGCGGCCCGAGACCGGTCCAGTCGTAAAGGCTGTAACGAAACGCGACGCCTGCCGGAAAGATGACGAACATGGTGTAGATGACAACCGCCGGGAAGATGAAGGCAACATAGGGACGGCGGCTATACGTGATCGCCAAAAAGACTGCGCTGACGAGAACGAACGCGGTCAGCGATAGAAACGCGTACCGGCTTTCTAACCGATTCATCAGCAGCAGCGAAGCCAGCAGCAGCGCCGCCGCGCCTATTCCGAGCACGATCGCGAGCCGGTCCCGATTGGGGACTGGCCGCGCCTGTGGCAACGACAGAACCATGGCGATCTCCAGACGGTTCGCAGCCCGGAGCCCGGAGGGCGGAGTAAGGTCACAACGCCTGCCAGGCAAGCGAGGCTGACTGCTCCGAACTCCGGACCCAGGACTCCGGACGTGTTTCGAATCGCCCTAGGAGGCCGGCGTGGCGGCAGCCGGTGCGTTGGCCATCTGCTCGTCGACTGACGCCTGCAGCTTGGCCGCGAACTCATCCGGCGGCGTATCGGTATCGAAGGCGGAGTTGCCGTCGGTGGTCCAGACCGTCCCGATATTCAGCGTGGCCCAACGCTCGTACCAGACCGGGATATCGAGCGGTGAATTCACCATCTCGGTCAGAATCGGATCGCCCTCGGGCTCGACGCCCTTGACCACCGGCAGCAGCTTGATGTTCTTGTTCATCGACTGCGCACCCTCGGGTGTGGCGACCCAGTTCACGAAAGCGATCGCGGCATCCATCTTCCCTTCGTCCATAGCCGGGTTGACGCCGTACATGACCGACATGCCGGTATTCGTCACCTGCGAGCCGCTGTCGGCGGTCGGAGCCGGCCAGTAGAAGAATCCTAGCTGGGCGTCCGGGTCGATCTCGTAATAGCCGGAAAGGTCGGCCGAGCCGCAGTCCATCATCGCGGTCTTGCTGGTGGCAAAGAGGGCTTTCGATTCGGCATAGGGCGTCCCGAGGAAGTTCTTCTGATAGAAGGGCACCCAGTCGCGCATCTCCTGGATGACGCCGACCATATCCTCGTCGGTCAACTTGCGCTCGCCGGAAAGAATCTGCTCGAACCCCTCGGTTCCAAGAATGGAAGAGGCCAGGCCGATGTAATTGAAATAGGTCAGACTGCCGTCTTTTGCGGCGATCGAATACGGCGTGATACCAGCATCCAGCAATTGCTGCATGACTGCGCGCATCTCTTCCCAGGTAACTGGCTCTTCGGTCACCCCGGCTTCTTCGAAAAGATCCTTGTGATAGCAGATGCCGACGGTGTAGCGTCCGCTGGGGGATGCCCATACCTTGCCATCGATGGTGACCGCGGCGACCGCGACATCGACGACCTGAGACAGGTCGAGCGTGTCGGTCAGATCGACCAACGTGCCCGCATCCACATAATTATTCATCTCCGGCTGGGCTGGGACCATATAGAGATCAGGACCGGACCCGACGTTGAGCGCCGACTGGATCTTGGTCTTGTATTGATCGTTGGTCGTCATCTCGACTTCGATCTCGACGCCGGGATTGGCGGCCGTGAAATCGGCCATGACGGCCTTAAAGGGATCGAGCAGCTCCGGAAATTGACCCCAGAACGTGAGCTTCACTGTGTCCTGATTGCGCTGAAACGCGTGACCGATCGATTGAGGAGCGGCCAGAGTTCCACCGGTCGCGACTGTTGCGGCTCCGATGCCGGCCGCGGCGCCGGCAGAACCGAGAAATCCGCGTCGAGAGATCCGGGACAGAATACGGTTCTTCACGTTGACACCTCCGTTGACGTCAATGACAGAAACCCTCTGAATTCGTTTGCCGGAATCCAACCCTCACTTTCGCTACGCTCCGTTGCAGAGCGCCGATTCGGGGATATCTTCACGTTAGGAAACGCAGCCCCATTTTTGGGCAGGTTTCCGGCTGTGTCAACAGATCGATCAATCGGGTTCCACAAAATCACACGCCGACAGACTCGCACAGCATCGTGCACACTGGCGCACGAGCTTGATTCGCCTTCAATGTCTGGACCGCTGACCATCAATGTTCACCACCATCCTGAGCGCATTGCTGCCGGTCGTTCTGACGATGGTGCTGGGCTATTTTGCCGGGCGGCATCACGATTTCACCCCCGAGCATGCGGACGTCCTCAACCGCTTGGTGCTGCTGTACGCCCTGCCGGCCGATCTCTTTGTGGGGATGGCGACCACGAAACGCTCCAATCTGAGTTCCTCGGCTCCCCTGATCGTGACGGTAGTCAGCGCCATCGTACTCAGCTTCGCGATCGCGTTCGTCCTTTCGCGCAAGGTGCTGCACAAATCGCCCGGCACGTCCGCCCTGTATGCGCTGGCCGTCTCCGGGCCGTCGGTGGCCTTTGTGGGCAATAGCGTGCTGGGCTATCTCTACGGTCAACAGGAAAGCGCGATCCCGATCAGCATCGCGACCCTGGCAATCAACCTGGTGCTCGTGCCGCTTTGCCTGGTTTTGCTCGATGCCGAGGCGGCCGCGGGCGCAGCCGGAATGCAGAAGCTCGATGCCCGTGCGCTGGGTAAAGGATTGGTCCGCGCGGTCCGGCAACCGATGGTCTGGGCGTCGATCCTCGGTTTGATTGTTTGCCTGGCTGGGTTCGACTTTCCCGCCTCGATCGAACGCGCACTCGGACTGCTGGGCGCCTCCACGGGTGGAGTGTCGATCTTCGCGGCCGGGGTCATCCTCTATGCGCAGAAGGTGACCTTCAGCAGAACCATTGGGGTTTTGACCATTGCGCGCAATCTGATCGTTCCGGGAGTGGCGCTTCTCTGTATCCGCCTGCTCGGTCGCACCAGCGCCGAATTGAATGAAGCGGTGATCGCGCTGGCCATTCCGGCGGCATCCATGATCGTGATCCTGGCGGTGCGCTACAAGACCGCCGAGCAGGAAATGGCCTCGGTGCTGCTCTACAGCACAGTCGGCTCGATCTTTTCACTCTCGCTCTTCATTTGGCTGACGCGGTAGCAGCTCGCAATTGGCCGATCGGGTATCGGGCTCGCCGATCCAGCTCGGCAAAAGCATCGTTCGGGTTTTGAACCCCGGCAGGGAGCTGTGCCGTCACGCGGAGTCCGCCGCCAGCGCGGGGCACGATGGTGAGGGTTCCATCGTGGGCCAGCACGATGCTCTTGACGATTGCCAGACCGAGCCCAACCCCTGCCTGGTCGGTGCGTATGCGCTCGGTGCCGCGCTGGAATGGCTCGGTGAGGGTCGAGACGAGCTCGGGAGTGAGCGAGTCGCCGGTGCTTTCGACCATGAGCAGGACGGCATCGGGGAGGAGGGCGGTATCGATCCGCACGGCGCCGCGGTCGGGGAGGTTATGGACGATGGCATTGTGCAGCAGGTTTGTGGTCATCTGCAGCAGGAGCGCGTGTGAGCCGATCGTGGGGGTGATGTCTCCAGAGGTCTGGATGGTGACGCCGTGCTTTTCTGCTAGCGGAAGGAGCGTTTCGGTGGCTTCTTCCGCAATGAGCGAGAGATCGACCGGTTCTCGGGCGAATGATCGCTGGTCGGTGCGGCTGAGCAGCAGCAACGCCTCCGTGAGCTCGATCGCGCGCGCGTTGACGGCGTGCAGGCGTTCGACGAGTTGGCCGGTGTCGGGGTTCGGATCATGGTGAGCGACATCGAGAAGCGTCTGCGTGATCGCTAACGGGGTCCGCAGCTCATGGGACGCGTTGGCGGCGAAGCGCCGCTGTTCGGCGATGTGCGCTTCGAGCTGTGACAGCATGGCGTCGAAGCTGTCGGCCAGCTCGCGGAACTCGTCTCTACGGCCCGGTAACCGGATGCGGTGGGAGAGCGACCCATTCGCAGCCTTGCGGGTGGCGTCGGTGATGCGCGTCAGGGGAGCGAGCATCCGGCCGGCAAGCAGCCACCCTCCCAGGAGACCGAAGACCAGCAGAAACGCCAGTACGATGGCTGCGGACGGCGCGTATTCGCGCAGGAAGAAGGCATTGTTCCCGGGTATCAAGCGGCCGATGGTGCGGATGGCGCCGTCGGGTACGAATCGCAGGAGGAAATCCGACGATTGCCGGCCTTGGCCGGCGAACCATGCGGCGGTGAGCATCAAGCCACCGGCAACCATGAGGAAGCCGGCGTAGCTGAGGGTGAGTTTGAGGCGAACGCTCAATCCAGGGGCTCTACCCACGGTCCCCCTCCCGCACGTTCGGTGTCTGGTTGGGTGTCGATGCGGTATCCGGCGCCGGCCACGGTGGCGATGATCCAGGGCTCGCCGAGACGTTTGCGCAAAGCCGAAACGGTGATGCGCACAGCATTGGTGAAGGGATCGGCGTTCTCATCCCAGGCCCGTTCCA
>DASTFJ010000056.1:0-4363 GCA_035708745.1 Thermomicrobiales bacterium | reverse complement strand
TCGAAGCGACGATCGTCCATACCCCGGCCCTCATGAAAGAAGCCGCCGGCAAACCACCGGCGGTCGAAGACGTGTGCACAGAATTACGATGGTTGTTTATGGTTGTTGTTTATGGAATGTAGTCTGGCGACAGCATAGCACCTCGCTTCGAGATGTCAACGAATCGTGCCGATCACCGCCAGTCCACCCGCCAGCAACGCTAGTCCGGCGAACTGCCAAAGCGATGGCCGGTGCTCGACCAATAGCGCCGCGACTCCGGCCCCTTCGGCGACAGTGTGCAGCGTGAATCCAACGATCAGGAACGCGCCGAGCGCCGCTTCGCCGATCGAATTTGAGTGCCGCGAAGCGTCTCGCTGGTGCGCGCCACCTCAAAGCCAGCTGCAGATGCTTTCATCGACGCAGGCAGCGGGACCGCCGCCACCCGAAACGCAACAGGCGCTGCAACACTCCTCCGAGCTCGAACATGATGTGCCTGTCTCGCTGCACATCCTGGGGGGTGTCAGCGGGGGAAAGGCCGGACCAGAGAATCCTCGTCGCGCCGCCTCGGTCGAGTCTGCGCCTGCCGCGGCCACTGCCACGCCGGCGCCAAGCCCGAGTATCCCGGTCAATAACCGGCGACGGCTGGTGCGATGCGCCACGGACTTGACGAATGCATCGAATCGCTGGTCTTCCATGATCGTTCGCCCCCTCGAAAAATGGGTTGCGGAATGGACGCGAAGATTTCGATCGACTGACTGGCGCTCAGCATAGCGGCGCGAAGCCAAAACGCAAGCCCCATCGAGAGAGACCCCTTTCCCCCGGATACCTGCAAATGCGGATTGCGAATGATCGGACCGATGCGTATCGTGGGGTTGGCGTCCGGTGGCCATCATCGTGCCTGGCGATCTCGCATCGGCCCATCGGGCGCTGGCGTATCGCACGATTCTTGCATTTTATACCCCCTGGGGGTATATACTCTTCATTAGCGCAGGATCGAGCAGCCTGCGGGCTTACCTACCTGAGCGTCATGCCGCCGCATACCACGAGCATTCATCTTATGGACCACTCCACCCACTCCCAGCCGATCGTCCCTCCGAGCGCCAGCCAGGACGAGCATCTGGACCACCACGAGCCGCCGAGCACTACCGGCCACGCGGACCATCGCGAACACGCCGGTCACAACGGACACGCCGGTCACGACAAACACGCGGGTCACGATCCGGACATGTTCAAGCGGCTCCTCTGGTTCAGCCTGATGCTCACCGTGCCGATCCTGTACTTCAGCGACATGATCCAGATGTGGCTGGGCTATTCCGCGCCGTCGTTTACGGGCGATCGGCTCATCGCCCCGATCCTGGGCACGATCCTCTTCGTCTATGGCGGCTCTGTCTTTCTCAAGGGCGGCTGGCAAGAGATCCGGGACCGCGCGCCCGGCATGATGCTGCTCATTTCCCTGGCCATCTCGGTGGCCTACCTGGCCAGCCTGGCGACCACCTTCGGCTGGCTGGATCTGGATTTCTGGTGGGAGCTCGCATTACTCATCGACGTGATGCTGCTCGGGCACTGGATGGAGATGCGGGCGATCGGGCAAGCGCAGGGCGCGCTGGCGGCCCTGGCCGCGTTGCTTCCTGACGAAGCCGAGGTCGTCGATGACACCGGCACGAAGGTCGTGCCGCTCGATGCGCTGCGCGAGGGCGATATCCTGCTGGTTCGCCCGGGCGGTCGTGTTCCAGCCGATGGCGTCATCACCGAAGGCCAGGCGTTTCTCGACGAATCGATGCTCACGGGCGAGTCGAATCCGATCGAGAAAAGCGCCGGCGACCGGGTGACGGCCGGAAGCGTCGTTGCCGGGGCGGCGATCCGTTTCCGGGTGGACGCCATCGGCGAGCACACGGCGCTGGCGGGTATTCAACGTCTGGTCGCCGAAGCGCAGCAATCGCGTTCGCGCGCGCAAACCCTGGCCGATCGCTTCGCCGCGTGGCTCTTTTATATTGCCGTCGCCGCCGGAGTGATCACGCTGATCGTCTGGGTCGCGCTGGGTGAGGTGGGCGATGCCATCACCCGGACGGTCACCGTACTGGTGATCTCTTGCCCACATGCGCTCGGGTTGGCGATTCCGCTGGTGATTGCGATCTCGACCGCGGTTGCCGCCAAAAACGGCATCCTGGTCAAGGACCGCTTGGCGCTGGAGCGCATGAAAGACATCGATATCGTCCTTTTCGACAAGACCGGCACGCTTACGCGCGGCGCGCACGTGGTCACCGGAGCGAACGCTGCCCCGGAAGTGACGGAGGACGAGCTGGCATCGCTGGCGGCCGCGGTGGAAATGGACAGCGAGCACCCGCTGGCTCGCGCTATCGTGCGATATGCCGGCGAGCGCGGACTCGACATCCCAACGGCTCAGAATTTCGAGGCGCATGCCGGCCGCGGCGTGAGCGCGGTGGTGAACGGAGCACAGGTCGCCGTCGGCGGTCCGGCCATGTTGCGCGAACGAAATCTGAACCCCCCGGAGGCGCTGCAGCATGCCATGCACGAGTGGGAGAGCCGGGGAGCGGCGGTGCTCTCGGTGGTGCGGGACGATCGCATCATTGGCGCGCTCGCGCTGGAGGACCAGGTGCGCCAGGAGTCGCTGGACGCGGTCGAGGCATTGCACGACCGCAATATCCGCGTAGTCATGATTACCGGCGATTCCCAGGCGGTCGCGGACTCGGTTGCGCGGGAGCTTGGCATCGACGAGGTGTTTGCCGAGGTCTTGCCCAGAGACAAAGACCGCATCGTGACGGAGTTGCAGCAGCGGGACGATCGGGTCGCCATGGTGGGCGATGGCGTCAACGACGCGCCGGCGCTGGCCCGGGCCGATGTCGGGATCGCCATCGGCGCGGGAACCGACGTGGCGATCGAGTCGGCTGGCGTCATCCTCGCGTCCAACGATCCGCGCGCGGTGGTGGGGGTCATCGATCTTTCGAAAGCCAGCTATCGGAAGATGCTGCAAAACCTCGGCTGGGCGGTTGGATACAACGTGATCGCGATTCCGGTCGCCGCTGGTCTGCTGGCCCCCTGGGGGATCACCATCGGCCCGGCGGTGGCCGCGGTGCTGATGAGCGCGTCCACGATCATCGTGGCGCTCAATGCGTTGCTGCTGCGCGGCATCGACCTGCGCCCGGGACAATGATGACGGCGCTCAGGGACGGAGAGGGCGTCCGCGGCTCGTTGCTCGCCCCACGCTGATCCGGTTCGGACGCTCACATTTGCGGCGTAGCGCCGGCGCCATCCGGGAGGATGGCGCCGGTGGTTCGTTCAGCTCATGCAGGGAAGCGTGACCGGATTGTTCGGGAAGGTTCCGAGGGTAATTACCGGGGGATTGAGGCAGGTCCCCGCGTAAGTTTCGGAGATCAATTGGCCGCAGAGAGTGACGGTCAGACCTGAAAGACCCGCGGCCCTACATAGGTCCTCGTATTCCTCAACCGTCGAGAGGATGGCGATGCAACACCCCTCGCAGCACTCGGTGTTGGCCAGACAAAATTCCCGGTCCGCCCCGCACCCGCACGCTGCACTGCACGTTCCATCGCCGCAGCAGCCGGTACCGCTGGAGCAAGTGGGCTGCTGGACGCAGGTCCCACCGGAGCACACACCGACCAGACAATTCGCGGGATCGTTCGCCCCGGAACAATCGACCCGATTGTGGATACAGCCGGTATTGGGATAGCACTCGTTGGTGGTGCAGGGATCGCCATCGTCGCAACTGATCGGGTTGTGGACGCAGCCGGACGCCGGATCGCACTCGTTGGTGGTGCAGACATTGCCGTCATCGCAATTGATCGGCGTGTGTTTGCAGCCAGTGGGGGGATCGCACCAGTCGTCCATGCAGGCATCGCCGCTCTCGCAATCGATCACCGTATACACGCAGCCCCGTTGGGGATCGCAGTACTCGGTCGTGCACAGATTGTTGTCATTGCAGTCGACCGGCGTATGCTGACAGCCCAGGACCGGATCGCAGGTATCGACCGTGCAGGCATTGCCGTCATTGCAGTTGGTCGTCGTATAGACGCAGCCAACTTGAGCATCGCACCGCCCGTTGGTCCGGCAGGCATTGTCGTCGTCGCAGACCAGCGGCGTATGCACACAACCTTGGACGGGATCGCAAGAGTCGACCGTGCAGGCATCGCCATCGTCGCAGCTGACCGGCGTGTGGACACAGCCAGTGGCCGGATCGCAGGTATCGATGGTGCAGGGGTTGTTGGTGTTGCAGTCCACCGCCTCGTGGATACAGCCAGCGACGGAATCGCAATAGTCGTTGGTGCAGGCGTTGCCGTCGTCGCAATCGACCGCGGTGTAGACGCATCCCCGTTCGGGATCGCAACTATCGACCGTGCATGCGTTGCCG
>DASTFJ010000055.1:0-10180 GCA_035708745.1 Thermomicrobiales bacterium | reverse complement strand
GATATTTCGAAGCTACGAATCTGACCACGAAAAGGCTGTTAGTACGTCCGTTATCGGCCTGCGGCCGATCGGAGGGCACAGAGGCACCTCCGCTACGACCGGGTGGTGGACGGGAGGCTGGGTTGTGGGGCGACGAGAGGTCCCTCGACGCGGCTCGGGATGACGAGGGGAGTGGATGACGGGAGGGGCATACGAAAAACGCCGGAGCATGTGCCCCGGCGCTTTTCGTTGAAGTCAGATGTTACGCCTTGCGGCCCATGAGGTACGCATACCCCCACGAAACCACGAACGCGCCGATGACGCCCAGGATCAGCGAACCGATCGACCAATCGATGACAAAGTCGGAGTCGTCGATATAACCCCAGACGACGCCGCCAATAATGGCGCCGATGATGCCAAGGATGATATTGGCAATCCATCCCTGCTGGCTATCGGTCCCGGCAAGCTTGCTGCCAAGCCAGCCGACGATGGCGCCAAAAATGACCCAGGAAATCAAACCCATGAACCCAACCTCCTCTTGCGTTTCTCCACGCCAGCGCCGTTGCTGGTCCGCTCCAGCAGCTCAGTTCTCGCGCCACCCCATAATGCTGTTCCCGCTTGGCAACGTCAAGAGGGGGAGGGTCGAAATTGCGAGATTCCTCGCGTACGAATGCAAGCGCTTCACTATACGGTACATAGTACGACGGTGGAGCGTTTTTTGCTCAATCCGCATCCATCACCGCGGGGGTAGTGGGCAACCGCACCGTGAAGGTGGTGCCCCGACCCACTTCGCTATCGACCGCCACCGACCCGCCATGCGCCTGCACCAGCGACGCCACGATCGCCAGACCGAGACCGGTGCCACCCCGGCTGCGCACCCTCCCGGGATCGGCTCGCCAGAATCGTTCGAACACTCGTTCCTGATCTTCGCGGGAAATCCCGGGGCCCTCGTCCGCCACCGAGATGTCGACGAAGCCGGTTTCGGGCGTCACCAACACATGCACCGGCGTTTCGGCAGGCGTATGAGTGCGGACATTGGAAAGCAAGTTGTCGATCACCTGACGCAAGCGGTTGCGGTCGCCGATGACCGTCGATTCACCTACCTGCTGCACGGTCACCGGGCGGCCGGGCTCGACCACTTCGAAATCGGTGACGGCTTCGGTGACCACTTCGCCGATATCGACCGGCGCCATCTCCAGACCGCGCTGCTGATCCATGCGCGCCAGCAACAGCAGATCGTCGACCAGGCGGCCCATGCGGCGCGATTCGGCTTCGATGCGGCCCATCGCCATATCGACCGATTCCGGGGTGGCCAGCGCGCCCTGCCGGTAGAGCTCGGCGTAACCCCGTAAGGAAGTGAGCGGCGTGCGCAGCTCGTGCGCGGCATCGGCTACGAAGCGCCGCAAGCGGTTTTCGTTGTCCGCCCGCACCAGCGCGGCCTGTTCTACCTGACCGAGCATCTCGTTCAGCGCGCTGCCGAGCCGGCCCAGCTCCGTGTGCGGATCGCTTGGGGGCACGCGCTGCGTCAGATCCCCGGCGGCAATCTTTTCGGCGGTGCCGATCATCTGATCGACCGGTTCGAATCCACGGCGGATGACGAGCCAGGAAGCCAGCGCCGCCGCGGCCACCGCCAGCGACCCGGCCAGCAGAATGGTGCGGATCAACCGTTCGATCGAAGTATCGACCTGCCGCAGCGAGCGCGCGGTGATCAGATAGTCGCCGTTCTCGCGCACGGAGACGAGCATGCGGTAGTTGAACGCGCCATCCTCGGACGGCACCGTTTCGATCGATCCGATCATCGCGGTGAGCTGCTCGCTGGGGACCTCGGGTATTTGGGGCGGGGAATCGGGATCGTCGGAATAGCCGCTGGGCTCATTCCAGACGACCCCGCCGGTGGGCGAGAAACAGAACGAGGCGACCGTCCGCTCGGAGATAGTGGCATCGTCGTCGCTGTCGTCGATGATAGTGGCGCCGACCGGCACCGGTGTGGCTTTGGTCCAGTCGGCGGGAACCCAGGGGGGCGGGCCATCGCCTTCGTATCGCTGGTCGCCATACCCCGCATACGGCTTGGGGCCTTTGTGGTCGTCCGGTTTGAGACTCTTGCGCTGGGCATTGGTGAGAATGTCGTCGTCGACATCCTGCACCAGCGCCGCGCGGGTATCCCGCACGAGCACATAGCCCAGCGAGCCGATCGTCAGCAGCAAAACTGCCACGATGGCCAGTGTCAATCTCGTCCGGATTCTCACCACACACCTCCCCAGGGTGCAGTTCGCATGGGTCCGGAGTCCTGAGTCCGGAGCCCTGAGACGTTGCCCTTGTCGAAGAGCGCAGTTCCTTGTACGGCAGCCGCACGGCGCGGAGTCCGTGCCCTACGGTTTTCTCCGGACCCCGGACCCCGGACCCCGGACCCCGGACCCCGGACTCGTTACCGCGTCGACGCCGGAGCGCTCTCCGGTACGCGAATCGAATAGCCGAACCCGCGCACCGTACGGATCAGCTGGGCATCCCGATCGTGCAGCTTGCGCCGCAGATACGAGACATAGGTTTCCACCGACGCGGGATCGCCAGCGAAATCGTAATCCCAAACGTGGTCGATGATCTGCGTTTTGGAAACGACTCGTTCCCGATTCAGCATGAGATAGCGCAGCAAGCGGAATTCGGTCGGTGAGAGGTTGATCTCCTCGGTGCCGCGCCAGACGCGGAACGAATCCTCGTCCAGCACCACATCGCCCACCTGCAGGCGGGATTGCTCGACCTGGGGAGCGCTGGTTCGCCGCAGCACCGCACCGATGCGCAGCAGCAGCTCTTCCAGGCTGAATGGCTTGGTCAGATAATCGTCGCCACCGCGGGAAAACCCGGCTCGCAGATCGGAGGCATCGTCCCGGGCGGTGAGGAAGATGACCGGGGTGAGATCGCCGCCGCTGCGAATCTTGCGGCAGACCTCGAACCCATCGAGATCGGGAAGATTGACATCGAGGACGATCAGATCGGGAGCGTTGGTGACTGCGCGCAAGGCCTCGAGGCCGCTGGCCGCGCTTTCGACTTGATATCCGGTGAATCGCAATGCGGTGGTCAGCAGCTCGCGGATTGGCTCTTCGTCATCGACGATGAGAATGCGCTTGCCTGTTGTTTGGTCGGGAGTCGTAGTCTGCATGGGTTCGTGCTTTCGTCTTGGGGCCGTCGGAGGGCAACATGTCTGCGATGGTCGACCGGGGAAAGATCAGGAAGCGGGGGTCGATGTCACGACTGTGGTTGGGGCGGGCGTACCGGCGCTGGTGTCACCGATGGTGCCGAAGCTGGGCATCTCGACCGGAGTAATGGGGATGCGGGTGGGCTGGGTCTGCCAGGGAAGCTTGTCGGTCTGATACAGCCCGTACGCACCGAAACCGCCGAAAAAGAGAACGGGGATGAGCATCAGGATACCAAAAACGATGATCCATTTGGGGCTCTTCTTGGTGGTGGTCGTCATTGTGGTGGTCATCGCTACATCCGCTTCTTTGGTGGCACCGGTGAAGTCCAGTGTCCAGCATCAAGAGTCCAGGGAAATTGCTCTGGACTCTTGACACTTGACTCGCCTTGGGCTAGCTGGCCGAATTGGTGGCGACCAGATCGATCTCGAGCTGAATGGTGTCTTCGATCGAAAGGACCGAGCCGACGATCGGCTTTTCGATATCGAAGTCGGCCATGTCGAATTGCGTCTTGGCCGACCCGGTGAGCGTATCGCCATTCTTCGTGGCGGTCACGGTCCAGGCCATGGTTTTGGTGACGCCGTGCAGGGTGAAGTTGCCAACCAGGGTGAAGGTGGTTTCCTCGCCATCGGCCGGCATGGTGAAATCTTCGATGCTGGTCACGATGAATTCGGCCAGCGGGTATTGATCGCTCTGCAGGGTGTTGCCGCGCAGGTAGTTGTCTCGCCGGGAGGAATCGCTTTCGAAGGTGCGGACATCGACATAGATGGTCGAGCACGGAATCGGGTTGCCATCCGCATCGAAGAGGAACGCGCCCTGGATGGTCTTGGTGGAACCGACCGCAGTGTTCGCGCCGACCCCGGAGAGCTCCTCTTCGGCGAGATAGCGCGCCTCGGACTGGGCAGGATCGAGAATGTAGATCGAGGCGGCGCCGAGCGCGGCGGGATCGGTCTCGATGGCCGAGCAATCCATCGTGCTGGGCTCGGTATCGAGCACACCGGCGGTCGGGCTTTGAGCCGACGCCGCGCCCGGCAGCAGGGTGACCGCCGCGCCGGCAAGCGCGAGTCCGGTCATCGTGAGGCCGGGCGCCCGGCGCGTGAGAAATTCGAGGTTCATTCGTACACTACCTCCAGGATGCGTGCAGCGGGTGGACGGCTACTCACCGCGAGCGTGCCACGTGATCCGGTTCCGCTGGTTCGGAGTCCTGAGTCCTGAGACGGTCGTAGCGAAGGGCCTCTCTGCCCTCCCGTGTCTACCCACCACGGTGTCGTGCAGGACCTCCGCGTCCTGCTTGATGAGGAGGCACCCCGGCCGCAGCAGGACAGAGACGTCCTGCACGACGCCCGGAAGAAGTCGCTCTCGAATGCGACCTCACACCAAATTCCTGACTCCTAGATTGCCTCCTCCACTGTGGCTGCGGCGGTTGCGGTTGCCAGCACGCCGGTGGGTGTCGCCTCGTCATCGCCAGTTGCGGGGAGCGCCAGATAGCTCCGGCTCACCCAGCCCTGGACGCCGTCGAAATCGACCTCATACCAGGTCATGTCATCCGCCGGTTCCGGACCGCTCACCACCTGACCTTCGGTCGCGGCGTCGAGGATTTCGACGACCTCGGCGGCACTCCCGGCGGCGCTGCGCAAATTGAGCGCGTCGGTATTGACGATTACGGTATCGCCGCTTGCCAGCGGCGCCGCGCTGGCGGCATCGATCAGGTAGTCGGCGGCCACCCAACCGTCGAAGTCGTCATAGCTGACCTCGTACCAGTCGTACTCGTCACCGGCGACCGGGCCGTCGACGATCATGGCCCAGGTGCCGTTCTGCAGGGTCGTGACGATCTCGGCGTCGACAGACGCATCGACCCGGACATTGAGCGCGTCGGCCGTCACCTCCACCACCTGACCGGCGGCGAAGCCGGCACTGTCCTGCGCGGCGGCGAGCTGCACCAGACCGGTGGAGGTCGAAACGACCCCGGCGCCACCCAGGACAATCGAGAGTGCTGTGGCAATAACAGAGACGGCTCTGACAAGAGCGCGGGAGTTCATGGTCGTCCCTTTCCATTCCGTTCCGCGCGGGCCAGCCCTGGGAGGGGAGGACCGGTCCGCGCATTCCGGAATTTATTCGACCGGCGATCCGATCGAGCTGTGACCATGGTAGGCGCGCTCACTGTGGGGGTTCTCCAGCTTTCCTGAGAATCTCCTGAGAATCCTGAGAACGGTGTCGCTCGTTCCAGCCGGCAGGTGTCGCCGGAGACGGCTTGCCGCATCCGCCGGTAGGCGGTACCGTGCCGAAGCGCCGTCGCATACAGCCCGCCCTGGACACGAAGCGCTATGACGATCAACGAGCAATTGCAGGATTGGACGAACTTCTATACCGCCGTCGCCGGCGTCGCCGGCGTGCTCGTTGGCTTGCTCTTCGTGGCGCTGGCGCTCAGCCCTGCGATCATGAAAGACACCTCCCCGCCCGGATTGCGCATCTGGTGCAGCGAAACATTCCACAGCCTGGTGATGATGCTGACCTTCGCCCTGCTGTTCCTCATACCCGATCCCAGCGGCCCCGGAATCGGCATTCCGATTGTGCTGATCAGCGGGTTCAGTCTGCGCCAGATGCTCATCGACATTCGCGAGCTCCGCGCCGATCCCGATCCCCGCTGGTCTGGGCGCCATGCCGGTGTCAAGCGCTTCGGCTATCTGATCGCGGCCCAAGTCGCCGCGATCGTGATCGGCGCCGGACTCTGCGCGAACCAGCGCTATTTGGTGGATTGGATGGTCTTGCCGATATTCCTGCTGCTCATCAACGCCGCGGTCAACTGCTGGAATATCCTCAAGGAGATCGGCAACCTTCCCGACAATTAGCGTCTCGGCCCCGCTCGATGTCTCACGCCGAGCTGCGCCGATCGTTCCTATAAAAGAGACGGAAGAAACCCATTGCATCGCTACACGACCAAGGAGCACGCTTCGTGACCGAGCAAATCGTGACCCAGACCATTGCCGTCGAGGACTTCCGCACCGGCTTTCTCGCGCTGTGGAAAGAGATCTTCGAGTCGACCGGCGACGGTCCGCACTGGATTTTGGACACCGGCACATCGCTCCTCGAAACGCTGTCCGACATCACAGCGGAGGAAGCCTCTATCCCGGTGTCGAACCAATCGGCCAATCTGGCGGCGCAGGTGAACCACACCTCGTATTACATCGAAGAGCTGCGCGAAGGAATCGCCACCAACTTCGAGAACAAACCCGATTGGGACGGCTCCTGGCAAGTCGGCGTGGTGGACGATGCGCAATGGCAAGCGCTGGTCGACACGCTGCGCGCCAACTACGACTGGTTTACCCAACTGGCAACCGAGAACGAGATCTGGACCGCGGACTATGTCGGCGGCGCCATGGCCATGATCGCGCACGCGGCGTATCACCTCGGCGAGATCCGCCAGGGGATCGGCGTGATCCGCGGCCGGTAACCCCTTTCGTCATCCCGCCCGGAGCGCTCCCCACTCGTCATCCCGACCGGAGCGCAGCGGAGTGGAGGGACCTCCTTTCGTTTTCGCACCACGCATCCACGACAGTTCGTTACGGCTGCGTAGGAGAAGCGTTCCCGCCCGTTGGGGCCGGATCGACGCGGATCACCGGTTGGAAATCGAGCGCCGGCACGATCTCCGGGGCAAGCTCGGGGATGTCGCCGATGACCGGTTCGTCGTCGATGGCGATGGAGTCGATCTCCAGCGGCCAGGCGCGGGCCCGACGATTCTCCATCAGAATGACCGGCAGCAGCAGGAGACCGAGCACGATCGCGGTTTCGAACGGCAACGTGTCGCGCCGGGCATAGAGCAATCCGCCGACGATCGGCCCCATGGACGACGCGAGCCCGCCGGCCATCTCCACGACCGCAAAACCCCGCGCCCGGTGCCGCGCCGGCGCATTGACCCCCAGTGACGCATTCAGCATCGCCCAGGCGGAGAAGAACCCGCCACGCATCAGATAGGCGACCAGCACGACCGGCAGCAATCCGCTGGCATGGAAAAGGACCAGCGCCAGCACGACGAATCCGAGCGCGATGGCGACCGCCAGGAACGGTTCCTTTTGCAAGCGGCGGGTGCGCGCGACCGCCAGCCCAAATAGCGCCGACCCAACGGCGCCCATGGCCGAAAAGATGCTGATGGTGGCCGGTTGGTAGCCGCGCACATCCTCCAGAAAGGTCGGGATGAACGCAACGCCGAGCGAGCAGGTGAAGACCGTGACGACCAGCAGCAGCGTGATGGTGCGGATGCGGTGGTCGGCCAGGGCTTCCCGATAGCCGGATTGCTCGGCGCTGCCCCGCGTGCCGCGCCCGGCCGGTTCCTCGATCTTGCGCAACATGGCGAAGGAGATGGCCGTCAGCAACGCCGCCAGCAAAAAGGCAGCGCGCATCCCGGCCACTGCTACCAGCACCCCGGAAAGAATCGGCCCGATCGCGAGCGCGACCGACGGCCCAACGGTGAAGATCAGGGCGAAGGCGCGCATTCGCTGGTCGCCGGCTTGCGCGGCCACCAGGGTTTGCAGCAAGGGAAAGACGATCTCGCCGATGGCGATGCCGACGACCAGTAGCAAAAGCTGTTGCCAGCGGGTCGCCAGCGCCGCCGCCATCAGCCCCAGGAAAGCCGCGACCCGGGCGCCCATGATGGTGCGCCGGTAGCCAAAGCGGTTGGCGATATTGGTGGACGGAAAGAGGATGAAGAGCCGCAGGATACCGTTGGCGCCCAGCAGCAGTCCGACGATGGCGATGGGCGCGCCCAGCTTCTCGATCCAGAGCGGGAGGATGCCGAGATACGCCCCGTAGGCGGCTTCGATGAGAATGAGGGCCCAGAAGACGGGCACGAGCTGTGACGGCAGCCCCAGCTGGGGACGACGAAGGCGGAGCACGGTGATTCCTGACGAGCGCCGGACTCGTCTCCGGCCAGCCCGATACTACACGAGGAGACGCCCTTGCCCCCATGAGCCTCGAGGAGCTCCCGCATTCGGGTACCCTGCTCCGGATGTCCCATCGGATGCCGGCTCCGGAGACTGGCGGCTTTTCCCTGCCGGTCATCGGGACTCCTATTCTTGCACGGATCCAGCGCGCGAACGGCGCGCGATCGGGAGACCTGATGACTACCAGATCCAGCGAGACTGCGACCGGAGCGGAGGAGGCAGCCGCGGCCGGGTTGCGCTATGTGCACGACGATTCGCCCGGGATCCGCCGGATCCGGGCAGGGCGAGGGTTTCGCTATCTCGATGCTGCCGGCAACCCGGTTTCGGCCGCGACCAGAAAACGGATCGACGCGCTCGTCATTCCGCCCGCCTGGACCGAGGTCTGGATCGCTCCCGCCGCCAACGCCCATATTCAGGCAACCGGCCGCGATCAGCGAGGACGCAAGCAGTACCGCTATCACACGGCCTGGACCGCCCATCAGGCCGAAACCAAATTCGAGCGGCTGGCGGAGTTCGGCCGGCAGCTTCCGGCGATTCGCCGCCAGATCGACGCCGATATGCGCAGGCACGGCCTTCCCAAAGAGAAGATCGTTGCGCTGGCGATCCACCTCCTCGACACGACCCACATCCGCATCGGCAATGAGGAGTACGCTCGGGAGAACGCCTCATTCGGCCTGACAACCCTGCGCAGCAATCAGGCTGAGGTCGATGGGGCATCGATTCATTTGACCTTCACTGGCAAGGGCGGCAAAGCGTGGTGTGTCGACTACCGTGACAAGCGCACCGCCCGCGCCGTGCGCTTGTGCCAGGAGCTTCCCGGGCAGCGGCTCTTTCAATACGAGGATGAGCAAGGGGAGCACAAGCCAATCCATTCCGATGACATCAACGCCTGGCTCTCCGAGATCACCGGCGGGGGCTATACCGCCAAGGACTTCCGCACGTGGAGCGGCAGCGTCATTGCGGCCGAGTGTTTGCGACATGCCAAGCCGCCCGAGTCCGAGGCCACCGCGAAAAAGGAGATCGTCGCGGCAATCGACGAGGTCGCTGGTGTCCTGGGGAACACCCGCGCGGTCTGCCGGGCATCGTATATCCACCCGGCCGTGCTGAATGCGTTCGAATCTGGAACACTGGGGGCAGTGGATCTGCGCAAGACCGGTCTTTCGGCAGCTGATCTGTCGCTGTTGGATTCGGACGAACGCTTCTTGCTTGCGCTCCTTGCCTCCGGTCCAGCCAGGGAGAACGGACAATGAACGGATGGTCCAGCAACGACCCCGCCGTCTGGATGGGGGTCGGTATTGCGCTGGGCGCGGCCATTGGTATCGCGCTGGGCAATCTCGCGCTCGGGATGGGCATCGGTATCGCGCTCGGCGGGGCGATGATCGCCTACCAACGCAACAAGGACAAGCAATCCAACCATTCCGATGACGAATCACGATAGGTCGATCTCACACTGGATATCGCCGTGCGTTTCGATGGTTCTGTTCAGTCCTGATCCGCACGGAGGGTAGGCATGCGAATCACGCGCTCGGCGATCTCCCTGAATGTTCCCGAACCGTCCCAATCGGCAGATTTTCTGGAAACCTGGTTTGGCTTCCGTCGGGAAATGGACGCTGATGGCTTCGTCTCGCTGGCACGGGAGGATGCCGGGTTCAATGTGATCTTCCTCCGCGCGGGGCTGGAAACCTTCCAGCCCGCCTCACACGCCGGACCGGCCGGTCCTGGACTGCTCATCGTCTTTGTCGTCGACGATATTGACGCGGAATGGGAGCGCTTGCAGGGTCACGGGCTGACCTTCCCCACCCCGATCGAAACCGAACCCTGGGGCGAGCGTTTTTTCCAGGTCCTCGACCCGAACGGCATCGTCATACAGCTCGTCCAGTGGGTATGATCCCCGCCCGGGAACCTTTGAGCGCGTGTACACGTTCGATCTGCAGACGACGAAGCGAATCGGAGGAACGACATGAATCGACGTACTTTTCTTCTGCTGCCGTCCCTGTTCTGCATTCCGGGAGGGTTCAGCGTTGCCGCCCAGGAAAGCGCGGCCAGCCAGCTCGTCGCCGGCAATACCGCCTTCGC
>DASTFJ010000054.1:0-30565 GCA_035708745.1 Thermomicrobiales bacterium | reverse complement strand
GACCGAGCCGGACTTGAGCTGCCGGTCGAACCAGGCGATCTGCCACTCATCGAACGCATACGGCGAAGCATCTTCGTCCTCGACACCACCGAGCGCTCGCCAAGGAATGTGGTACCAGGGCCCGATCAACAAACGTTGATTTGCGCGCGCATGGTCAGTAGCGGCCGAAGCACGCAAACCGGTGTAGTTCTTGACCGAGCCGCTAAGGAAAACATCGTACCAACCCGCGACATGCAGCGCCGGCACGTCGATGCGGGAATAGTCCTCATCGATACTCCAGCGCTTCCAATAGTCGTCGTAGGTCGGGTGAGCGATCCAGTCGTTGAAGAAGTGTGTGTCCGGGTTGTCCAACGCCGGAATCGCATCGAGCGGCAATGACCAGTCGAGCTGTAATGACGCAGCGAAGCTGCCGGCGAACATTGCCGCGGCGGCATCGTCGCCGCGCTTCTGCGCGACGTTGATGCCAAGGCTGAGCGCCCAGGAGAGTGCAAATCCAAGCGCAAACGCCCCCTGGTTGTAGGTCCACCCTTCGTAGTACTGCGACGCGGTCACCGCCGGAATCAGCGTTCCCAGGGACGGCGGGCGTTGGATCGCGGCCAGCAGCTGCGTGGCGCCGCCATACGACGCTCCGAACATCCCGACCTTGCCGGTCGAACCGTCCAGAGCGCCGCACCACTCGATCGTGTCGTACCCGTCCTCGGCCTCGTATTCGAACGGATAGAACGCGCCATCGGACCGATACCGACCGCGCGTATCCTGACAGACGACAATGTATCCCTGCCGCGCATACCAGCTCGGATGCGCGTAGATGACGTTTTCCGATTGCGTTTTGTCATAGGGGAGGCGGATCAGGAGCACTGGATAGGCGCCCGGCTCCTCGGGACGATAGACATCGGCCCGCAGGATCGTGCCATCCCGCATTGGCACCGGCAGATCGAGCTCGACCGTTACGCCTGGAACCGTAATCGCCACCTGATCGTTCTCCTTATCGGAAAGAGGCTGTCGGGCAGCTTCCCTGCTGCCTGGGCGGCAGCATACGACCGGGGGGGAGCACGGTCAATCGCGCTCGACTGTTGCCGGCAGAGGGCATCGGTACAATTGCAGCGTATCCTTGCGGATCGCGGGATCGGCATTGCCGCGCCGCGCCATCCGTACCACGCGCTAGGTCGAACGATAGGCTCGCATGAACCCAGCCGTCCCGGAACAACCAGCGCCATCGACGACGCCTTCGCGGTTCTGGTTTCTGCAGAACCGCCGCCGCAAGGTCGCCGGGGGACTGTTGGTGCTGCTGGCAATCGCCGCCGTGGTATTGGCGATTCAGAGCTGGCGCGTGCTGAGCGCGATCGTCGATGCCGAGCATGCGGCGGTCGTGCCGCTGCCACCCAGCGATATCGCGCTCGCTACCGCCACCACCGTCCCAACTTCCATGCCGCCGACGGAATCGGCGCAAATCGCCGCAGCGACGACCGGAACCTCTCCAACCACCGTACCGCCCACGCCAACGCCGGCGCCATCCGCATCGCCGGAACCAAGTGCGGACAAACCCGACCCACCCTCACAGCTCGATGTCGCCCGGCAGCTGGTCGATGCCGGTATCGGCGGTGGCGATCCGGGGAGCTCGGACATTTGGGAAGGCAAAACCGAGCTCAACATCCTGGTGCTGGGCGTCGATAAACGCGCCGACGGCGGCGATCAGAATGCCGATGTGATCATCATCGCGCATCTCGATCTGGTGAATCACCGGCTCTCGGGGGTGAGCTTACCCCGCGACCTGGAGGTCGAGATTCCGGGGGTCGGTCCCGACAAGATCAACGGTGCCTACAACTACGGCGTGCTCGCCACCCCGGACGATCCCGTCGCAGGGGTGGCGAAAGTGCGTGATACGATCGAGTCCCTCTTCGGCATCCCGATCGATGGATATGTGCTGGTCGATTTTTCCGGGTTCAGCGATGTGGTCGATGCCATGGGCGGGATCACGGTCGACGTTCCGTACGAAATCGTCGATGACGAATACCCCACCGAGGATTACGGCGTCACCTCGATCCACTTCGATCCCGGCGTGCAGGAGATGGATGGCGACCAGGCGCTCATCTATGTCCGGACCCGGCACGCGGACAGCGACGATGCCCGCAGGCAACGCCAGCTCGACGTGATCCGAGCGATCTTCGGGCAGGGCAAATCGATCACCTCCATTGCCAACGCCGACGAGATCATCCTTTCGGCCGGCGGAGCGATCCAGACGAGCTTCGATCTGGAAGAGCAGCTCACCCTGGCGCGCATTGCCTACGAGATGAGCGACAGCGATATTCAGCTCACGACGCTGGGAGAACCGCTGTTGCAGGCCGCATGGAGTGAGGAGGGCCGCTGGATCTACACCGGCGACCCGGAGGCGATCAAGGCCTTCGTGCTCGATGCCATCAGCACCGGCGGCGACGGTGCCGCAACTCCGGGGTCAGGAAGCTGAATCTTCCGGAAACGCCAGGGTCGTCTGCAGACCCGAATAGCCTATCGTGGTGTTCGGAAAAACCGACGTCGCATTGCCCAGGAAGAGCCCCGGATCGGCCAGCGCCGGACTGAAATGCGTGAGCCAGAGCGCTCCGGCCTCCGCATCGCGCGCGATGGTGGCGGCTTCGCGGAAGGTCATATGCGTTTTGGAAATCGCCTTTTCCTGATCGGCGTCGTCACCATAGGTTCCCTCGCAAACGAGCAGATCGACACCTCGCAACAGCTCCGCCATCGCCGGCACCGGGCGGGTATCGGTCACAAACCCCACCGACACGCCGCGGCGCTCGGGTCCCATAAAGTCTGCCGGGTTGTAGCTGGCTCCGTTCCACTCGACCTCTTCACCCCGCTGCAACTGCGACCAAAACTGCACCGGAATCCCCGCTTCCCGCGCCCGCTCGACCTCGAAGCGACGGTCGCGGGCCCGGTCGACCCGGTAGAAGAAGCAGCGGTCGCGATGTTCGGCCTGTCCGACCGTGAGCTCGATTCCGGCCGGCAATCGCAGCCGCTCACCCACTTCGATCTCGTGCACCATGACTTCGAATGGAAGACCCGGCACGACCACGGTCAGCGCCTGGGCGACCGCCAGCGTGCCAGGAGGGCCGTAGATCGTCAACGGTTCGCTGCGCCCGGCATTTCCGACCGAGAAAAGCACGCCGGTCATCCCCATGACATGATCCGCATGCAGATGACTCAACACGATCGAGGACAGGCGTTTGAACCCCCAACCCGATTCCCGCATCGGCACCTGGGTGCCTTCTCCGCAATCGAAAAGGGTCATCTCGCCCTCGCAGCGCATGAGCAGCGCGGAAAGATAGCGGTCGACCAGCGGCATCATGCCCCCAGTGCCCAGCAGCAACGCATCGATCATTCAGGAGCGCTCCAAATCACGTAGCATAAGTGGAATTCGCAGGACCGGATACCGAAAGGACGCGCGCCGCATGACGCAACCCTTCTCTGCCGAGGAAATCGCCCGCTACCGCAGTGAAACGCCCGGCTGTGCCCATGTGGTGCATTTCAATCATGCTGGCTCGTCGCTCATGCCCCGCCCGGTCGTCGAAGCGGTCATCGACCATACCAATCTCGAAGCCAAAATCGGCGGCTACGAGGCCGAGGACGCGGTCAATGAGCGCTTTCGGGGGGTGTACGACTCGGTTGCGCGCTTGCTGAACGCTTCATCGGCCGAGATCGCGCTTGTCGAAAATGCTACCCGCGCCTGGGACATGGCGTTCTATGCCATCCCGTTTGCGCCGGGAGATCGCATCCTGACTTCGATCTCCGAGTATGCCAGCAATGTCATCGCCTTTCTGCAGATTGCGAAACGCGGCGTGACCGTCGAGGCGGTCCCCAACGACGAGCATGGCCAGATCTCCCTGGAAGCGCTCTCCGCCATGCTCGATTCGACCGTCAAGCTGGTGTCGATGACGCACATGCCCACCAACGGCGGGCTGCTGCAACCAGCCGCGGCAGTCGGCGCGCTGGCGCGGGAAAACGGCTCCTTCTTCCTGCTCGATGCCTGTCAAACGGCGGGCCAACTGCCGCTCGATGTCGCAGAGCTCGAGTGCGACTTTCTTTCAGCCACCAGCCGGAAGTTTCTGCGCGGTCCCCGTGGGGTCGGGTTTCTTTATGTGCGAGAAGAGGTGATCGATCAGCTCGAGCCGCCCATGCTGGATCTGCATGCGGCGGAATGGACCTCGGCGGATGGCTACCGCTTGCGCCCTGACGCCAAACGATTCGAGAACTGGGAAAAGAACTATGCCAACCACCTCGGAATGGGCGTGGCTATCGACTACGCGCTGGAGATCGGACTCGATCGCATCTGGCCGCAAATCGAGCGGAACGCCGCGCGGTTGCGTGAAAAACTGTCGGCTGTCCCCGGCGTGACAGTGCAGGATCTGGGTGCGGTGAAAGGCGGCATCGTGACCTTCGAGATCGAGGGACAGGATCCTGATAGCGTCAGTGAGACCCTGCGCGAGCGCTGGAAGATCAACACTTCGGGCAGCGGTATCTCCAGCACCAGATTCGATATGGAAGCCCGCGGCATCGAACGCATGGTGCGCTCATCGACGCACTACTTCACCACCGACGAAGAAATCGACCTGCTGGCCTCGGCAGTCGAAGAGATTGCGCGTTCCTAGAACCCAGCGTCTCCCTCCCGCTTGCACCAACAAGGGCAACACCCTTGGTGTTGCCCTTGTTGGTGCAAATGCTGGTCATGCTCGAAACCGAAACGATATGTGTGCCAAACGTATTCCAGCCGAGGCGGGGTCGCCCGGGCAAGGGACAGCCCAGGGAGTTGCCCCTCCTCGAGAGTGCCAAAGGGGCGGGAGAAATTCGGTTAGAGGTGCCCGAGGAGCTTCTGAAATTTGAGCTTCCAGACGACCAGCGTGGCTTCGAGCACGATGCGGCGGGAGAGCTTCGATTTGCCGGCCACGCGATCGACGAAATGAATCGGCGCCTCGACCACGCGAAAGCCGTTCAGCAACGTCTTGTAGGTCGTTTCGATCTGGAAAACGTAGCCATCCGAGGTGATGGCATCGATATCCAATGCTTCCAGCGCGGTCCGGCGATAGACCTTGAATCCCCCGGTGAGATCCCGAATCGGCACCCCGAGCACCAGCCGGGCATAACGCCCACCAATTTTGCTGATCAGGCGTCGATGCCGTGGCCATCCGCGAGTATCTCCGCCGGCGACATAGCGCGAGCCGAGCACCAGATCGGCCGCATCGGCGGCGGCGACCAGTCGCGCGAGGTCATTCGGATTGTGAGAAAGATCGGCGTCCATTTGCGCGATGAGCTGGACGTTACTCCGTAGCACGTGCCGAAAGCCGGACACATAAGCGCGTCCGATACCTTCCTTCTTCGGGCGAGAGAGCAGCTCGACCCGGCCGGGAAACCGGTCGGCCATCGTGCGTACGATCGTGGCCGTGCCGTCCGGTGAGCTATCGTCGACTACGACCACGCGGTAGCGATCGCCGAGGGCTACGACGCGCTCGATGAGCGTGGCGATCGATTCCGCTTCGTTGTAGGTCGGTACGACAACGCTGACCGGGACGTCTGAGGATGATCGCTCAGCCGAAATCGCGCTCACCGGCCACCACCGGCGAAGGAATCAGGCATCGGCCAGTTCTTCACCCGCTTCGCTTTTCCGCCGGGAGAGATGAAAGGCGACCTGAGCCAGCAGCGCATCGATATCGAACGGTTTGGCGAGCGCGGCATCCGCGTCGGCAAGCTCTTCGGATTGATTCCGGAGCGTACGTCCGGCGGACATCGCCACGATCGGCACATCGGCGGTTTCCGGATCGCTCTTGAGCCGGCGAATCGCGGTGGTGCCGTCTACGGCCGGGAGCATGATGTCCATCAGGATGAGATCGGGACTCCAGTCGCGCGCCAGCATCAACCCCTGGGCGCCATCCCGCGCAATCGCGACGGTATAGCCTTCGCCGGCCAGCACGGCTTCGATCAAATCGGCGACCGAAGGTTCGTCTTCGACCACCAGAATGCGCTGTGGCACCCTTATGCTCCCGTCCTCGCCGCCTGCGTGATCAACCGAGCATCACTTCGTCGATATCGGCGCCGAGTCCCTGCAGCTTCGGCACCATGCGCTCATAACCACGGTCGATATGATAGATGTCCCGCACTTCGGTTTCGCCAGCGGCGATAAGTCCGGCCAGCACCATGCCGGCGCCGGCGCGGATATCGTGACACCGAACGCTCGTGCCATGCAGCGGGGTCGGCCCGGTAATGATCGCTTCATTGCCGTATCGATTCGGTCCCAGCCGTTCGACTGAGATGTCCGCGCCGAGTGCATTCAGCTCGTCGGTATATTTCAAGCGATCTTCGAAGACTCGTTCCTTTAGCTTGGAAACGCCATTGGCCTGGGTCATCAACACCGCAAAGGCGGCTTGCAAATCGGTGGGGAACCCCGGAAACGGCATCGTCTGGATTTCGACCGCCTTGAGCGGCGAGCAGCCCCGCACGAGCATCGAACCGGGTCGTGTCCAGATCTCTGCGCCGGCTTCCTCGAGCTTGGCCCGTATGGGCAGCATGTCCGGCTCGTTGATGTCGTTGAGCTGAACTTCGCCGCCGGTTACGGCTGCCGCGATCGCATAGGTGCCGGCTTCGAGCCGGTCGGGCAGAATCGTCTCAGAGACACCGTGAAGTCGATCGACCCCTTCGACCACAATGGTTGGCGAGCCCAGTCCGGTGATTCGCGCTCCCATCCGATTGAGCATCGTGCCGAGGGCAACGATCTCCGGCTCACACGACGCATTGACGATTGTGGTGCGGCCATTCGCAAGCGTGGCCGCCATCAGCAGATTTTCGGTGCCCGTATGGCTTGGGTAGTCCATATAGATCCCGGCGCCGCGCAGCCCCTGACCTCCGGTCGCGCCGGAGATGAATTGCTCGTTGGCCTCGATCTGGGCGCCCATCTGGCGGAAACCCCGGACATCCACATCGACCGGGCGAACCCCGAGCTGGCAACCGCCCGGCGTCGATGCGCTCATATGGCCGCAGCGCGCCAGCAGCGGACCCGCCACCAGAAACGAGGCGCGCATTTTCGCCACCAGTTCCTGGGGAGCATCGGTGGTCGAGATCGTAGCCGCTTCGACGGCTACGCGATGCCGGTCCGGCTCATATTCCACCCGCGCCCCCAGCGACTCCAGCAGGAGCGCCATGGTGCGCATATCGGACAGAGTCGGCACGTTGTTGAGTACGCATGGCTCGGATGTCAGCAGGGTGGCGGCCAGCAATGGAAGTGCGGCGTTCTTGGCGCCGCCGATCGTGACTTCGCCACGCAAGGCATTGCCGCCGCGAATGCGAAGCGCCCGCCGCTTTTCCAACGGATCGGGCGCGCTCGTGGACATCGTGGTTTTGAGAAGGGTGGAGCTCATCGAGCAGCTTTCCGGTTCGGGCTGGAAGGACGCGCGCCAGCGCGACGTTCCACGCGGCTGCCGGTGCGCTGCAACTATACCCGCATCGGCGCCTAAGGCATCTCGTTCGACCGGCGATGAGAGCGACGGCGCTCACCGACCTTGATGCGCACCTGCGCTCTGCTCAGGCGCGCCGCGGCAGCGGCCAGGTCGTCGTGATCGCCGCCCCTGGCGATCGCTTCTTCGGCTCGCTTACGGGCAGCCTCAGCGCGCTGAACGTCGATCTCCTCGACCTTCTCGGCGGCATCCGCCAGCACGATGACTTTGTTCGGCAGCACTTCCATGAACCCGCCCAACACGACCATCGACTCCTCGGCGCCGCCCTTCTTGATCCGCAGCTCGCCGGCCGACAACGTGGTCACCAGCGGCGCGTGATTCGGCAGAATGCCCAGCACTCCTTCCGAACCGGGTGCGGTGACCAAATCGACATCGGTCTCGGAATAGACGATGCGCTCGTTGGTCACGATTTCGACAGACAGGGTTGCCACCAGGCACTCTCCTCGAAACGGAGCGCCGCTCGCGGCGCTCCATTACCTTGCTCTTGGAAACTACGCGCCCGCCGTGGCCGCTTCGCGCACCATCTCGATGCCGCCCGCGTACATGAACGCCTGCAGCGGCACATCGTCCACCGCACCGTCGAGAATGTCCTTGAAACCGCGGACCGTGTCCTGAATGGAGACATACTGGCCTTCGCGGCCGGTGAACTGCGCGGCTGTGAAGAACGGCTGCGAAAAGAATCGCTCGATCCGCTGCGCGCGGCCAACGAGTTGCTTATCCTCCTCGGATAGCTCTTCGACACCGAGAATGGCGATGATGTCCTGCAAGTCGCGATAGCGCTGCAGCACGCGCTGGACTTCGCGGGCCACTTGATAATGCTCCTCGCCCACGATACGCGGGTCGAGAATGCGGGAGGTCGAGGAGAGCGGGTCCACTGCCGGGTAGATGCCGCGCTCGGCGATCGACCGCTCGAGCGAAATGGTCGCATCGAGGTGGGCAAAGGTCGTAGCGGGGGCGGGGTCGGTGTAGTCGTCGGCGGGCACGTAGACCGCCTGCACTGAGGTGATCGATCCACGCTTGGTGGAGGTGATGCGCTCCTGCAGCTGGCCCATCTCGGAGGCGAGCGTTGGCTGGTAGCCCACGGCGCTCGGCATGCGGCCAAGCAGCGCGGAGACTTCCGATCCGGCCTGCACGAAACGGAAGATGTTGTCGATGAAGAGGAGCACGTCCATCCCCTCATCGCGGAAGTATTCGGCCATCGTCAGACCAGTCAGTCCGACCCGTAGGCGGGCGCCCGGCGGTTCGTTCATCTGGCCGAACACCATAACGGTCTGGTTCATGACGCCCGACGCGGTCATCTCACCGAAGAGCGCCGTCCCCTCGCGGGTGCGCTCGCCCACACCGGTGAACACCGACACACCCGAATGCTCGGCGGCGATATTGCGGATGAGCTCGGTGATGATCACCGTCTTGCCCACGCCGGCGCCACCGAAGATGCCGGTCTTTCCACCCTTGGTAAACGGGGCGATCAGGTCGATGACCTTGATGCCGGTTTCGAACACTTCGATCTGGGTCGATTGGTCTTCGAACGACGGCGCCGGCCGGTGGATCGGATACTCGACCTTCGCCTCGACCGGGCCGGCCTGATCGATCGGCTCGCCCACCACATTCAGGATGCGGCCGAGCGTTTCGGGACCCACCGGCACCGAGATCGGGGCGCCCATGTTCTTGACTTCCATCCCGCGGCGCAGGCCGTCGGTGGAGCTCATGGCCACGGTGCGCACCCAGTCATTGCCAAGATGCTGTTGCACCTCGAGCGTCAGCGGCTCGCCGCCCTCGGGAACCACCTCCAGGGCGTAATAGATTTCCGGAAGCTCATCCGGCGGGAATTGCACGTCCACGACCGGGCCCAACACCTGGACCACCGTCCCGTTCGCATGCGTCGTCTTCTTGGCCATAACGTTTGCTCCTTCGATCGGTCTGCAGCGATCGATGTCTGATCGTGTCGCGGCCGGTCGTTAGCCGCGTTCGCGCAAGGCGTTCGCCCCGGCGGAAATCTCGGAAACCTCTGCGGTGATCTGCGACTGCCGCGCCTTGTTATAGGTCAGCGTCAGCTCACTCACCAGATCCTTGGCGTTTTCCGAGGCGTTGCGCATCGCAACCATGCGCGCCGAATATTCCGACGCGAAGTTCTCCAGAATGGCCTGATAGATCTGGGTATCGATGAGACGCGGAAGGAGGCTGTTGAGCACATCTCTCGCATTCGGCTCGAAGATGTAGTCGCTGTAGGTCCCGGTGGCTTCCGGCGGCTCGATCGGCAGCAGCTGATGAACGGTCGGCGTCTGCGTCAGCGTATTTTCGAACCTGGCATAGATCAGATAGACCGCGTCCACCTTGCCGGAGATGTAGTCCTCCATGATGACATCGGTGATCGGGAGGATTTCCGCCGCCTCGACCGAGTCCTTGAGATTCGAAAACTCGGCGACCACTTCCTGCCGCGTGCGGATCATAAAATCGCGCCCCTTGCGGCCGACCGTCACCACCTGCACCGGCGCTTCGGCCTCGTTCAGCACGAAGCGCCCGGCTCGGCGCAGAATGTTCGAATTGAGCGGACCGGTCAGTCCCTTGTCCGGTGTGACCAACAGCACTTCGATCTTCTTGATCTCCCGATGCGCCAGCAGCGGAAATGCCGCCGCGTCCTCATCGAGATGGAGGGCCGCCAGATCGCCGATCATCGCCTCGAGCCGCTCGGCGTACGGGCGGCTGGCCAGCACCCGCTGCTGCGAGCGGCGCATCTTCGAGGCGGCGACCATTTCCATGGCGCGCGTGATCTGGGAAATGTTGCGGATCGAACGGATTCGCCGCCGAATTTCTCGTGTACTGGCCAACGTGTCCTCCTCGCCGGCGGCCGTCTCCTAGAACGGCCGAATTCCGGCGCGGTTCATGCTAGGCGGCAACCGCCGCGGTCTTTGCGCCCGACGTTGCCCATTTGGAGCCGCCCTTGTAGGTCTCGACCGCCTTGGACAGGGCCGCGACAGTCGCGTCCGTCAGCTCCTTTTCGGTCTTGATCGTATTCAGCAGGTCACCGTAACCGGTGCGCAGGAAATCGAGCAGGCCCGCTTCCCATTCCTGGACTTCTTCGACCGGCACCGAATCGAGCGGGCCATTGGTCGCCGCCCAAAGGACGGCAACCTGCTCCTCGACCGGCATCGGCTGATATTGCCCCTGTTTGAGCGTCTCGGTCAGGCGGGCGCCGCGATCGAGCTGCGCGCGGGTGTTGGCGTCCAGATCGGAACCGAACTGCGCAAAGGCGGCCAGCGAGCGGAAGGCGGCCAGATCGAGCCGGAGACGGCCAGCCACCTGACGCATCGCTTTGATCTGCGCCGCGCCACCGACCCGCGACACCGAGAGACCGGCGTTCACGGCCGGGCGCACGCCACCGTAGAAGAGATCGGCCTCCAGATAGATCTGCCCGTCGGTGATCGAGATCACGTTCGTCGGAATATATGCCGACACGTCACCTGCCTGTGTTTCGATGATCGGCAATGCCGTCAGCGAGCCACCGCCCAGATCGTCCTTCAGGCGGGCGGAGCGCTCCAGCAGACGCGAATGCAGGTAGAAGACGTCGCCGGGATACGCCTCGCGGCCCGGCGGTCGGCGCAGCAACAGCGACACCTGGCGATAGGCCCAGGCGTGCTTGGAGAGGTCGTCGTAGACGATCAGCGCGTCCTGGCCATTTTCCATGAATTCTTCGCCCATGGACGTGCCGGAGAACGGCGCAATGTACTGCATGGCGGCCGGATCGGACGCACCGGCAACCACCACGATGGTGTTGTCCATTGCGCCGAACTCTTCCAGTGTGCGCACGGCCTGGGCGACATTGGCTTGCTTCTGGCCGATCGCAACATAAATGCAGCGCACGCCGGAATCGCGCTGGTTGATGATGGCGTCGATGGCAACAGCCGTCTTGCCGATCTGGCGGTCGCCGATGATGAGCTCGCGCTGGCCGCGGCCGATGGGGATCATGGCGTCGATGGCCTTGATACCCGTCTGGAGCGCGGTATCCACGTCCTGCCGCAGCACCACACCCGGAGCGATGCGCTCGATCGGGCGGGTCTTGTCGGTTTTGATCGGGCCCTTGCCGTCGATCGGCTGACCGAGCGCGTTGACCACGCGGCCCAGCAGCGCGTCTCCCACCGGCACCGAGGCGATCAAACCGGTCGCGCGGACCTCGTCGCCTTCCTCGATATCGGTGTAGTCGCCCATGATGATGATACCGACCGAGTCTTCCTCGAGATTGAGGACGAGCCCGATGGTGCCGCTCTTGGTGAACTCGACCAGCTCGCTGTACATCACCTGGGTGAGACCGTAGGCGCGCGCGATGCCATCGCCGACCTCGACCACGGTGCCCACGTTCGAGACGGTGACCTGCTCCTGCGCACCAGCGATCTGTTGCTTGAGAATGTCTACGATTTCAGTCGCGCGAATTGCCATGCTTTGGTCCTTTCACCAGGGGATCCGCCTGCGCGGCGGGCCGGTGCACGTCTCCTGTCGTTATACGTTGCTCGTGGTCAGCCGCTCGTGCAACCGCCGGAGCTGATTCGAAACGCTGCCATCGATGAGATTGTCTCCGATGCGTGCGACCATGCCACCGATGATGGCCGGATCGACGTGGGTGCGCACCTCGACGTCCTTGCCCACCAGCTCGGAGAGCTGCTTGCCGATCATCGTTTCACCTTCGGCGTCCAACGGAACCGCGGTGGTAACCTCGGCGATGACGATTCCCTTTTCCTCGAGCAACAACGACTGATAGTGCTCGAAGATCTCGGGGACGCTCGAAAATCGCCGCCGCTCCAGCAACATCGCGGCCAGGCGCTGCGCTTCGGGCTGGGCGTCTTTCATTGCCGTGTCGAGCAACGCTTGCTTGGCCGCCTGCGCCGTCTTGGGACTTTGCAGGTAGCTGCTCGTGACGGGATCGGACATGATCGCGTTCAGAATTCCGAGATCCCGCTCCCACTCATCGAAGCGCTTGGCATCGCGGGCAAGCTCGAACACGGCCTGAGCGTATCGTCTGGCAACTGTGGTAGCCACGAAAAACCTGCTCCGATCCTCTTACGCGCCCTTGGCGCCGGCCGTGGCCTCGCTCAACGTGTCCTCGATCAGTTTGGCCTGCGCCTTGGGATCGAGCTCCTTGCGAACGATATTGCCGGCCGCGAGCACCGCAAGATCGGCAACTTCGTTGCGAAGCTGCTGCCGCGCCTGCTCGGTTTCGGCCCGCAGTGCCGCCTGGGCACGAGCCATGTATTCATCCGCCTGTTTGCCGGCCTGCTCCTGGGCGCGGGCAATCGCCGCGTCGCCCTGCTCGCGGGCTTGCACAAGAATGTCCTGTGCCTGATGCCGGGCTTCGGCCAGAACTTCGTCATTCTTGGCCGCGGTCGCTTGCAGCTGGTCCTGCATCTTTTGAGCGGCTTCCAGTCCTTCCTGGACTCGGGCCTGACGCTCGTCCAGCATCTTCAGCAGCGGTTTCGAGGCAAATTTCCAGAAGATGACCAGGAAGACCAGGAAGGCCGCAATCTGGGCTACCAGCTTCCACAAGTCGATTCCAAGCGATTCCATAACCTATCGGCTCCCGGCCCGACGCCAACAGCAACAGCGGCCAGCGGCCACATCATCTGCCAACATCGGCATCTCTCTCCGGCGAACGAAGCGGTCCGCGGCGCGCCGGAGCGCGCCCGCGGAGCTGCGTTGGGCTAGACGAAGAGAATGATGATCGCAATAACGAATGCGTAAATGGCAACGGCCTCGGCCAGCGCCGCGCCGATGATCATTGTCGAACGGATCTCGCCCGCTGCCTCGGGGTTCCGGCCGAGCGCCTGCATGGCGCCATTCACGGCAAGGCCGATACCGATACCAGGGCCAAGCGCGCCAAAACCGATGGCAATGGCGCCGCCGATGTACCGTACGGCATCCGGGTCGGTGATACTCCCGAACACGTTGATCCTCCTCTGTCAGACCACACACAAGGCGGCTGACGCATTGCTTCCAGAGCCGACCCGTGTCGACCCTTTATTTCTCTCCGAGTCCGGCGTCCGCCAGTCCAACTGGCGTTCCGGACGCAGTACGCGTGGTTAGTCTCCGACCGCTCCCGGATATGCTGACGGCGAGGGGGCATCCCCCACCGCTTCGGCATGTTCCTCATGCGAGTCGTCTCCATGATCGTGCGCGGCAGCGATCGCGATATAAACGAGGGTGAGCATGGCGAATACGAGCGCCTGGATCGTCCCGAACAGGAGTTCGAGGAAGAGGAAGATCACGGGCACCAGCACCGGAATCACCAGAAACCCGATCTTCGCGGTAATCGCATACATCACCCCCAGCAGCGCCTCACCGGCAAAGACATTGCCGAAGAGTCGAGCGGAGAGCGAGATGATGCGGGAAAACTCGCCGATCACTTCGATCGGGAAGAGGAACGGCGGATTGGCCATGTGCTTGAGACGGCCAACCACTCCGTGGGATTTGATGCCGTAGTACTGAATGGCAACGAACGCGACGATGGCCATCGCCAAGGTCATGTTGATATCGGCAGTCGGTGGCCGCAGGAACGGCACGAGCACCGTGTCGTGCTCCTCTTCGGCGCCCTCGGTTGCTGTTTCGGTTTCCTGATTGGTGATGATCGTATACCCGGCATCGGTCGAGCTCGACGCGATCGCCCGAGCGGACTCCTCGTGGTCGAGCCCCTCGGTCACGACCTCTTCGGTGCCAATCGTGCCGACGCCCGGCAGGAGCCCGGTGTAGTTCGCGAACAGAATAAAGATGAAGAGACCGGAAATCAGGGGGAAGACCTTGCGGCCGAACGCCTTACCGCCGGAACCCTCGGTCATCCCGGCAATGAACTCGAGCATCAGCTCGATCGCGCCCTGGAAGCGGCCAGGGACCATCGAGGCCCGCCGCGCGACGAGACCGAAGACCAGCACGATGAGCGCCATCACGACGAACATCATGAACATCGAGTTGGTCACCGAAAGAGGCCCAATCTTGAAAAGCTCTTCGGCTGCCAGTTCGATATGGACTTCCATGCGCGTCCTTACTCCCGATAGCGTTTACAGGTCTGAGGTCGGTTCGTCGTCAGCTTGGTGCGTTACCCGCCGCGCGGGCACGATACGCCCGATTCCACGGGCAACTGGGCCGGATTTGCCGCCAGGCCGGTCGAGCGTCGACAGCTCATAAAGCTGATACCCCGCCGCCACGATGCCGATTCCGACCCCGGCCAATGTGATCCACGGTTTGGTTCCCAGCTCCCGATCGAGCAGCACCCCGCCAACGATGCAAATGATGACGGTCGCAACAATAGAGCAACCCAGCCCAGCGGCGATTCCGGTTGCTCTCATCTGTTTCTTATCGATGGTCGAAGGGTCTGGCCGCAACTGCGACGACGATCCTTTCTTGATTGCGAACTTTATCACAATCTTTCCGCCAGAGCCATCGAACCCGCGGTGATACGATGGCATCCGGCCAATCGCATAAGTTAACCACGGCCGCGCTCGGAACGCGCCTTTCCGCGATCGACATCGACCCCAGGAAAATCGTCAGTGACCGATGTGATTGCGTCCGAGTCGACGCCGCCCGAAGTTGAGCTGGCAGCGGTCGAATCCGGACCGATGGATCGCGCCCGAGTCCTCGGTCTCGCAGTCCCGATCATCGGCGAGAACTTGTTGCAAACCCTGGTGGGCGCGGTCGATACCTTGCTGGTGGCGCGCCTGGGCAGCGAAGCCGTGGCCGGGGTCGGAACCGCGGTCGAATTCGTCTACTTCATCATTTCCATCTTGATCGCCCTGGAGATCGGCGCGACCGTCCTGGTTTCACAGGCATACGGCGCCGGTCTGTCCGCCCGGGTGCGCGATGTCGGCCGGCAAGCGCTCGTGTGGGGCGTGCTGGTGGCGATCCCCGTTTCGATCGCCGGCTATGTGCTGGCGCCGTCGGTCATCGGTCTCTTCGGCGCGGAGCCCGAAGTTGCCGATTACGCCTCCCACTACCTTCGTATCACTGCCGCAATGAGCGTATTCCTGCTGCTGACGTTTGTTGGCGGCGCGATCTTCCGCGGTGTTGGCGACAGCCGCACACCGCTGGCCGCGTCGATCGTTGGCAATATCGTCAATCTCTTCCTCGCCTACGGTCTGATCTTCGGACATTTCGGTCTGCCCGAGCTCGGCGTAGAAGGGAGCGCCTGGGGGGCGGCCATCGCACGGATGGTGACCGCCGGCATTCTGATCGGGCTGCTGCTCACCGGGCGGCGCGGCATATCGTTGCGCGGCTCTGGCTCGTGGCGCCCCCATGTCGAGATCGGCAAACAGCTCCTCCGCCTCGGATTGCCAGCCTCTTTCGAGCAAGTGCTGTCATCGGCAGGGTTCATGACGATGCTCTTCGTCGTCGCGAAAATCGGCACCGACGCGCTGGCTGCCCAACAGATTGCCTTTACCGCATTGAATATCGGCTATATGCCGGCCTTCGGGTTCGGCATCGCGGTCACTGCCCTGGTCGGGCAAAGCATCGGCGCGAACCGCATCGGCGATGCCGGCATCGCCGCCCGCATCGGCAACCGTATCTCGGTCGTCGCGCTGGTCGCCGCGGCAGTCGTCTTTTTCGTGTTGGCGAGTCCGATCATGCATATCTTCACCGACGACCCGGACGTGGTTCGCCAGGGCGTGAGTGGATTGCGCGCCCTTTCCATCAGCCTTCCCTTCTGGGGGACCTGGTTCGTCTACGGGGGCGCGTTGCGCGGCACCGGCGATACCGTCACTCCGCTCGTTACCGAGGCGGTCGCCGTCTGGTCGGCGGTGCTGCTCGGTTTTCTGGCGGTCCACTATTTCGATGCCGGTCTTGGCGCCGTTTGGGGGATGTTCATCATCGTCTCTCCGCTGGCCGCACTGGTCAACGGCCGGCGATTTCGACACCGCCTGGAGCGCGGTATCTTTCCGGCTGAAGCGCCAAATCTCGGTCATTCATGAGCGCAATGTGGCGCGGCCGGCCATCCCGGCCCGGTCATGCTGCTTGACGCCCTATTTTGAGCACCCGTATCATCGCGTGGGGACTGGGTGGGAGTTGTAACGAGGCGCACCGATTTTGCTCGGCGCGCTCTTCCCCGACTATCCCCCTCCCCCATCGAGCTGAACGATTCCCGTTTGGGAAACAACGTGAGGAGCAGTCACCATGGGAGGCGCTGTCGCCTTCATCGTCGGAGCGCTGCTCGCCGCCATCATCAGCGCAGTCGTTACGTACCTCTATCTCGACAGGGGCGCGAAATCTCGCGTGCGCCTGTCGCAGGACGAGGCGAATCGTATCGTTGCAGACGCTGAGGAGCAGAAGCGAGCAGCCGCGATCGAAGCAAAAGATCAGGCCATGCGCCTGCGTAGTGAGCTCGACCGAGAGCTGGGCAACCGGCGCAAGGAGATCGAGCGCATCGAGCGGCGCATCGAACAAAAAGAAGAGTCGATCGACCGGAAATCACAATCGGTCGAAGCTCGCGAACAGAATCTGCGCCGTCAGGAACAGCAGATCGAAAAATCGAAGGAGAATTGGGAAAACGAGCGAGCGCGGCAGAAAGAAGACCTGGACCGCGAGCGCAACCGGCATATCGAAGAGTTGGAGCGTGTGGCCGGTCTGACCGCCGACGAGGCAAAGACCGAGTTGGTGGCCGAGGTCGAGGCCGAGGCGCGCTCCATGGCGGCCCGGCGGGTGCGCGAGATCGAGCAGGAGATCCACGAGGAGGCCGACCGGCGCTCCCGCAAGATCCTCGCGACCGCGATCCAGCGTATCGCCACCGACTACGTTGCCGAATCGACCGTTTCAGTTGTGCCGCTGCCAAGCGACGACATGAAGGGCCGCATCATCGGTCGTGAAGGGCGCAATATCCGCGCACTCGAGCAGGCGACCGGTGTCGATCTGATCGTCGACGACACCCCGGAAGTCATCATGATCTCGGCCTACGATCCGCTGCGACGCGAGCTGGCCCGGCGCGTGTTGACCCGCCTGTTGCAGGACGGCCGCATTCACCCGACCCGCATCGAAGAAGTCGTCAACAAATCGCAGATCGAGCTCGACCAGACGATTCGCGAGGAAGGCGACGCGGTCGCCTATGAGGCGAATGTCGTCGGGCTGCATCCCGATCTGATCAAGCTGCTGGGCCGGCTCAAGTACCGCACCAGCTACGGCCAGAATGTGCTGGCCCACTCACTCGAGGTTTCGGTGATTGCCGGCGCGCTGGCCAGCGAGCTGGGAGCGGATGTCAATGTCTGCAAGACCGCCGGTCTGCTGCACGATATCGGCAAGGCGGTCGACCATGAGGTCGAAGGACCGCACGCCCTCATCGGCGCGGACATCGCCAAGCGCCTCGGTCGCTCGGCCAAGATCGTCCACGCGATCGCGGCGCACCACGGTGAGGAAGAACCCCTGACCGTCGAAGCGTTCATCGTCGCGACGGCCGACGCCATCTCCGGCGCTCGGCCCGGCGCCCGCCGCGAGATGGTCGAGACCTACACCAAACGACTCGAAGCGCTGGAAGGCGTCGCCAACTCGTTCGACGGCGTCGAAAAATCGTTTGCTATTCAGGCCGGGCGTGAAATCCGTATTCTGGTTTCCCCCAATCGCATCGACGATCTGGCCGCGACCGAGCTCGCGCACGACGTGGTCAAGAAGATCGAGGAAACCCTGGAATACCCGGGGCAGATCAAGGTCACGGTGATCCGCGAAACGCGGTCGGTAGATTACGCGCGCTAGCGTTCGCGCTCCGCGCGCAATTCACAAACGAATAACGGGGTGGAGCCTGCTCCACCCCGTTGTTGATTGCTGATTTGCAAGTATCCGCATAATCATTGAGAAAAACTGGGACACTTCGGCGGCTTTCGACTATCCTTCCCGCAGGGAGTTGGGATTGACGGGCCGTTGCAGGTCGCTCGCCCAGAGTGGGACCGGAAGATTCCGGGCGAGTGGAACCGCTGTAACGGTTTTTTATATGCCCAGCGTGCATGTCGTTTTTTTAGGGCAGGACTCACCTGTTCACACGTCGATCGCTCGGCCAATTCGAAGTGGTTACGCCGCTGTATCCTGGGCCGTTTGGAGAACTTTCGAATGGATCGGTTCTTTAGCAAGCTCGACCTGCGAGACATCAAGATCAAGCCGGAGGGGAGTCGTTTCTTGCCGGATGACGACGAGGCCGGGTTGGTGGACGAGCAGGCGCTGGCGTCTGCCCCGATCGAGGACGATTCGGTCGATCTGTTGGACGTGGAGCCGCCTTCGTTCGACGTCCCTCCTTCCAGCTTCAACGGACACCATCTGTCGGCAACGTACGAGCGCGTGACCGTCGAAGAGTGGGAGGTTCGCGAGGTTTCCACCGAGCCGCCGCGCGCGGTGCGGGAGATCGACGGGAGCGAAACCGAGGTCCTCAAGGTCTCGGCCAAATCGCGGCCGAGCGCAGTGGCGGGCGCTATTGCCGGCGTGGTGCGCGAAAGCGGCCGGGCCGAAGTTCAGGCGATCGGCGCGGGCGCGACCAATCAGGCCGTCAAGGCGATCGCCATTGCGCGCGAGTACCTGCTTGAAACCGAAATCGACGCGGTCTGCGTGCCCGCCTTTATCGATGTGATCATCGACAACGAAGAGCGGACCGCCATTCGCCTGGTAATCGAACGGCGCTAACCAGCGCCCACGCTGCGTGGCCATGAACCAACCCGCTCGATCGAGCGTCGACCTGCACTGCCACTCCACTGCCTCCGACGGAATCCTGACCCCCGCCGGGCTCGTGACCTATGCGAGCGAGCGGGGCGTCTCCACCATCGCGCTCACCGACCACGATTCGACCAACGGCGTGGCCGAAGCAATGGCGGTCGGCGCGGAGCTGGGGGTCACGGTTGTTCCCGGTGTCGAGCTTAGCTCGGAAATCGAGGGGCTCCAGGCGCACATCCTCGGCTATTTCATCGATCCGGCATCCGCATCGCTGCAACACGAGTTCGCATGGATGAACCGGGCCCGGCGAGAACGCATCGGGCGCATCGTCCAGAATCTCAACGCAGCGGGTATCCCGATCGAGGCCGATGCCGTGTTCGCGGAAGCGGGCGATGGAACGGTCGGCCGGCCGCATGTCGCCCGCGTTCTGGTCGCCAACGGATATGCCGAGAGTGTCTCGGACGCCTTCACGAAATTCCTGACGCGCGGGAAGCCGGGCTACGCAATCTCGGAAAAGATCACACCCGAAGGCGCGATACGAGCCATCAATCGGGCAGGTGGGGTTGCGGTGTTGGCCCACCCCTGGAGCACTAAAGATCCGGGCGGCGCGGTCGCCCGGCTGGCCCCGGCGGGTCTCACCGGTCTCGAGTGTTACTACGGTGAGTATTCCGCGGACGTTCGTAACGGCCTTGCCGAGCTCGCGCGTTCGTACGACCTCATCCCGACCGGGGGCAGCGATTTCCACGGACCCGGCGTCAAATCGGTCGATCTCGGGGCTGTGGCGGTCCCACCGGAATCGGTCGATGCCCTGCGCGCCGCCGCCGAATCGATGCGCGCCTCACAATCCGCCGCATCGTCATGAGCACCGCGGCAATCATCGTTGCCGCGGGATCGGGTCAGCGCTTCGGCGATGCCGGAAAATCCTTTGCCGTGCTTCGTGGCCAGCCGATGGCCTGGTGGTCCCTCCAGGCGGCATCCGCCGCCGCCTCGATCGACGAGATCGTGTTGGTGTGTGGAGTTCATTCGCGCGACGCGGCAACCGAGCTCATCGACGGGTTGGCTACCTGCAAGCCGGTTGCCCTGGTGACCGGCGGTGCCCGCCGCCAGGACTCTGCGTTAGCCGGCATAGAAGCAACCGCAAAAGACACAATGGTTGTCGCGATTCACGACGCCGCGCGGCCGCTGGTGACCAGCGCGCTTTTCGACGCGGTCGTCGCTGCTGCCATCGAGCACGGGGCTGCCATCGCGGCGGCGCCGGTGTCGGACACCATCAAGCGCGTAGCGGATGGCCGCGTGGCCGAAACGCTACCCAGAGCAGATCTGGTGAGCGTGCAAACGCCGCAAGCCTTTCGCAAGCAGCTTCTTCTCGACGCGTTCGACTTCGCCGGGCGCAACGACATCTCCGTGACCGACGAAGCCTCGCTCATCGAGCACATGGGCGGAATCGTGGACGTCGTGCGCGGATCGACCTCCAATATCAAGGTGACCTATCCCGACGATCTGTTTGTCGCCGAGGCGCTTATGCAGCGAGACCGCCGATGATCCGCACCGGAATTGGCTATGACATCCACCCGTTTGCCGGAGGGCGGCGGTTGGTGCTGGGCGGCGTCGAAATTACGTCGGACCGCGGGTTGGCCGGGCATTCCGATGCCGATGTCGTACTGCATGCGCTGGCCGATGCGCTCCTGGGCGCGGCGGCCCTGGGCGACATCGGTCACCTCTTTCCGCCGAGCGACCCAGCCATCGCCGGAATCGACAGCCGCATCATCCTGCGCGCCGCCGCGACTCAGATTCGCGAAGCGGGGTACGAGATCGGCAATGTCGATCTCACCGTGATCGCCGAGCGCCCCAAGATTGCGCCGCATATCGGCGCAATGCAAGCGGTCATTTCCCAGGAGCTCGGCATTCCTCCAACCGCCGTAGGAATCAAGGCGACGACGAACGAGCGCCTCGGCGCGATTGGGCGGGAAGAAGGGATCGCCGTACTGGCGATTGCCACGATTCTCGACCGCCGATTGTTGGAGCGACTGTGAAGGCGTTGCTCCAACGCGTGAGTCGTGCATCGGTGCGGGTGGACGGCACGGTCGTCGGTTCGATCGAAGGTGGGTTGCTCATCCTGATTTGCGCGGTTCACAACGATACCGATGCCATCTCCACGCAGCTTGCCAGCAAGATCGCCAATCTGCGCATCTTCGAGGATGACGCTGGCAAGATGAACCGCTCGGTGCTCGATTTGCCCGCGGGTGAACCGAGGGCGCTGGTCATCTCGCAGTTCACGCTGGCGGCTGATGCGCGCAAAGGACGCCGTCCCAGCTTCATCGATGCCGCGCGGCCCGAGCAGGCGATACCGTTGCTCGAATCGTTCTGTTCTGCCTTGAACGTATGTGGGGTGACGACCGAAACTGGTATCTTCGGGGCGCACATGGAGGTGGAGCTGGTGAACGACGGTCCGGTGACAATCTGGCTCGACAGCGATGAGCTTTTTGGCTCGGCCGGCGCCGGCGCAGCTCGATGAGCGCGTCGAATTCGTCCGATCCGCGCCTGCTCCTGCCCGAGTGGCTCCGCGACGGCGACATGCCCGCATCAGCTAAGACTCCCCTCGAATCGACCGCTTCCGAATCGACATCGAATCCGGACGCGGTCGAAGCAATCGCGGTGGTCGAGACGGCCGAAGTCCTCGCGCCAGCAGCTCCGGCGACCCCCTTTAGCGATCGATTGTCGCTCGATACGCGGCTCGATCCCGGGTCGCTGGTCAGTGCCGCGGATCTACCAACGTGGCTTGGCGGTCTCGAGCGAGTCGCTCCCACTTCCGGGCAGCCGTCCATTCGACCGAGCTCCACCATCGCACCATCAGTCGCGCCGGCTCCCGCTGAGGAGCAGGAACCGTATGACGAAGCCGATGCCCCCAAAGACGGGGTCATCGATGTGGACGTGAACGGCTGGGTCATGATCGCCGGCGCCGTGGGATTGCTCATCCTGCTGGCGGCGGCGTTGAAGCTCTATCTTTCCTGACATCCAGTCTCAGAGCGCCGAGGCTCTGGCCCAATCTCGTCTCCAGGAAACACGAAAACGGGAGGGCATTGGCCCTCCCGTTGTTCGCGGTTCGATCGTAGATTAAACCTCGCGGAACTCACCTTCCACGGTCGCTTCGTCTTCTTCGGCTGGGCCGGCTTCACCCGCGGGCTCCTGGCTCGCGCCGTTACCGGACGCGGCCTGCTGAGCGCCGTAGACCGCCGAACCGACCTTCTGCAGCGACTCGACCAGCGAGGCCGAGGCCGGCTGAATGCGCTCGGTGTTCTCCGGATCCTTCTCGAGGATTTCCCGCAGCTCGCCGATCTTCGTATCGAGCTCAGCCTTCAGCTCGCTCGGAATCACCTCGCCATGCTCGCGCAGTACCTGCTCGGCCTGGTAGATGTTGCTTTCAGCGTCGTTGCGAACACTGATCGCCTCACGCCGCGCACGGTCCTCATCGGCATGCGATTCCGCCTCGCGCACCATGCGCTCCACCTCGTTGTCCGACAGACCGGAAGAGCCGGCGATGGTGATCTTCTGTTCCTTGTTGGTCGCCTGGTCGCGCGCGGTGACATTCAGAATGCCGTTGGCGTCGATATCGAAGGTGACCTCGATCTTGGGCAATCCACGCGGGGCTGGCAGAATCCCGTCCAGAATGAATTTGCCCAGGCTCTTGTTATCGGCGGCCATTGGACGTTCGCCCTGCAAGACATTGATCTCGACCTGCGGCTGGTTATCGGCCGCCGTCGTGAAGACCTGGCTCTTGCGGGTCGGGATGGTGGTATTGCGCTCGATCAGCGGCGTCGCCACACCGCCCAGCGTCTCGATGGAAAGCGTCAGCGGCGTGACATCGAGCAGCAGAATGTCCTTCACCTCGCCGCCGAGCACACCGCCCTGGATCGCCGCGCCGAGCGCCACGACTTCGTCCGGATTGATTCCCTTGTGCGGCTCCTTGCCGAAGTAGTCCTTGACCTTCTGCTGCACCGCCGGCATGCGGGTCTGGCCGCCGACGAGAATGGCCTCGTCGACCTGGCTCTTGCTCAGCTCGGCATCCTTGAGCGCCGCATCCATCGGCGGGACGGTGCGGTCGATCAGACTGCCCACGAGCTGTTCGAGCTTCGAGCGGGTCAGCGTCTCCTGCAGGTGCTTGGGACCGCTGGCATCGGCCGTGACGAACGGCAGATTGACCTCGGTCTGCTGCGTGCTGGAGAGCTCGATCTTGGCCTTCTCTGCGGCTTCCTTGAGCCGCTGCAGCGCCATCCGGTCGTTACGAAGGTCGATGCCTTCCTTCTTCTTGAACTCGTCCGCGAGCCAATCGATGATCTTCTGGTCGAAGTCATCGCCACCGAGATGCGTATCGCCATTGGTGGCAAGCACCTGGAACACGCCCTCGGACAGATCGAGGATCGAGATGTCGTAGGTGCCACCACCCAGATCGTAGACGGCCAGCTTCTCGTCCGCCTTGCTTTCCAGCCCGTAGGCCAGCGCCGAGGCCGTCGGCTCGTTGATGATGCGCTCGACGTTGAGTCCGGCGATCTTGCCGGCGTCCTTGGTCGCATTGCGCTGCGAATCGTCGAAATACGCCGGCACCGTGATGACCGCGCGATCGACTGCCTCGCCGAGATAGGCCTCAGCGTCCGACTTCAGCTTCTGCAGGATCATGGCCGAAATTTCCGGCGGGCTATACCAACGGTCTCCCATCTTGACCTCGATACCGCCATTGGACGCCTCACGCACCTGATATGGCACGTGTTTCAAGTCCTCCTGGACCGAAGGGTCCTTGTACTTGCGACCCATGAAGCGCTTGATCGAGGAAATGGTGTTCTCAGGGTTGGTCACCGCCTGGCGGCGAGCAAAGCGGCCAACCAGGCGCTCGCCGCTGTTGGTGACCGCCACGACCGACGGCGTCAGGCGCTCGCCTTCCGCATTCGGAATGACGACCGGCTCGCCGCCCTCGATGGTGGCAACCACCGAGTTGGTCGTTCCCAGGTCGACCCCAATCATTCGTCCCATTGTCTTTGTTCTCCCATTGATTGAATTCGTTCGATCGTGTTGGTTTTGTTCAGGTTGACTGCGAGATCGATCGACTACCCGGCGTCAGGAAGGTTGCCCACCCGCACCATCACCGGTCGAAGCAGCTGGTTCCCCAGGGTATATCCATTCTGATACACCTCGACGACCAGGTTTTGCGTGTTGTCTGGATCCTGGACCACCGCTTCGTGAACTGCCGGATCGAACGGCTGACCAAGTGCGTCGATCTTGCGCACGTCGGCGCGTTCGAGCACGGCCTCCAGTTTCTTTTCGATCAGCCGCACGCCTTCCGCCCAGCTCCCGCTTTGCACTTCCTCGGGAACATGGTTCAGCGCGCGCTCGAAATCGTCGGCGATGGGCGCCAGCTGCGAGAGCAGCTCACGAGCGGCATTCTTGCGCTCCTGAATGCGTTCGTTTTCTGTGCGCCGGCGGAAATTTGCATACTCGGCCGCCACCCGCTGCAACTGATCGAGATAGCTATCCCGCTCAGCCGCCAGCTCGGCGATGCCCAGGCTTTGTTCGAGCAGCTCGGCTTCCAATTCCACATCCGCGGTGGAAGCCTCTTGCTCGCGTTCCATCCCGCCATCCGCGGGACGTGTCGGATATCCCCTCACCTCACCATCCTTTATCCGGCGGACGGATAGAGGTCCGCCACCAGATCGCTAATCAATCGTGACATGTACCGGACCGTCGAGATCGTGCGCCAGTAGCTCATGCGGGTTGGGCCCAGCACCCCGATCAGTCCCTTGACGTTGTCGTCGACGCCATAGGTGGCGACAATGACGCCGAAACGCTGGAGCTGATCGGGAAGCTCGTCCCGTCCGATGAAAACCTGGACCCGGTCGACCGATTCGATCTGCGGCAGAATGGCATTCAAAAACGCGCCACCCTGCACCAGATCGAGCACCGCATGGACATCGACGTCCTCGATGCCAGGCTGTCCCACAATGTTATGCAGTCCCTTGCTCCGAACGGAAATTTGATCGGGCGCGCCGATCTGCCGCAACGTCGCGACGATCTGGTCGAGCACAGCAGTTGCCACCGGCGTTGCACCGATGGTGTGGCGTTGCACTTCATCGGCCGACTGGCCGGCAAGCTCCGCCGACAGGTGGCCGGCCAGCACGCGCAGATCGCCTTGCTCCACCGCGGCGGGCAGGTGCACCATCGACTGCCGGACGGTACTCTCGCGCGTGACCACGATCAGGAGTGCAAGCTGCGGCTGCAGCGAGATCAGCTCCAGATGCCGGACGCGCGCAATTCCGACCCGCGGCGAGGTGACGACCGAGACATTCCCCGCGATCTCCGCCAGTACGGACGCCGCCAGCTCCGGCCATTCCTCCAGCTTGGTTTCCGCTTGCCGGAACTGATGCCGGATCATGATCTGATCCCCAGCGGGAAGATCGACCTCGTCCATCAGGTGCCCGACAAAGTAGCGATAGCCGGCGTCAGTCGGCACCCGGCCACCCGAGGTATGCAGGTGATCGACATAGCCGGCGGCTTCGAGTTCGGCCATCTCGTTTCGGATCGTCGCCGAGGAATACCCGATGGAATAGCGCTCGGCCAGAAACTTCGACCCGACCGGCCGCCCGTTGGAAACATGCTCGCGCACGATCAATTGCAGCACCTGCTGCTGGCGCGGCGAGATCTGCACTTCCTCTTGCGTTGGTCGTGGTCGGTTCGAGAATGACATGCTCATTTGCCTGCGGCAATTTTAGCACTCCTACGAAGAGAGTGCTAATGCGTGACGCGAAATAAGTCTACACGATCCGTATCAAGGTTTGCCGGTCGACTCCTCGTCGTCCCGACCCGGGTGGAGCGGCCTCCTGGTGCCCCCGACGCCGCCACCAGAGCGCAACTTCACGCGTGCCGTTCCGAATGACCCGCGCCTCGCCCCCGACCGAGGTAGACACTCCCCTCGTCACGGAATATCGACAGTCAGGCGGATTGCGACGACAGGGTACCGTGACACTGATGTTGAGACACAAACTCCAAAGCAGCTGCGCAACCGGATGGCAATCACGTTATCGAGCGCGGCCAAAGAGCCGGGCAATCAATCCAGGTTCCTTTGTCGGTTGCGTGGCAAGGCGAATACGCTCGTCCAGCGCCTTATCGGTCGAGCGCGTCACGACCCGCGCATCGGCAGGCCAGGTCGACGAGTCAGATGGATCGAGCAGATCCACCATTTCATAGAGGCCAAGTCCGTGTTGGCTGGCGTACCGGGCGGCCTCGAACATGAGGCTCATCGCTGCCGCGCCATCGAGCTCGGCATCGTTCATGCGGCGCACCGAGCGTTCGAGATGCTGGTCGAGGCGTTCGAGGTACTGCCCCATCAGCCTGGAGGGCACCCAGGCCCCGCCCATCAGCCCATCGCCGCCTTCGATGCGGATCGGCATGGACCGCGCGATTGCCGGGTCGAGCCCGGCATCGATGAAAAGACGAGAGGGTGGCCGCAACAGCATCCCGGAGCCGCGGTCGACCCGGGCTTCCCAGCTCGACAAACTCAGCCCCTGACGCGCGAACACCGGTTGCTGCGTGGCGAGCCACGCTCCGAATCCGAACGAGACATCGTTCGGTCGAGGATTCGATGCACCCGCGATGCGGTCGAACCAGAACCGGCCCGCCAAACGACCCGGCGTATTACCATCACCTGGCAACGCGCGCTGGGATATGAGCTGCACGAACGTGCCCGCAGCGTCGTCTGCTAATGGATGCAGTGAATTGAGCTCCATGCGTGCGTACACCTATGGTTGGGCCGACCGCGCGGCTGGTCGGGTACAGTCGCGCCTGTTCGGAGTACCGCCAATTGTGACCGACGCGCAACACCTTCGTCTCGAAGCCTGGGACCGGACACCGCCGGGAGAGCCAGCTCAGGTCGAGCTCAACCGGCACGGCGTCGCCCTGCGGGATATTCCCTGGAAGGCGACGACCGATGCGGGAGTGGTGTCGGTCTCCGCCCGGCAGCTCCCGTTTGCAGATGGCGCGTTTCAGCGGCTGATGCTGGCCGATCTGCTGGAGTATGTGCGCGACGAGCGAGCCGTGCTGGCGGAGATCGCCCGTGTTCTGGCGCCCAATAGCCGCTTGACGGTACTGGTTCCCCACCATGGTCCGACGACCTGGCTCGACGGCGCGAATTGGCATCGCTATCTACACGACCTGGGCGGGTCGGAATCCTTGTTGCCGGAGCTGGCGGAATCGGGCTGGCGGCGGAGATACCGGCGCTCCGACCTGGAAGCATTGCTCACCGAATCGGGCTTCGCATTGGGATCGGTCGAGCAACGAGGAACCGGCCTGTCCGAGCTGGGGTGGTTCATCGGACGGCTCTTGCAGGAAAAGCGGCCGCCCGTCTCCGTAAGCGCCAACCTGGATCTAATCCGTATCCGCTATACGGCCCGTTCGCTGGACCGCCGTGTGCCCCTGGGTTCGCTGGGGGCGTGGTTGATCGTCGAGGCAGTCAAGGCGTAATTGCGGGCAAGAGGAGCGGTCGGGAATCACCTCAGCGTCCCCGATCTGCCTGGCAACGTTCCTCGGGCTCACGCTAGCCCATTGCCCACAAATGCAACAGGCCGCGGGCATCAGCCCGCGGCCTGCTTTGTGCGCTATCGGAGATCGTTATTTGACGATCAGCGTACCGACCATGCCGGCTTCCTTGTGCCCCGGCACATTGCAGTAGAAGTCGTAGGTGCCCGGCGCGGTGCCGGCCGGAATCACGATTTCCACGGTTTCGCCTGGATTGGCGCTGACTTGGATGTCGAGCGCGTCGATCGAAAAGTCGTGCAGCGCCGCACCCGTGTTATGCATCGTGATCGTGACCGGCTCATCGGCGGCATTGATCGTCAGTTCGGTCGGCACGAAGGCGATGTCCTTCGCTTCCAGCTCGATCGTGCCAGCAGCGGCCGGCGATGCGGCCGGTGATGCAGCCGGCGAGCCCACGACCGCCTCGGCAGTCCCAACAGCGGAGGTGGCAGCGGCTTCGACAGTCCCTGCCGCGCTCGACACGCCAGCCTCGACCGAAGCAATACCCGCTTCGACGGTTCCGGCCGCCGAGGTAGCAACGGCTTCGACCGTACCCTCGGAACCAGCGCCCGCCGGAATGGCCTCAGCAGAACCAATGGCGGCTTCGACTGTGCCAGCCGCGCCCGTCGCAACGGCCTCGACCGTACCCGCGGCGCCACTCACGCCGGCCTCAGCAGAAGCAGCAGTGCCAGCAACGGCAGAGCCCACAGCGGACTCGACGGTCGCCGCGCCGCCGGCAGCAGTGGTCGGAGCCGTCGTTGCAGCCGCGGCCACCGTAGCGGTCGGTGTGGGATTGTCATCGTCGTCATCGCGAGTGAAGTACCAGATACCGGCAGCAAGCGCGGCAAGCGCCAGCAACGGCAGCAGCCACTTCATCCAACCGCCACCGGACGACTCGGCCACCGGGGCCGGTGGTGGTGGCGGGGGTGGGGGCGGCGGCGGAGCAGCAACACGAGCGGGCTCGGCAGCCTTCACCGGCTCCGCGGCCCTGCCAGCATCAGCCTTCGCCGCGTCAGCCGCCTTCATGGCCGCGGCGCCAACCGCGGCGCCAGCAACTGCGGCGGCTGCTTCTTCCTTGCGGGCTGTCGCCACTGGCTCGGTCCGCTTGGTAGCCTCGACTTTCATGCGGCTGAAGCCAGCCTTTTCGGCTTCCGAGATGTCCCTGAAGCAAACCTCCGGGATCACCTGGGCATAGCCAGGGTCCTCCGGTCGGTAGTAGATGTTGGACGGCTCGTTGCCCTTGATCGGATAGCCATCCGGGCAGGTGCGGCTGCCGCCTGTCTGTCGCAGGAAACCGGCCGCCGCTGCAGCAGCAGCCGCCGCTCCAGCTTGTCCGCCAGCGCCACCCGCGACATGCGTAAAGCCAACCCGCTCGGCGGTAGCGGCATCCTCGAAGCACATCTCAGGAATAACCTGGGGGTAACCCGAGTCACCTGGCTCGTAGTACACGTTCGAGGGCTCGTTGCCCTTGACCGGATACCCAACAGGGCAATCGCGCCTGCCGGTGCCCCGGACCCACCCGGGACCTGACTTTTGTGACATCCGTTTTCCTCCCCGAGACTACCGAACGAACGGACCTTAACAGGGCATACGTTCAATTTTCAAAGCAAGTGTAGCGCACATACCGTGCCCCGTCCGACAATAGGCGCGCGTTCCGAGACACCCAAACGTGGGCTATTCGACCACCAAAGTTCCAACCATTCCGGCGTCTTTGTGACCAGGAATGTTGCAGTAGTACTCGTACGTTCCGGCTGGAATATCAGCCTCGACCGTTTGGGTCGTACCAGCGGGCATATTCACCTGAATGCCCAGGTCGTCGATACTGAAATCGTGCTCAGCCGCTCCTTCATTCGGCAGAACGAATTTCACTTTCCCCGCCTTCACATGGATTTCGTCTGGATCGAAATAGATATCGTGGGCGGTCACGGTTACTTCCTGCTCACCGCCCGCGTTCCCTTCGTCACCACCGGCTTCCGGACTGCCTTCGGCCGTCGGGGGTGCAGCAGTTGGCTGACCGGCCTCGCTCGTCGCCGTGACCACCGGCGCATTGGCCGGGCTGGCGATACGGGTCACCGTTGGTTCTGGACCGTCATCCGAGGGCGCTCCGCACGCAGCGAGAACGATCAAAACGACGACGGCCATACCCGTCATCGAGAAAAACCGCTTCGCCATTTACGCTCGCCCTCCCCACCCGGTCGCCTCGAACCGGGGATCCTCCCATTTGGTTCCCGGGGAACCCCTCCCGGCATCCAGCCACCGTACCGTGAAAGTACGCAGCCCGTGCCGGGTGCATTGTAGACGGGAACGACCAATTTCGCAGCAGCCGACCCAGTTTGGAGTGCAACTCCGAACTCCACGGGCGCGGCGTTCCGTCGGCCCGCCCGTATCGGAATCGCCCGCCACACCCGTTTCAGCCAGCTCAACTGGGTAGCCGCGGCTACCACATACCGAGCTCATCCTTGGCGTCGTCGCTCATCATGTCCGGTGACCAGGGCGGACTCCAGACCAGCTTGACGTCGATATCTCCGATATTCGGGAACGCCTTCAATGCGCCCTGCACTTCCTGCACGATCACCGGACCGAGCGGGCAGCCGAGCGATGTGAGGGTCATCGTGACGAGCACATCGCCACCCTCGGAAATATCGGCGTCATAGACGAGACCGAGATCGACGATATTGATGCCGATTTCCGGATCGTAGACCTGCTTGAGGCCCTCGCGGACATCGTCCTTGGTAAATGTAACGGACATAGATCAGAACTCCAGATCGAGTGATCGAATTGCGCCGCTCTGCGATGGCATGGCGCATACGCCGATTGTACCCGCGAGCCAGGAACGGGGGGCTGGAATGGGTAATCGGCAG
>DASTFJ010000053.1:0-9563 GCA_035708745.1 Thermomicrobiales bacterium | reverse complement strand
TTTCAATGTCATCACCGGACCGGGTAAGGCACTCGGCGCTACGCTGACGACGCATCCGCTGGTGGAAAAGGTGGCCTTCACCGGCGAGACCGAAACCGGGCGCGAGATTATGCGCTCCGCGGCGGGGTCGATCAAAAAAGTGACCCTCGAGCTGGGTGGCAAGAGTCCGAATATCGTCTTTCCCGATGCCGATTTGGAGGAGGCGGTCAACGGCTCGCTCTTCGCCATCTTCACCAATGCCGGCCAACGCTGCACCGCCCGCACGCGGCTCTTTCTGCACAGATCGATCTACGACGAGTTCCTCTCGACCTATGTGGACAAGGTCGGTCAGATCCGCGTCGGCGATCCACTCGATTGGTCAACCCAAATGGGTCCGGTGATCAGCAAACAACAGCAAAGCAAAGTGCTGGAGTACTGCGAATACGCGGTCGAGGATGGCGCTTTGCTGCTGCACGGCGGAAAGAAGGTGTCCGCCGAGGAATTCCGGAACGGCAACTTCATCGAACCGACGGTCTTCGGCAATGTCTCGTCCGATATGCGATTGGCCCAGAACGAAGTTTTCGGTCCGGTCCTGGCGGTGATTCCCTTCGAAACCGAAGACGACGTCGTTACCGCTGCCAACAGCACGATCTTCGGACTGGCCGCGACTATCTGGACCAATGACATCAAACGCGCCCACACCCTGGCGCGCCGCATCAAATCCGGCAATGTCAGCATCAACTACCCGACGGTCAATCCGCCCGAGGCCCCCTTCGGTGGGTTCAAGCAAAGCGGCATCGGCCGGGAGCTCAGCCGCTACGGACTCGAGCTCTACACCCAGGTCAAGAATGTCGTCGTCAATCTGAATCCGGAACCGTTCGATTGGTACGGCAAATGGCCGGCTGATCCGAGGCAATAGGCGAAAGGCAATAGGCAACGGTGGGTCGACAAACGACTAGCACCCGCCGCCCATTGATTGCCGATTCCCCCGTGGATGCTCAATGGCACCCTTCCGTCAAGTGCGGGATAATTTCTGATACGTCGTTCGCAGGCGCGCGAGCGATTCCGTTTTGCCAATCAGGGTGATCGATCTTTGAGCACTGTCACCACGCCACATTTGCACGCCCACGCCGGCCGGACCTTCGACACCGTCGATGCACTCGAAACCGCGCTGCGGCAAGAGAACTACATCGCCGATCGTTCACTGGCAACCACCCTTTTCCTCATGCTGCAGATGCGCAAACCGCTGTTGCTGGAAGGAGAAGCGGGCGTCGGCAAGACCGAGATCGCCAAAGTGCTCGCGACGATTCTCGATACGCCGCTCATTCGACTCCAATGTTATGAGGGGCTGGATGCGAACGCGGCCATCTACGAATGGGATTACCCACGGCAGATGCTCTATCTGCAAACGATCGAGGCCACCGGCGAGATCGGGCGCGAGCAAGCCCGGCGGGATCTCTTCTCGGAAGAGTTCCTGCTCAAGCGGCCGCTGCTGCAAGCGATCGACGCCGCCCACCACAAATCGCCCGTCCTGCTGATCGACGAGGTCGATCGTGCCGACCAGGAGCTGGAAGCATTTCTGCTGGAACTGCTCTCCGACTTTCAGGTGACCGTGCCTGAGCTCGGTACGATCCGCGCCGAGCATGTGCCCATTGTGGTGTTGACCTCGAACCGCACGCGCGAGATTCACGACGCGCTCAAGCGACGCTGTCTCTATTTCTGGATCGACTTTCCGACGTATGAGAAAGAATTCAGCATCCTCTCCGCCAAGGTGCCCGACGCGCCGGTAAAGCTGGCAACCCAGATCTGCACCTTCACCCAGGGGTTGCGGGATGTCGACCTCTTCAAATCGCCAGGCATGGCCGAGACGCTGGACTGGGCGCATGCGTTGCTGGCACTGGGCACAAATTCCCTGAACCCTCAGGCGGTCGATGACACCCTGGGCGTCATTTTGAAGTACCAGGAGGATGTCGACCGCGTTCGCGGCGACATCGCCAATACTCTCGTGGAACGAGCCGAACGTGGAATCCCAGCCTAGATGGGGCTATCTCGAACGCACGCCGGCGAGCGCGACGTTGAGCGCGAATCTCCTGACCCTCGGCCGCGATCTGCGTGACGCCGGCATGAATGTCGGCTCCGGCCAGATCATCAATCTGGTCGAAGCTGTTTCTGCTATAGATTGCCGCCGGCGCGACGACTTCTATTCAGCCGCCAAGACCACGCTGGTCACCTCGCCGGAACAGATTCCGGTGTTCGATCTGGCGTTCTCCCGCTTCTGGCGTCGCCTGCTGAAGCCGGAGCTGCCCAACGACGAGCTCTTCGACCGGCACGAATTCGATATGCCGCCGGCGCCGAGCGACGAAGCCGAGCAGGCTCAGGCGAGCAAGAAGCAGGCGGCCGATAACAAGAGCGCGGTCAAGAAGGAACGCGCCGTCGTCGCGGTCGAAGACACCGACGACCAAAACGCCGACGATCAACAGGATCTCGATGCGCTGCCGGAAGACGTCATCGTCTTCAGCGCCCGCGAAGTGCTGAAGAAAAAGGACTTTGCTCAGTTCACACCCGACGAGATCGCCGAGGCACGGCGCATCATCGCGGGGATGAACTGGCGGTTGGGCACCCGCCAGACGCGTCGAAAAGAAAAAGCCAGCAATGGCGATTTCATCGACTATCGCCGCACCTTGCGTCACAGCATGAAACATGGCGGGGTGCCGATCGAGCTGCGCCGCCGGCGTAACAAGGTGAAGATGCGGCCATTGGTGCTGATCTGCGACATCAGCGGGTCGATGGATCGCTATTCCCGCCTGCTGCTGCAATTCGTGCACGCCATGGAGCAAGGACTCGACAATGTCGAGGTTTTTGTCTTCAGCACCCGGCTGACCCGTATCACGCGCGAGCTGCGCAAGAAGAATGTCGACGCCGCCATCGAGCAGGTCGTCAATTCCGTACACGACTGGTCCGGCGGGACTCGCATCGGCGAGTCGATCAAGGCATTCAACTATGAATGGAGTCGCCGCGTGCTGCGCTCCGGCGCCACCGTCGTGATGATCTCCGATGGCTGGGACCGCGGCGATCCGCAATTGCTTGCCACCGAGATGGCGCGCTTGCAGCGCTCATGCCGGCGGCTGATCTGGCTGAACCCGTTGCTTGGGGCGCCAGGATACCAACCGCTCACCCAGGGCATCCGGGCGGCGCTGCCGTTCGTCGACGCCTTTTTGCCAATCCACAATCTCAAAAGCCTGGAAGCGCTGGCCGAGCTTCTCAGCGATGTCGAAGATACGCCGCCGGTGCGCGCAAATCGCAGCATCCAGCCGGCATCGGCCGATTCGTATGCACTTAAGCCGTTCGTCACTGCCCGCGGTCATCTGGCCGTCAATATCGGGCCGATGGTGGATGGTAAACCCCTGAATCAGGGAGGAAGAAAACGTGAAAGAACTGCTGCACGACATTGATCAATGGCATGCCAACGGCAGCAAGGTCGCGATCGCCACGGTGGTGAAGGTCGAGGGATCGGCGCCGCGGCCGGTGGGCGCCGCCATGGCCGTTTCCAGCGCTGGCGATCTGGCTGGCTCGGTGAGCGGCGGCTGCGTCGAGACCGCGGTCTTCGATGAAGCCCAGGAAGTGATCAAAACGGGACAGCCGAAGCTGATCCGCTTCGGCATTACCGACGAAATGGCCTGGGACGTCGGGCTGGCCTGCGGGGGAACGATCGAAGTCTTCGTGGAGCCTGTCACCGTCGAATGAGCGATTCCGCCTCGGTCTTTGCTGCCGTCCGCAAGGCAATTGCCGGCTCCGTACCCGTGTCGATGGTGACCGTGGTCAAGGGCGATGGCGCGGGCAACAAGCTCGCCGTCATGCCGGACGGTATCGTCGGCTCGCTGGGAAACCGGGTGCTCGACGAGCTGGCAATTCCCGAGGCGAAGCGCTTGCTCGATGATGAGCGCTCGCTGACCGAATCGTTTGCGATCGACGCGGGTGAGTTCGAGCTCTTTTTCGAAAGCTTCCCATCTCCGCCAACCTTGCTGATTTTCGGTGCGGTGCATGTCGCGCAATCGGTCGCGACCTTTGGGAAGGAACTCGGATTCCGGGTGATCGTGACGGATGCCCGCGCCAAGCTCCTGACCGAAGAGCGCTTCCCGATGGCCGATGAGCTCATACAGGGCTGGCCGGAGGACGCCATTGCGCAGGTGCCGATCGATCGCAATACCTACGTGGTGATCCTGACCCACGATCCGAAGTTCGACGAACCGGCGCTGATGGGCACGCTTGGCACCAATGCCCGCTATATCGGCGCGGTCGGCAGCCGCAAGACCAGCGCCGACCGCCGGGTGCGTCTCACCGAAGCCGGCGCGACCGACGAGCAGATGGCGCGGATTCACGGCCCGATCGGGCTCAATATCGGCGCCAGCACGCCGGAAGAGATGGCGATCTCTATCCTGGCCGAGATCATCGCCGTCCGTCACAATCGTGACGCCCAACCGCTCACCACCGCGACCGGCAACATCCGCGACCGCGTGTAGATCATGAGCAGAATGCCGGGGGTAACTGGAGCAATTCTTGCTGCCGGTTTCTCCCGCCGGCTCGGCCGGCCGAAACAACTCCTGGACTACCGAGGCAGGCCCCTGCTGCAATGGGCGATCGACGCGGCTCTCGCGGCCGATCTGCTGGAGGTGCTCGTCGTCCTGGGCGAAGCTGCTCCCGGCATTCTCGAACAGATCGAGCTGGGACGTGCGCGCGCGATCGTCAACGAGCGTGCAGTCGAGGGACAGAGCTCCTCGATCGTCGAAGCCGTCGCGAAGGCCGACCCGGACCGTACCGGCACGCTCTTGATGCTCGGGGATCAACCGGATCTCTCGGGCGATGACCTTATGCGCGTGCTCTCCGCTTTCGATGGACGGGTCGATGCGATCGCCATGGCATCCTGGCAAGGAGATGCGCGCAGTCCGGTTGTCTTCGGGCGGGGATACGATCGAGAACTGCTGGCGCTCACCGGTGACACCGGCGCGCGTTCGATCGTCAGGACGCATTGGGATCGGGTCCATCTCGTCGAGTTCGACCGTCCGGTTCCCTTCGATATCGATACCGAGGAGGACTACCAGCGCCTCATCCAGGAATGCTGATGCTTCGAGAAATCGGGGGACGAACTCCCAGCCTGCCCGCTACGCCACATTCCGCGAATGACGCGTAGCGGACCCTTCGAGGCCGGTATGCACTTTATAGCTCTTCCAGGACGGGAACAATCCGCGTCCATATGAGCACGCTCAAGGCAACCTAATGAATCCCTGCAAGGGCTCGGCGACCGTTCCTGGTCGCGCGCCGAACGGCGAAAGCGGCTGATCCAGCCAAAATCCCGCTCGACGACCCAGCGACGGGGCAGCAAGACGAATATGGCCTTGGCCGCTGGTGGCTTGACCACCGCCAGATCGATCCCCGCGCGGCGGACTTCCCGAGGTACTTTCCTTTCGAACCAACATGGAGTGACGCCACCGGCGTTGGCAGCAGCCGAGCCGTGACCTCAGGTGACGGCTTCCATGGCCCGCTCCAGCTCGTTTGGGAAGCGCGTCTGAAAGTCCTGCACGCAGACCCACTCCGGCGTGACGAAGATCCGCGCCATCGTCGCGGTGATAGATCGCATCTGTTCGATCCAGCCCGCTCCCGCCTCGTCGCCCAGAGTGCGCCGGGTCATCGCCTCGTACTCGGGCGCGACGCCATCGACAACGTCGGTGCGCACGTTGCCGCGGATGCGCAGCACCTTGTAGGGCATCGAATCGGAGTCGATCGAAAGCGCCACCTTGTCGCCGTCGTGGAGGGCGTGCATTTTCACGGTGTTCGGGAACGTGCCGAGCACAAACTCATTGCCGTTCCAGTGGAAGCCGATCGGCACCACATCGGGTGCGCCATCGCTTCTGACGTAGGCCAGGTGGGCCGGGAGGGGAGAACGGAGCAGCTCTTGCGCGACCGGATGATCGAGTAAAGCCAAATCGCCCTGTTGGGATACCATGTCTGCCTGCCTCCTTGCTCATCGTGCGGGGTCACTCCATTATCGCCCACCGGTCAATCTGAACGTAACTCGAAGTCCTGGGACACAAGGGTTGTGGTGGCCATCGTGCGAGCGACGCTCCACTGCTTCTGCAACGTCCTTGTTTTTAGTGCTTATTCGCCATCAAGGTTCCTAAATCGGCTTCCCTGGTTTTTCCGGCCGTACACGCGGCGATGCCAGGAGCTCAGCCAGATTGGCGAAGGTGCTGCGTGCCATTGCCACTGCCCTTGGTCTGGCAAGGGATCCGCGCATCCCGCCATTCGATGCCCTGCGAAGCGCCGTACAGCCACGCGCCCTGCTGCTGATTCTCGACAATCAAAGTGCCAATGCTATTGCCCAGATCTGTCGCGATCTTGAGGGACTGTCACTGGCCATCGAGTTGGTCGCGGCCTGTTCCACCGCGCCGACGTGGCGTTCGTCGAAAGCGACTACCCAGGGGCTGCGGCCAGCCTGGCGGAGTGCCCGGCCCGCTCATGAGCCCAGCGGGACCGGTGGCGCGCGGCGGTAACACTGACGGTGTTGGCTTGCCTTACCCTGGAGGCTGGCAGACCGGGACCGGCCGCACGCTTGTTCGGCGCCGCCGAGCATCTCCGGGAGATCGCCGGGGCCGCTGTGCTCACCGGATTACGGGAGGATTATGCCGGCGCCCTCCCTGCGGCCTGAGAAGATGGTCGATCGCTGCCGGTGGGCCGGGCGGTGGCGGAGGCGGTGGCTAGAGGCGAGGAGATTGGACGGAGCGTCCCGGAGGGCAATGGAGAGGCAACGCAAGGAGGGGAGTGGGTCGAGGAAGAGCCGGCGCCTGGTTTCGGAGCGGCAGATCGGGGACGCGCTCGACCTATCGGACACTGGGAAACATCCGGCATCGCCTGCAAGCGGCAGACGACCTCCACGTTGGCTCTGAGCCAGATGCGGGACGGCGCCGCCCGTTGAACGCCAGGGCCGCATCTCTGCACTTTAATGACGACAGTCCGCTAGAGCTGACCGTCAGCCTCAAGACGCGTGAGCGACTTGTCGAACGCCTCGACCGTGAAATCGATATCGTCCTTGGTGTGCGCGATGCTGAGCAAGCCGCCGCCGTGGAAGAGATCGACGCCTTCCAGCGCCATCGCGATCGCCAGCGAGTTGACCAGTGGCGAGCCGCCGCTGGCCTTGAGTACATCCGAGGGAATCCCTTCCGGCGCGCGCATGTCGCCGGCGGTGCGGTTCTTGACCTTCTGACCGAGCATCACGTGCCAAACAGATGATTCGCCCCACGAGCACCCGTCGATATTCCGGTTCTCCAGCACGGTGTTGATTCCGGTGCGCAAACGGGCCGCTAGATCGTCGCAATAGATCTGAATCTCGGGATTGGCGCAGATGCCGAGGCAGGTATAGCCGGCGGTCGCGGCCACCGGGTTGCCGTTGTAAGTACCCGGGTGTATGACCTTTCTGGTCGAATTCCACGCGGCGTCCTTGAAGATCAGCCCTTCCATGATGTCGGCTCGTCCGCCGACCGCGCCGCCGGGGAAGCCGCCGGCCAGGATTTTCGCCATGGTGGTCATATCGGGAATAACATCGAAACGACGTTGCGCCCCGCCCGGTGACCAACGGAAGCCGGTGATGACTTCGTCGAAGATCAGAATCGTGTTGGTTTTGGTCGCCAGATCGCGCAGATTCTGCAGAAAATCGACTTCGAGCGGAATGGAGGACCAGGAGCCGCCGCTCGGTTCGATGATGATGGCGGCGATGTCGCTCTGCGACAAACGCTCTTCGACCATGCCCAAGTCGTCGGAGGGCAGCACGGCCACGGTGCGGCCGACTTCGTCGGGCACGCCGGGATTGCCGGGATTCTCGAACGGCGGCTTTTCACCTTTGATGAGATAGTCGTTCCAGCCGTGGAAATGCCCTTCGAACTTGAGAATCGTCGGCTTGCCGGAATAGGCGCGGGCCAGTCGCATCGCCAGCAGGGTGGCCTCGGTGCCGGACGCGGTGAAGCGCACCAGATCGGCCGATGGAATCAGCTCGGTGACTTTTTCCGCCCACTTGATCTCGGCTTCGTGCCCCGAGCCAAAATGCGTGCCCTTGTCCGCGGCCTCGTGCACGGCGGCCATGACCTCGGGATGGTTGTGCCCGAGGATCAGCGAACCGTGGCCCATGGCATAGTCGATCAGGCGATTGCCATCGACATCCCACTTGTAGGCTCCCTGCGCGTGATCGACATAAAGCGGAAACGGTTTGATGTGCCGGCCGTCGTGCGCGATACCGCCCGCGAGCGCTTTGGCGGAACGCTGGTGCATCCGCTGCGAACCGGCGAACCGGTCTTCGTATTCCCCGATCAATCCGGGTTCGACTGCTGCCTGCACCATGCTGCGGACTCCCTGGGCGTTCTCGTGCGAATATCACGCCGAAGTATATCGGTCGTTTCAAGCGCCCGGTTCGAGACCGCGCCCGCGATATCGCGATGAAGGAGGAGCAATTGGTCACCGAGCACAATATCTGGCAGCGGCTGGAGGCGTTTCCACGTTATCCACTGACGTTTCTGCCAACGCCGCTCGTGCGCGCCGGCAATCTGGAGCGCGCATTGGGCGATCGCGCGCCGCAGATCTGGATCAAGCGGGATGACATGACCGGACTCGCGTTCGGTGGGAACAAGTCGCGCAAGCTCGAATATCTCACTGGCGATGCGATCGACAATGGCGCGACCGTGCTCATCAGCGAGGGAGCGGCCCAATCGAACCACGCCCGGCAGACTGCCGCAGCCGCGGCAATCGCGGGGTTGAAATGCGTGCTCGTGCTCGATACCCGCCGGAACGCCGAGCTGACCGGGAATCTGCTGCTGGACGAGCTGCTGGGCGCCGATGTCCACCTCGTCGACGGTTCTGGCGACCGCAAGACCGAGATGGCCCGGGTCGTCGAGCTGCTCGAAACAGAGGGCGAAACGCCCTATTCGATTCCCACCGGCGGTAGCGTGCCGATCGGAGCACTTGGCTATGTTCGTTGTGTCGCCGAGCTGATGGACCAAATCGGAGCGCACGGCATCGAACCGAAGCGGCTCTACTTCCCGACCGGCTCCCAGGGCACCCAGGCAGGACTCGTTGCCGGTGCGCTCGTCTTCGACGCTCCATTCGAGATACGAGGGGTGGCCGTCGAGGCGACCACGGCAGAGCTTGCTCAGGAAGCCCTCCCACTGACGAACGAGACACTCGATTTGCTTGGCTCGGACCGCCGTCTCGAGCTGAACGAGATCTCCATCGATGACACGCAGGTAGGCGAGGGCTACGCCATTCCTACCAACGCAGGAATGGCTGCAATTGGCTTACTAGCCCGGACCGAGGCCATCATTCTCGATCCGGTCTATACCGGCAAGGCGATGGCGGCGCTGATTGCGGACGTGCGCGCCGGTATGTTCGGGCCGGACGACGCAATCATCTATCTGCACACCGGCGGCGGCCCGTCGGTCTTCGCGAATCTCGACGCGTTCGCGGAGCTCCTTGACTAGCGGGAACATTTGTTCTGCGAATCGACGCGGTGTAGTCTGACTGCATGATGGCTGAGCCGCTTCCAT